>NZ_JAUSZL010000002.1:6101097-6406152 GCF_030817535.1 Streptomyces sp. V3I8 | reverse complement strand
GCACGGACCTCGGTTACCGGCAGTGCGGCACGCTGTCCGTGGCCCTCGACGCCGACGACCGCGCCCACCTGCGTGAACTGCACAGCCTGCAGCAGCGGTCGGGCCTGGAGTCGCAGTGGCTGAGCGGCCGCGAGTGCCGCCGCCTGGAGCCGATGCTCGCGCCGGGCGTGCGCGGCGGGCTGCGGGTGGACGGCGACCACCAGATCGACCCGCGTCGGCTCGCCGCGGCCCTGGTCACGGCCTGCGAACGGGCCGGGGTGGCCTTCCACCGCACATGGGCCGAACGGCTGACCGTCGCGGGCGACCGGGCCACGGGGGTCGTCACCCGGAACGGCTCCGCCCTGCCCGCGGGACAGGTGGTCCTCGCCGCGGGCAGCCTCAGCGGGCGCCTGGCGGGCGTGCCCGAGTACGTACTGCCGCCGGTCCGCCCCGTGAAGGGGCAGGTGCTGCGGCTGGCCATGCCTCGGCGCGGCGGGCCGTTCCTGAGCCGGACGGTGCGTGCCGTGGTCCGCGGCAGCCACGTCTACCTGGTGCCCCGCGAGAGCGGCGAGCTCGTCGTCGGCGCGACCAGCGAGGAACTGGGCTGGGACACCACGGTGACCGCGGGCGGTGTGTACGCACTGCTGCGGGACGCCCACGAACTCGTCCCCGGCATCACCGAACTGCCGCTCACCGAGACGCGGGCCGGACTGCGCCCCTGCTCCCCCGACAACGCCCCCCTGCTCGGCCCGAGCCTGCTCCCCGGGCTCCTGCTGGCCACCGGCCACCACCGCAACGGCGTACTGCTCACCCCGGTCACCGGCGACGCCTTGGCGCACGCCCTGACCACCGGCGAACTGCCCGAGGAGGCGCTCCCGTTCACCCCCCGGCGGTTCGACGCCGCCGCACTCGCGGAGCAGTCCGCATGAGCGTGACCGTCCTCGTCAACGGGGAGCGGCGGCGACTGGCCGCGGACACCGACCTCGCCGCCCTGGTCGCCGCCCTGTGCGCGGCCCCCGCCGGCATCGCCGCCGCGCTCAACGAGACCGTCGTCCCGCGCGCGCAGTGGCCGGGAACCCGGCTGCGCGAGGGCGACCGCGTCGAAGTCCTCACCGCCGTCCAAGGAGGCTGACCATGGCCGACGACCCCTTCGTCCTCGGCGGTACGTCCTGCACGTCCCGTCTGATCATGGGCACCGGCGGTGCCCCGAGCCTGGACGTCCTGGAGCGCTCGCTCGTCGCGTCCGGCACGGAACTGACGACGGTCGCGATGCGGCGCGTGAGCCCCGGGTCCCACGGCTCGGTGCTGTCCGTGCTCGACCGGCTCGGCATCCGGGTGCTGCCGAACACCGCGGGCTGTTTCACCGCCGGGGAGGCCGTGCTGACGGCCCGCCTCGCGCGCGAGGCGCTCGGCACGGACCTGGTCAAGCTGGAGGTCATCGCCGACGAGCGCACCCTGCTGCCCGATCCGATCGAGTTGCTGGACGCCGCCGAGACCCTCGTCGACGACGGCTTCACGGTCCTGCCGTACACGAACGACGACCCGGTCCTCGCGCGGAAACTGGAGGACGTGGGCTGCGCCGCGGTCATGCCGCTGGGGTCGCCCATCGGGTCGGGGCTCGGGATCCGCAACCCGCACAACTTCCAGCTGATCGTCGAGCACGCGCGCGTGCCGGTGATCCTGGACGCGGGAGCCGGTACGGCCTCGGACGCCGCGCTCGCCATGGAGCTGGGCTGCGCCGGCGTGATGCTCGCCTCGGCGGTGACCCGGGCCCAGGAGCCGGTCCTCATGGCCGAGGCCATGCGGCACGCCGTCGAGGCCGGCCGGCTGGCGTACCGGGCGGGCCGCATCCCGCGCCGCCACTTCGCCGAGGCCTCGTCCCCGGTGGACGGAATCGCGCGGCTGGACCCGGAACGCCCCGCTTTCTGACCTTCGGCCCCATCTCCCGGCCTGGACATCTGTCCGAATTCGTACGGTGTGCCGCCCCGATCGGCGTGCGGGGTCCGTCACAGGTCGGCTTCAGTACCGCCCCGGAACCGCCCGGACGGAGGGCCCCGTCAGTGGTGGCTCGTACACTCACCTGCGTGGACACGACCCTTCAAGACCCCTTGGTCGGGCATGTGCTCGACGGTCGGTATCACGTCGACGCGCGCATCGCGGTCGGCGGGATGGCCACGGTCTACCGGGCCGTGGACACCCGTCTCGACCGGGTGCTCGCGCTCAAGGTGATGCATCCGGCCCTGGCCGCCGACGCCTCGTTCGTCGAGCGCTTCATCCGTGAGGCCAAGTCGGTGGCGCGGCTCGCCCACCCGAACGTGGTGCAGGTCTTCGACCAGGGCGCCCAGGGCGCCTACGTCTACCTGGCGATGGAGTACGTCGCCGGATGCACCCTGCGTGACGTGCTGCGCGAGCGGGGGGCGCTCCAGCCGCGGGCCGCGCTGGACATCCTGGAGCCGGTCCTCGCCGCGCTCGGCGCCGCGCACCGCGCCGGGTTCGTGCACCGCGACATGAAGCCGGAGAACGTCCTCATAGGGGACGACGGCCGGGTGAAGGTGGCGGACTTCGGTCTCGTACGGGCCGTGGACACGGTCACCCACACGACGGGCGCCGTGCTGGGCACGGTGTCCTACCTCGCGCCGGAGCAGATAGAGAGCGGCACGGCCGATCCCCGTGTGGACGTGTACGCGTGCGGCATCCTCCTCTACGAGATGCTGACCGGCGACCGGCCGCACTCGGGGGACTCGCCCGCCGCGGTGCTCTACAAGCATCTGCACGAGGACGTGCCCCCGCCGTCGGCGGCCGTCCCCGGCCTGCCCCACGAGCTGGACGAACTGGTCCTGTCGGCCACCGCCCGCAACCCCGGCATCCGCCCCTACGACGCGGTGGCGCTGCTCGCGCAGACCCTGGACGCGCGGGTCGTCCTGAGCGACGACCAGCTGGACACCGTGCCCCCGGGGGCCGTCGCCGCGGACCGCGCGGGCACCGAGGACCTCACGAGCGTGATTCCACGCTCGCTGTCGGTGCCGCGGCCGCTCCCGGTGAACGACGACGAGGCGGAGCTGCACCGCACGAGCTTCCTGCCGTCCCTGCCGCCCGAGCCGCCCCGCGCCGGCCGCCGCACCCTGGCGCCCCGCCGGGGCCTGCTCGCGATCGTCGCCGCGGTGCTGCTGGTCCTCGGCGTCGGCGCGGGGGTCTGGTACATCAACTCCGGGCAGTTCACCGAGGTCCCGGCGGTGCTCGACAAGACCGAGGCGCAGGCCGTCCGGCGCATCGAGAGCGCCGGGCTCGAGGTGAAGGTCAAGAAAAAGAACAGCGACACGGTCAAGGCCGGCCGTGTCATCAGCACCGACCCCGGCGTGGGCGCCCGCATCCGCGACAACGACTCCGTGACGCTGACGGTCTCCGAGGGGCCGGACATCGTGCGGGTGCCGGACCTCAAGGGCTTCGTGCTCGGCAAGGCCAAGGACCGGCTGGAGCAGGAAGGCCTCAAGGCGGGCATGGTCACCAAGGCGTTCAGCGACGAGGTCACCGTGGGCTCCGTGATCGGCACGAAGCCGGCGGCGGGCACCGAGCGCCGCGGCGGTTCGGCGATCGCGCTCGTCGTCAGCAAGGGGCGCCCGGTGGAGGTGCCCGACGTGCTCGGCGACGACCTGAAGGACGCCCGGCAGGAGCTGGAGGACGCGGGTCTGACGGTCGAGGTCGCCACCGGGCGGATCACCGCCGACTACGAGGCCGGGCAGGTGGCGGAGCAGTCGCGCAAGCCCGGGAGTGACGCGGCGGAGGGCGACACCGTCGAGCTGAAGGTCTCCAAGGGCCCGCCGATGATCGAGGTCCCGGACGTCGTGGGCGACAGCGTCGACGACGCGAAGCAGGCGCTGGAGGAGGCCGGCTTCGAGGTGGACGAGGACCGCGGCCTGCTGGGCCTGTTCGGCGACACGGTCAAGAGCCAGTCCACGGAGGGCGGCGACACCGCGCCCAAGGGATCGACGATCAAGATCGAGATCCGCTGACCGGAGCCGGACCGCTCGTCCGGACGATCGGGCGTCCGGGTGTCCTGGTGCTCGGGTGTCCTGGTGCTCGGGTGCTCGGGTGCTCGGGCGATCAGACGTCCGGACGGACGCCCGGGACACGGCCGCCGACGGGAGGCCCGGGACCGCGTGACACCCTGGGAGGGTGAGCACAGAGCAGTCCCGCAACCCCGTCGGCGGTCATGTCCCGGTCGCCGGAGGCCTCGCCTCGGTAGGCCTCGCGTACGCGCACGACCTGGCCGCCGAGGCCGTGCAGGTCTTCGTCGCCAACCCGCGCGGCTGGGCGACCCCGGCCGGGAACCCGGCCCAGGACGAGGCGTTCCGCACGGCCTGCGCCGCGCGGTCCCTTCCCGCGTACGTCCACGCGCCCTACCTGATCAACTTCGGCTCGCACACCGAGGCGACCGTGGAGAAGTCGGTGGAGTCGCTGCGGCACTCCCTGCGCAGGGCGCGCGCGATCGGGGCCCGGGGCGTGGTCGTGCACACCGGCTCGGCCACCGGCGGCCGGGAACGCCCTGTCGCGCTGCGGCAGGTGCGCGAGCACCTGCTGCCGCTGCTCGACGAGCTGACCCACGACGACGACCCCGACCTCCTGCTGGAGGGGACCGCCGGCCAGGGCGCCTCGCTCTGCTCGCGGACCTGGGACTTCGGCCCCTACTTCGAGGCGCTCGACGCCCATCCGAAACTGGGCGTCTGCCTGGACACGTGCCACATCTTCGCCGCGGGCCACGACCTCACCGGGCCCAGCGGGATGCACCAGACCCTCGACCTGCTGGTGGACGCGGTCGGCGAGGGCCGCCTGAAGCTGATCCACGCCAACGACTCCAAGGACGTGGCGGGCGCCCACAAGGACCGCCACGAGAACATCGGCGCCGGCCACATCGGCGAGGACCCCTTCCGCGCCCTGATGACCCACCCCGCCACCGAGGGCGTACCCCTGGTCATCGAGACGCCCGGCGGCAAGGAGGGACACGCGGCCGACGTGGAACGGCTGAAGAAGCTGCGGGACGGCTGAGGAACAGCCCCGCGGCCGTCCCCGTCGGCCCACGGCCCACGGCCGGCGGCGGGTCCCCGGCCGGCGAGGACGTCAGAGTTCGGGCCCGTCCCCGGGTTCCTCCTGGTAGGAGTAGCGCTGCTCGCGCCAGGGATCGCCGACGTTGTGGTAGCCGCGTTCCTCCCAGAAGCCGCGGCGGTCGGCGGTCATGTACTCCACGCCGCGGACCCACTTCGGGCCCTTCCAGGCGTACAGCTGCGGCACGACGAGGCGCAGGGGGAAGCCGTGTTCCGCGGTGAGCAGCTCGCCGTCCTTGTGGGTGGCGAGGATCGAGCGCTCGGACGCGAAGTCGTCGAGGCGCAGATTCGAGCTGTAGCCGTACTCCGCCCAGACCATGACGTGCGTGACGGCGGGTGCGGGCGGGGCGATCTCCAGGATCGTCCGGGCCGGGACGCCGCCCCACTCCGCGCCGATCATGCTGAACTTCGTCACGCAGTGCAGATCGGCCACGACCGTCGCGTACGGCAGGGCCGTGATCTCCTCATGGGTCCAGCAGTGCTTCTCGCTGTCGGCGGTGGCCCCGAAGACCCTGAACTCCCAGCGCTCGGGACGGAACTTGGGCACCGGCCCGTAGTGCGTGACCGGCCAGCCCCGCTGCAGTCGCTGTCCCGGCGGAAGGTCCGGCTGTGCTGTCTCTCCAGATTCACGATCCACCGGCTGACCCATGACTCCATCCTGACAGACCCGGGAACGTGGACCCGACCAGGTCCGTACCCATTCGGTCAACCGCGACAATGCGGACTAAGCCTGTACTTACTTACTAAGCATGCACTTACTGGACGATCTTCAACACCGGTGCAATCATGCGGCGCAACCCACCCGTTCCCCTGTCCGGAAGGAGCCTCTGCCATGCAGGGCGACCCCGAGGTCCTCGAGTTCCTCAACGAGCAGCTGACCGCCGAGCTCACCGCGATCAACCAGTACTTCCTGCACGCGAAGATGCAGGAGAACTTCGGCTGGACGAAGCTCGCGAAGTACACGCGGCACGAGTCCTTCGACGAGATGAAGCACGCGGAGCTGCTGACCGACCGCATCCTCTTCCTGGACGGCCTGCCGAACTACCAGCGGCTCTTCCACGTCCGGGTCGGGCAGACGGTCACCGAGATGTTCCAGGCGGACCGCCAGGTCGAGGTCGAGGCGATCGACCGGCTGCGGCGCGGCATCGACCTGATGCGGGCCAAGGGGGACGTCACCTCGGCGAACATCTTCGAGGCGATCCTGGCGGACGAGGAGCACCACATCGACTACCTGGACACCCAGCTGGAACTGGTGGAGAAGCTCGGCGAGGCGCTCTACATCGCGCAGCTCATCGAGCAGCCGGAGGGTTAGACCCCCGGAGGAGGCCGGACGTCAGGCGGCCTCTTCCAGCCGTTCCGGCATCTCGGCGCGTACGGGGACGCCCCGACCCGCCCGCTCGCGCTTCTGGAGGCCGTCCCGGCCGTCCCGGCCGAGCAGCGCCTGGATGCGCCGCACGCAGGACCCGCAGTCCGTGCCCGCCTTGCAGGCGGACGCGATCTGGCGGGGTGTGCAGGCGCCGTCCGCCGCGTGCTTCTTCACCTGTGCCTCGGTCACTCCGAAGCAGTTGCAGACGAACAAGTGGCGCACCTCCCGACGGGATTCGATGGGTCACGCCGTCCCGAGGATCGGTGAGGCTAACCTAACCTTACCCGTCGCTTCCGGGCCACAAAAGTACGGTGGGGCGCGGATCGCATGTGATCCGCGCCCCAGTACATGCTCCGGTAACAGCCGGAACCGCTGTTGATCTGCTACTGGTCCCGGTACATCTCCGCCACCAGGAACGCCAGGTCGAGGGACTGGCTGCGGTTCAGGCGGGGGTCGCAGGCCGTCTCGTAGCGCTGGTGCAGGTCGTCGACGAAGATCTCGTCGCCGCCGCCCACGCACTCGGTGACGTCGTCGCCCGTGAGCTCCACGTGGATACCGCCCGGGTGGGTGCCGAGCGCCTTGTGGACCTCGAAGAAGCCCTTGACCTCGTCGAGCACGTCGTCGAAGCGGCGGGTCTTGTGACCGGAGGCCGCCTCGTAGGTGTTGCCGTGCATCGGGTCGGTGATCCAGGCGACGGTCGCGCCCGAGGCGGTGACCTTCTCGACCAGCTCGGGCAGCTTGTCGCGGACCTTGTCGGCGCCCATGCGGACGATGAAGGTCAGCCGGCCCGGCTCGCGGTCCGGGTCGAGGCGCTCGATGTACTGCAGCGCGTCCTCGGCCGTCGTCGTCGGGCCCAGCTTGATCCCGATCGGGTTGCTGATCCGCGAGGCGAACTCGATGTGCGCGCCGTCCAGCTGACGGGTGCGCTCACCGATCCACACCATGTGGCCCGAGACGTCGTACAGGCGTCCGGTGCGCGAGTCGACCCGGGTCAGCGCCGACTCGTAGTCCAGGAGCAGCGCCTCGTGGGAGGCGTAGAACTCGACGGTCTTGAACTCCTCCGGGTCGGTCCCGCAGGCGTGCATGAAGTTCAGTGCCTGGTCGATCTCGCGCGCCAGCTGCTCGTAGCGCTGGCCGGACGGCGAGGTCCGCACGAAGTCCTGGTTCCAGGCGTGCACCTGCCGCAGGTCGGCGTACCCGCCGGTGGTGAAGGCGCGGACCAGGTTGAGCGTGGAGGCGGAGGCGTTGTACATCCGCTTCAGGCGCTCGGGGTCCGGGATCCGGGCCTTCTCGTTGAAGTCGAACCCGTTGACCGAGTCGCCGCGGTACGTCGGCAGGGTCACGCCGTCACGGGTCTCGGTGCCCTTGGAGCGCGGCTTCGAGTACTGGCCGGCGATACGGCCGACCTTCACGACCGGCACGGACGCCGCGTACGTGAGGACGGCACCCATCTGGAGCAGGGTCTTCAGCTTGTTGCGGATGTGGTCGGCGGACACGCCGTCGAAGGCCTCGGCGCAGTCACCGCCCTGCAGGAGGAACGCCTCGCCCTTGGCGA
This sequence comes from Streptomyces sp. V3I8, assembly GCF_030817535.1. Taxonomy (NCBI): domain Bacteria; kingdom Bacillati; phylum Actinomycetota; class Actinomycetes; order Kitasatosporales; family Streptomycetaceae; genus Streptomyces; species Streptomyces sp. V3I8. The sequence goes on along the minus strand of NZ_JAUSZL010000002.1, from coordinate 6,398,153 downwards.
CGGCTCCCAGTCGGGCGCGCAGTTGGTCGCACTCGCCCGCGAAGACGAGCGGCGGATACGACTCGAGGTCCGCGATCACTGCGCGCAGAGCCTCGGCATCGGGGTACTCGGGCTGCTGCGCCGCGGGAAGGTCTCGCCAGGTGTTGCCAGCGCTCGCGCTGGGCTTAGCGTTCACGGTCACGCCGCCCACATTACGGGGTCGTGTCCGGCGTCCATCCATCTGCTCATCAATTGAGACGGACCGCGCTCGATCGAACGGGTACGGCGGGCGAGTGCGGCGGGCGAGTGCGGCGGACGGACACACGGGACGGGTATAGGGTGCGGCGTATGTTCGCGCACTCGACCCAGAACCAGAACTGGTGGTGGACCGCTCATCCGGCGGCCCACTGAACTGCGCGTACGCAAGACTTCGCGAAGGCCGCCCGAGGGGCGGCCTTCGGTGTTTTCGCGACCGGGTCCGTTCCTCTCCACTCCTCTCCACGAAGGAAGGAACAGGGACCCATGAACCTGCTCGATCTGCTGGACGACCCCCGCCCGTTCGCCCTGCTGCGCCGCCGCACGCCGGGCCACCCGAGCGAGCACGGTGACACCGTCGAGCTGCTGCTCGGGCCGGTCACCGAGCACGAGCGGCTGGCCGACCTCCCCGAAGGGCTCGCCCTCGTCCCGTACCGCCAGATCCGCGAGCGCGGCTTCGACGTCCGCGACGACGGCACCCCGCTGTACGCGCTCGTCCCGGAGGAGTCGTACGAACTCCCGCTGGAGCGGGTCCTGGCCGAGCTGCCCGCGCACGACGTGCGGGTCGAGGGCGGGGGCTTCGACGTCGCGGACGAGGAGTACGCGCGGATCGTCGGACGGGTGCTGCACGAGGAGATCGGGCGCGGCGAGGGCGCTAACTTCGTCATCCGCCGGACGTACGAGGGGCGGATCGCGGGGTTCGGCCGGGCCGACGCGCTGGCGCTCTTCCGGCGGCTGCTGGTGGGCGAGCGGGGGGCGTACTGGACGTTCGTCGTGCACACCGGGGACCGGACGCTGGTCGGGGCGAGCCCCGAGGTGCACGTACGGATGTCCGGCGGGACCGTCGTGATGAACCCGATCAGCGGGACGTACCGCTATCCCGCCGAGGGGCCGACGCCCGAGGACCTGCTGGACTTCCTGGCCGACGGCAAGGAGACCGAGGAGCTCTCGATGGTCGTCGACGAGGAGCTCAAGATGATGTGCACGGTCGGCGACATGGGCGGGGTGGTGATCGGGCCGCGGCTCAAGGAGATGGCCCACCTGGCGCACACCGAGTACGAGCTGCGGGGCCGGTCGTCGCTGGACGTGCGCGAGGTGCTGAAGGAGACCATGTTCGCCGCGACCGTCACCGGGTCGCCCGTGCAGAACGCCTGCCGGGTGATCGAGCGGCACGAGAGCGGCGGGCGCGGCTACTACGCGGGAGCCCTCGCCCTGATCGGCCGTGACGCGGGCGGCGCCCAGACCCTCGACTCCCCCATCCTCATCCGGACCGCCGACATCGGCGCGGACGGACGGCTGCGGGTGCCGGTGGGCGCGACGCTCGTCCGGGGCTCGGACCCGGCGGGCGAGGTCGCCGAGACCCACGCCAAGGCGGCGGGCGTACTGGCCGCGCTCGGTGTACGTCCCGGACGGCCGCGCGGGACCGGGGCGCGCACGGGCCTCGCCGACGATCCGCGGGTGCGGGCCGCGCTGGACGGGCGGCGGTCCTCGCTCGCGCCGTTCTGGCTGCGGATGCAGGAGCCGTCGGCCGGGCGGACGGGCCACGCGCTCGTGGTGGACGGCGAGGACACCTTCACGGCGATGCTCGCGCACCTGCTGCGCTCCTCCGGGCTCGCGGTGACCGTGCGGCGGTACGACGGGGCGGGGCTGCGGGAGGCGGTCCTCGCCCACGAGGGGCCGGTGGTGCTCGGCCCCGGACCGGGCGACCCGTCCGACCTGGCGGACCCGAGGATGGCCTTCCTGCGCGGTCTCACCGCGCAGGTGCTGCGTGGGCACCGGCACGGCGTCCTCGGCGTCTGCCTCGGGCACGAACTGATCGCGGCGGAACTGGGCCTGGAGACCGTGCGCAAGGAGGTTCCGTACCAGGGCGCCCAGACGGACGTCGACCTGTTCGGGCGCACGGAGACCGTCGGCTTCTACAACAGCTTCGTGGCGCGCTGCGACGACGAGGCCGCCCTGGAACTCGCGGCCCACGGCATCGAGGTCGCCCGCGGCCGGACGGGCGAGGTGCACGCGCTGCGCGGGCCGGGCTTCGCCGGGGTGCAGTTCCACCCCGAGTCGGTGCTGACCCTGCGCGGCACGGACATCGTGCGGGAGCTGGTGGACCAGGTGCGCGCGGGGGCGGGCACCGGCACGTTCTCGCAGCGGCGGCCCGCCAGGTAGTCGAGGACGTTGCGCACCCTGGTCCCGATGCCCCCGGACCGCCGGCCCTCGGACGCCGGACGGGCTGATTTCTTCAGCCCGTCCGGCGTCCGAGGGCAAAGGGGGTCCGGGGGCGAAGCCCCCAGGGTCGGGAACGGGAACGGGCGGCGGGGGCGGGGAAGCCGGTCAGCCGGTCAGCCGGTCAGCCGGTCAGCCGGTCAGCCGGTCAGCCGGTCAGCCGAAGAAGACTCCCACCTCCTGGTACAGGCGGGGGTCGACCGTCTTCAGACGGGCCGTCGCCTCCGCGATCGGCACGCGCACGATGTCCGTGCCCTGGAGCGCGACCATCTTGCCGAAGTCCCCGTCCCGCACGGCCTCGATGGCGTGCAGCCCGAACCGCGTGGCCAGCCACCGGTCGAAGGCACTGGGGGTGCCGCCGCGCTGCACGTGCCCCAGGACCGTCGTCCGCGCCTCCTTGCCCGTGCGCCGCTCGATCTCCTTGGCGAGCCACTCCCCCACCCCGGACAGCCGCACGTGCCCGAAGGAGTCCAGCGACCCGTCCTTCAGGACCAGGTCGCCGTCCTTGGGCATCGCCCCCTCGGAGATGACCACGATCGGCGCGTAGGAGGCCTTGAAGCGCGAGGTCACCCAGGCGCAGACCTGGTCGATGTCGAAGCGCTGCTCGGGGATGAGGATGACGTTGGCGCCGCCCGCGAGGCCCGAGTGGAGCGCGATCCAGCCCGCGTGCCGCCCCATCACCTCGCACACCAGGACCCGCATGTGCGACTCGGCGGTGGTGTGCAGCCGGTCGATGGCCTCGGTCGCGATGCCCACCGCCGTGTCGAAACCGAAGGTGTAGTCGGTGGCGGAGAGGTCGTTGTCGATGGTCTTCGGTACGCCGACCACGGGCACCCCGTACTCGCCGGTGAGCCGGGCGGCGACCCCCAGGGTGTCCTCGCCGCCGATCGCGATCAGCGCGTCCACCTCGGCCTTGGCGAGGTTCGCCTTGATGCGGCGGACACCGTCCTCGGCCTTCAGCGGGTTGGTGCGCGAGGAGCCGAGGATGGTGCCGCCGCGGGGCAGGATGCCGCGCACGGCGGGAATGTCAAGCCGGACGAAGTCGCCTTCCAGCGGCCCCCTCCAGCCGTCCCGGAAGCCGGTGAACTCATAGCCGTACTCCTGCACGCCCTTGCGGACGATGCCCCGGATGACGGCGTTGAGCCCCGGGCAGTCGCCGCCTCCGGTCAGTACTCCGACCCGCATGGAAAGTCCCTTCGCCGCGGTTGGCTGACGGAACTCACGCTAATAGTGATCCAGGTCACTTCAGCAGGGGGCGGAAGGTCAATTCCGGTGCAATGTGCGGGAGTTGATCACCCGTCGTCACTCGTTGGTGGGTATCGGCGGGTTTACGCGTCGTCCAGACCCCGCTCTATGGCATAGCGCACCAACTCCACGCGGTTGTGCAACTGGAGCTTGCCCAGGGTGTTCTGGACGTGGTTCTGGACCGTGCGGTGGGAGATGACCAGACGCTCGGCGATCTGCTTGTAGCTCAGCCCCTTGGCCACCAGACGCAGCACCTCGGTCTCGCGGTCGGTGAGCTGCGGGGCCCTCGGTTCGCCGCCGCCCGTGGCGGGCCCGGGATCGGAGGCGAGCCTGCGGTACTCGCCGAGGACCAGGCCCGCGAGGCCCGGCGTGAAGACGGGGTCGCCGGCCGCCGTGCGGCGCACGGCGTCGGTCAGCTCCTCCGTGGAGGCCGACTTGAGCAGGTAGCCGGTGGCGCCCGACTTGACCGCCTCCAGGACGTCGGCGTGCTCACCGCTCGCGGAGAGGACCAGGACGCGCAGGGCGGGGTCGAGACCGACGAGCTCCTTGCAGACCTGCACCCCCGGTTTCGCGGGCAGGTTCAGGTCCAGCACCAGGACGTCGGGCGCGGCGGCCCTGGCCCGGCGCACCGCCTGCTCGCCGTCGCCCGCGGTCGCGACCACCTCGAACCCGGCCCCGGCCAGGTCGCGGGCGACCGCGTCGCGCCACATGGGATGGTCGTCGACCACCATGACCCTGATCGGGTCCTGTCGCTCACTCATGCCTTCTCCGCCTTCCCCCGCGCACCTTTGGCTCTCTCCGATGCCTTCTTCGGTGCTTTCCCGACTTCTTCCTTCACTGCGTCCTTGGGGACTCTCAGCTCGACCTCCGTGCCCTGGCCCGGCACCGAGACCAGCTCGACGGTCCCCCCGATCTCGCGCAGCCGCCCGCGGATCGACAGGGCGACACCGAGGCGCCCCTCCCCCTCGGCCTGCGCGAGCCGCCCCTCGGGGATGCCGGGCCCGTCGTCCCGTACGGTCACGATCACCGCGTCCGGCTCGTCCTCGACGAGGATCCACGCGCGCGCGTCCGCGCCCGCGTGCCGGTGGACGTTGTCCAGGGCGGCGCCCACCGCGGCGGCCAGTTCCCTCGCGGCACCGGCCGCGAGCGGCACCGGCGTACCCGGCGCGGCGAACGTCACCTTCGCGCAGGCGTACGGGGCGAGCAGCGGCCGCAGGTCGCGGGGGGCCGAGTCGTCCCGCGGGTCCGGCTCGTCCACCGTCCGCACGACGGCGCCCTCGGCCTCGTCCTCGGAGACGCGCGAGACGGGTACGAGCCCGCCGGAGACCAGGGTGCGCAGCGCCACCTCCTGCTCGCCCGCGAGGCGGCCCAGTTCCGCGGCCTCCCCGCCGAGCGCGGAACCGCGCCGCTGGACCATGGCCAGCACCTGGAGGACGCCGTCGTGGATGTCCCGGGCGAGCCGCACCCGCTCGCGCGTCGCCGCCTCGATCTCCAGGGCGCGGGCCAGGGTGCGTTCGGAGGCCCGGGCGACCTCGACGACGTACCCGATGGCGATGGAGGCGACCCAGACCAGCAGCACGTTGTGGAGGGTGTCCTCGCTGAGGGCACCGCGCTGCGCGACGTTGGCGACGCCGACGAGTGCCGACGCGAAGGCCGCCCAGCGCCAGCCGCCCTTGACGGCGAACGCCAGCACGGCGCCCGCGGTCCAGATGGACGGAAGGGTCGGGCCGCCCGCCACGATCCGGTCGTGGGCGTCCGCGACCGGGGTGAGCAGGATGCCGGTGAGGGCGACGGTCAGATCGGCCGCGAGGAAGAGCTTGGTGCAGCTCGCGGCGTTCGCCACCTTGGGCAGGGTGGCGAAGGTCCAGGCGGAGAGCACCACGTAGTAGCCGACGGCCACTTCCGGGCGGACGAACTCCTCGTGCTTCGCCACGAAGAGACCGATCGCGTAGAACAGCGTCAGAACCCGGTACCCCGTGAGCGCGCGCCACAGCGGCTGCTCGACCGACATCCTCATGACTCTCTCGCGCTTGGCCATGTCCCCACTCCCCCATCCCCCCGCGGCCCCGTCCAGATCTAGGAGCCGCTCCGCCCGGCTTCCCCGTGGACCTGTCCGGCTTCCCCGTGGGCCTGTCCGGCTTCCTTCTGGGCTTCCTTGTGCGCCTGCTTCTGCGCTTTCGCCGCCTCCGCGATCTGCCGCTTGGCGGCGGTCGCGTAGATGTCGACGTACTCCTGTCCGGACAGCTTCATGATCTCGTACATGACCTCGTCGGTCACCGCGCGCAGGACGAAACGGTCGTGCTCCATGCCGTTGTAGCGGCTGAAGTCCAGCGGCCTGCCGATGCGGATGCCCGGACGCATCAGCTTGGGCATCACCTTGCCGGGCGGCTGGATCTTCTCCGTGTCGATCATGGCGACCGGGACGACCGGCGCCCCGGAGGCCAGTGCCACGCGCGCGAGGCCGCCGGGCTTGCCGCGGTAGAGGCGGCCGTCGGGCGAGCGCGTGCCCTCCGGGTAGATGCCGAACAGCTCGCCCCGCTCCAGGACGTCGAGGCCGCTCCTGATGGCCGCCTGGCCGGCGCCGCGCCCTCCGGAGCGGTCCACCGGCAGCTGGCCGACGCCCTTGAAGAAGGCGGCGGTCATCCGGCCCTTGACGCCCGGCGTGGTGAAGTACTCGGCCTTCGCGATGAAGGTGACCTTGCGGTCGAGGACCGCGGGCAGGAAGAACGAGTCCGAGAAGGACAGGTGATTGCTCGCCAGGATGGCCGGACCCTCGGCGGGAATGTTCTCGAGGCCTTCCACCCAGGGCCTGAAGGCGAGCTTCAGGGGTCCCCCGATGGAGAACTTCATTGCGCCGTAGATCACCCGCGTGCCTCCTGTGTAGGTCGCTCAGACCTTAACCCGGGGCACCGCCGACGGGCCCGACGGCCCTGGTCGGTGTCAGTGCGGTCGCGTACGGTGAAGTACGCCTCGAAGCTTCGGGGTGATCGTCGCGTCGCCCTTGAACGAACAGGAGACCGAAGGTGCCGGTCCTTCCCGGAGCTGAGCCGTTCCACCACGAGGGCGGAGAGGTCGGGGTCCTCCTCTGCCACGGCTTCACCGGTTCCCCGCAGTCGCTGCGTCCCTGGGCGCAGTACCTCGCCGAGCGTGGCCTCACCGTCTCGCTGCCGCTGCTGCCCGGGCACGGCACGCGCTGGCAGGACATGCAGCTCACCGGCTGGCAGGACTGGTACGCGGAGGTGGACCGTGAGCTGCGCGCCCTGCGCGAGCGCTGCGCCCACGTCTTCGTCCTCGGCCTCTCCATGGGCGGCGCGCTCACCCTGCGGCTCGCCGCGAAGCACGGGGACGCGGTCGACGGCGTCGTGGTCGTCAACCCCGCGAACAAGGTGCACGGCCTCGCCGCGTACGCCCTGCCGGTGGTCCGCCACTTCGTCCCGACGGTCAAGGGCATCACCAGCGACATCGCCAAGGAGGGCGGTGTCGAGATCGGCTACGACAAGGTGCCCCTGCACGCGGCGCACTCGATGCGTACCTTCTACCGGCTGCTCGACGGCGAACTGCCGCAGGTGACCCAGCCGCTGCTGCTCCTGCGCAGCCCGCGGGACCATGTCGTGCCGCCCGCCGACTCGGCCCGCATCCTCAGCCGGGTGTCGTCCGTGGACGTGACGGAGATACTTCTGGAACAGAGCTACCACGTCGCGACGTTGGACCACGACGCGGACCGGATCTTCGAGGAGAGCTTCGCCTTCGTCTCCCGGCTCGCACCCGGCGCCGGCAAGGAGGCCGACGCGGGCCAGGCGGGTCAGCAGGAAGGGACGGCCACTGGTGGCTGAGCACGACGCGGATCGCGAGCCCGAGGAGAAGGACGCGGCTCCCGGCGGGGAGCAGGGCCCGTCGTTCGACGAGACGGCGGCGTGGGAGGCCATCGTGGCGGGGTACGGCGAGGAACCGCCGGACCCGCCGGGTGCCAAGCCGTTCAAGTCGGTGGAGGACCTGGCGCTCCTGGAGCCCGAGACCAACGGCTCCGGCGGCGCGGGCGACTCCGACACGAAGAGCGCCGCGAAGCCCGAGGGCGCCAAGGGCCCGAAGGACGGTACGGACACCGCGGACCCCGACACACCGGGCACGACGGCCGGGACGGCGGACGAGCCGGCCGCCGACAGGCCGCTCGGCAGTTCGGTCGCGTTCGCGCCCGGCGTGGCCGGCCCGCGTGACTACGCGGCGCCGGATCCGGACGAGGCCGATCCCGACGGGGCCGACGAGGACGACGAGGGCCACTTCGTGCCGCCCGAGCCGCCTCCGCTGCCGGCCGCGGACACGACGGCCAAGTTCGCCTGGCTGGGCGTGATCGGCGGTCCCGTGCTGCTGCTCCTCGCGGTGCTGCTCGGCTGGGACATGACGTGGTACCTCGCCACGCTCGGTATCGGCGGCTTCCTCGGCGGGTTCGCCACGCTGGTGGGGCGGATGCGGGACGACGAGGACGAGGGGGACCCGGGGCGCGGCGCGGTGGTCTGACGCCCCGTGTCTCAGGCGGCCGGGACCCTGAGGGCGGCCAGGACCGGCAGGTGGTCCGTGGCCGCCCTCAGGTCCGCCTCGCTCACCCCGGGGTGGCCCAGGGGTACGCCGCAGCCCAGGACCTGCACGCCCGGTGTGGCGAAGAGGGCGTCGATGCGCTGGTGGGGGTCGCCGGGCGTCGAGGTGTACTCACCGCCCCAGGGGGCCACCGCCCAGCCGTCCTGCAGTTCCGCCGCGAGGCGGGTGAAGGTGCGGCCGTCCGGGCGCTCGTTGAGGTCGCCGCCGGCGACGGCGTGCGGGGCGCCCAGTGCGGCGAGCCGGTCGAGGAGCAGGTCGCCCTGCTTCCTGCGCTCGTCCTTCTGCAGGGAGAGATGACAGCTCAGTACGCCGACGCGGGCCGCCCCGAAGCGTACGACCGCGGTCGCGAAGCCGCGCCGGTGCAGGCCGGGGGTGAGCGGGAGCAGGACGTCCTCGGTGCGTTCCACGGTGGCGCGCAGGGAGCAGAGCAGGGCGGGCCCGGAGGCGGTGGCGCCGCCGGAGAGGACGACCTGGCCGGAGGCCGCGGCCAGGCGGGACAGCTTCTTGCGCCAGCGGAAGAAGCGGGGGGCCTCCTGGAGCAGGACGAGGTCCGGGGCGCAGGCGGTGATCACCCGGGCGAGTGCGGTGGTGTCGTCCCGCAGGGAGCGGATGTTGTAGCTGAGCACGCGGATGACGGCGGAGCCGTCCTCTTCACTGCGGGAAGCGGGCAGCGGGCTGTCTGCCGGACTGATCGACATGCGGATCAAGATAGTGGGTGCGGGGCGGGGGCCGCGTTTTTCGTCCGCGGCCCGGCGGGGGCTTGTCGCGCGGTTCCCCGCCCCTGGAAAACGGGGCTGCGCCCCGGTTTTTCACCCTTGAGGGGCGCGGGGAACCGTGCGATCGGCCCCCGCACACCACAGCGCCCGCCGGCCCGGAGGGCACGGCGGGCGGTCGTGGGGGACCCGGTCACTACATGACCGGGTCCGGCTCACGGGCCAGGTCCGCCGCGCCCACCAGCCCCGCGTCGTTCCCGAGCTGCGCGGCGATCACGTCCGCGACGGGCCGCCAGTTCCCGCCCACCAGCCACCGCTTGTACGACTTGCGGATCGGGTCGAGCACCAGCTCGCCCTCGTCCGACAGCCCTCCGCCCACGATGAACGCGGAGGGGTCGAAGAGAGAGGCCAGGTCGGCGAGACCGGCCCCCGCCCAGCGGGCCAGCTCGCGGTAGGAGTCCACGGCCACCGGGTCCCCCTGCCGCGCGGCCATCGAGATGTGCTTGCCCTCGATGCCGTCGGGGGTTCCGTCGCCCAGCGAGAGCAGGATCTCCGCCCGCTCGGGGGTCGCGTTGGCGCGCTGCGTCGCGTACCTGACGAGCGCGCGACCGGACGCGTACTGCTCCCAGCAGCCCTGCGAACCGCACCCGCACAGCAGCCCGTCCGGGACCATCCGGATGTGCCCGAACTCGGCGGCGACACCGAAGTGCCCGCGCCGCAGTTTGTTGCCGATGATGATGCCGCCGCCCAGGCCCGTGCCGAGCGTGATGCAGATGACGTTGCGGTGGCCCTTGCCCGCGCCGAACTTGTACTCGCCCCAGGCCGCCGCGTTCGCGTCGTTCTCGACCACGACCGGGAGGCCGACCCGGGCCTCCACCTCTTCCTTCAGGGGTTCCTGCCGCCAGTCGATGTTCGGCGCGAAATAGACCGTCGAGCGCTGACGGTTGACGTATCCGGCGGCACCGATGCCCACGCCGACGATCTCGTGCCCGGCCCGTGCACCCTCGACGGCGGCGGCGATCGCGTCCACGATCGCCTGCGGCGTCGTGGGCGTCGGCACTTTGAAGGTCGAGAGGATGTTGCCTTCCTCGTCGACCACCCCGGCCGCGATCTTCGTGCCGCCGATGTCGACGCCGATGGTGAGTCCCATGAATCCCTCAGTTTCGGTCGAGCCCCGCTATGGCCAACCGTACCCGAGCGGCTTCAGTCCAGGTCGATGTGTTCCGCACCACCGGTGCCCTCGTCCCGGGGCCGCGCGGCGGTGTCCCGGGCGGTCCAGCGCCGTTCCTGCGCCTCGACGGCGGAGCGGTACGCGGCGAGCAGCTCGGAGCCGGCGCTCGCGAGGTGGTCGAACACGTCGGGGTTGCGTTCGATGACGGGCTCGACGGCGGCCCTGGCCTGCTGCACGACCTGGTTGACCACCTGCTGGGCGGCGCCGCCGGCGACCGCCCCGAGCAGCGGTGACTGCAGTCCGGACAGTTTGTCGGCGACGGCGTCGACGAGTTTGCGCAGTTCCTCGGCGGCCGAGCCGGGCGGGCGGCCGTACTGGCCGCGGCGGCGGGCCTGCTCCGCGGCGAGGTCCTCGGCGCACGCCTTCGCCCAGGCGTCGTCGTCGGTGGCCCGGACCTCGTCGTGCTCCTCGTCGTGCACCTTGCCGAGCGCGTCCTCCCCGGCTTCGGACGTGGGGCGCTCATCGCTCATGGCGGACTCCAAGCATCGGCTCTGTGTCTCTCGACGTTACCCGAACGGGGGTATGCCGTTCACCGTGTCCGCGGCCACAGCTCGGGGTCGGGGGTGAACCGGACCCTCAGTTCGCCCTCGCGCAGGGAGGCGCCGGCCACCGCGCAGCGGCGCAGGGCGGAGGGCAGCGCGACGACCCGGCGGAACTGCCCGACGGTGAGCAGGAGTTCGTCCCCGCGCCGGACGAGGTCGAGTTCCTCGCGTATCGCGCCGGGGAGCGGGATGTGCCAGACGAGCACGCCGTCGTCGGCGAGCCGGTCGACGACGGGCCACCGCGGCGGGCCGGGAGTGTCGCCCGCCGCGGGCACTGGGAGCAGGGCCAGGTCCTCGGGGCCGCGCGGGTCGCGGCCGAGGTGCGGCACCTCGTGCACGTCGTCCGTCCGTCTCCGCTCCGCGCGCCACTCGTCGACGGCCTTGCGCTGCTGGGCGGCGAGGGCGGCCAGCCAGGTGTCGGGGGACGTGCCGGGCAGCACGCGGCTGACGATCAGGGCGTCGGTGCGCAGGCCGCGCAGGGCGAGTCCGGTGGTGGCGGTCCGGACGGCGTCGGCGCCGGCCGGGCCGGGTTCGGCGACCAGGCGCACGGTCGTCGCCGGGTCCTCGACGGCCAGCTGGGCCGCGGCCAGTTCGACGTCCCAGCGGGCCGCCGTCTCGTACAGCCGCTCCGTCGGCATCGGCACACCGGCCAGGCGACCGAGGACGGGGCGCAGGGCGCGGGCCGCCTGGCGCTCGGCGGGCAGCAGACGGCGCAGGTAGCGGCGCAGTTGTTCGGGCAGGGCCAGCAGGGCGAGGGCCTGGGGGACGGGCGGCAGGTCGACGACGAGCAGGTCGAAGGTGTCCGAGGCGGCCGCGTCGCGCAGGGCACGCAGCAGGGTGAGTTCCTCGGCGCCCGGGAGCGGGGTGAGCTCCTCGGCGTCCAGGCGGGCCGAGCCCAGCAGGCCGAGGGCGCCGGAGGCCTGCTCCTGGAGCGCGAGGAGGTCCGCCCGGAAGCCCTCGGCCGGATCCGGCCGCCAGGCGGTGAGGCCGGGGGCGGTCTCGGCCGGTGTGCCGCCGGTGGGGGCGCCGAGGACGGCGCCGAGGGTGTCGGTGCGGTCCGCGGAGAGCACCAGGGTGCGGGTGCCCCGGCGGGCGGCCGCCAGAGCGGTGGCCGCGGCGACGGTGGTGCGGCCGGAGCCGCCGGACCCGGTGATCAGGATGGTGCGCATGCTGCTGAACGGTACGGGGTGGGGCGGCGGTGACGGCGGGCCGCTACTTGTCGTCCGGTCCGGCCTTCTTGTCGGTGTCGACCGGCTGCGCCTTCTGGCCGGAGTCCTGCGACTCGGCCTCCGCCTCCCTGCCCGCGTCGCCCGACTCCACGCGCTTCTTCAGCCCCGCCAGCGCGCGGTCGATGATGACCTTCTCCGCCTTGCGCTTGATCATGCCGAGCATCGGGATCTTGACGTCGACGGTGAGGCGGTAGGTGACCTCGGTGGCGTTCAGGCCCGCGGGCCGCAGGGTGTACGAGCCGTCCAGCGAGCGGAGCATCTGCGACTTGACCAGGGTCCAGGAGACCTCGTGGTCGCCGGTCCAGGTGTAGCCCAGGGTCTGGTCGTCCTTGATGGCGCCGGCGTCCATGACGAGGCGCACCTGCTCGGCGCGGTCCTTCTCGTCCGTCGCGAGCACCTCCGCCTCCTTCACCTCGCCCGTCCAGTCGGGGTAGCGGGCGAAGTCGGCGATGACCGCCATGACATCGGCCGGTGCCGCCTCGATCGTGATGCTCGAGCTGGTGTGTTCCGCCATCGCCGTGGCTCCTCCAGATGCGGTCCGGACAGGGGGGGTCGTGCGGGGTGCGAACGCTTTCTGCCTGTGTGCGCAGCGTGAAGGCTACCGCGCTGTGGAGGGGCCCCCGCCCCCGGCCCCGCGACCGCCGGCGGCCCCGGCGCTCCTCACCACCGCAGCACCCACGGCTTCCCCGTACCGGCGAAGTGACCCACGTTCACGCACTCCGTGGCACCGATCCGCATCCGCCGGGCGAGCGGCTGGTGGACGTGCCCGAAGAGCGCGTAGCGGGGCCGGGTGCGCCGGATCGCCTCCAGCAGGGCCCGGCTGCCCCGCTCGAAGCGCCGCGCCACCGTGTCGTAGACGAGCTCGGGCACCTCGGGCGGGATGTGCGTGCAGAGCACGTCCACCTCGCCGACGGCCTCGATCTTCGCCGCGTACTCCTCGTCGCTGATCTCGTACGGCGTCCGCATGGGGGTACGCAGTCCGCCGCCGACGAAGCCGAAGACACGGCCGCCGATCTCCACCCGCTCGCCGTCGAGGACGGTGGTGCCCGGTCCGGCGTACTCCGACCAGAGGGACGGCATGTCGACGTTTCCGTAGGTGGCGTACGTCGGGGTGGGGAACGCGGCGAAGAGTTCGGCGTACTGCTTGCGTACCGCCTTCTCGATGGCGGGGACCCGGTCGACGCCCGCCCAGAGCCGGGCGCCGAAGGCCCGCGCCTCCTCGTAGTGACGGGCGGTGCGCAGCTCGACGATGCGGTCCGTGTTCTCGGTGCCGAAGAGGTCCGGGAAGATGCCGCGGGAGTGGTCGGCGTAGTCGATGAAGAGCACGAGGTCGCCCAGACAGATCAGGGCGTCCGCGCCGTCACCCGCCCTGACCAGGTCGCGGACGTTGCCGTGCACGTCGCTCACGACATGGATCCGAGTGCGCGGGGTGTCCCGCGCGTCACTTGCGTCGCCACCTTGTGTACCCGCCATGGCGATCAAGGGTAAGCCTGTGGAGCAAACGTGTGTAGACGCGGGCGGACCTGCGGTTACTACCCGACCGGCAACCGCTTGGACTACCCTGCGCGAAGGAACGCCCACACATGTGACGCGGGGAACATCTCACCCGGCCCCCCTGTCGTAGAGGCACTACCGGCGGGTAACGTCCGGGCAGTCCAGTCGTGCTCAGGGTTTCGGCAACCGGCTCCCGGAGCACCTGCCCGAGCCTTGGACCACTCCGTCGCATCACACGAAGTCGTGGCGTCGGCGCCCTATGAGGAGCAGCAGTCTTGCGCGAGTTCAGCCTTCCGGCTTTGTACGAGGTCCCTGCGGACGGCAATCTGACCGACATCGTCCGCAGAAACGCCGCGCAGCACCCCGACGTCGCGGTCATCGCCCGCAAGGTCGGCGGCGCCTGGACGGATGTCACGGCCACCGCGTTCCTCGCCGAGGTGCAGGCCGCCGCCAAGGGCCTGATCGCCTCGGGCGTACAGCCCGGCGACCGCGTCGCCCTGATGTCCCGTACGCGGTACGAGTGGACGCTGCTGGACTTCGCGATCTGGAGCGCGGGCGCGGTCACCGTACCGGTGTACGAGACCAGCTCGCCCGAGCAGGTGCAGTGGATCCTCGGCGACTCGGGGGCGACCGCGGTCGTCGTGGAGCTGGACGCGCACGCGGCCGCCGTGGAGTCGGTGCGTGACGGGCTGCCGCAGCTCAAGCACGTCTGGCAGATCGAGGGCGGCGGCGTCGACGAGCTCAACCGGGCCGGCAAGGACGTCACGGACGCGGCGGTCGAGGAGCGCAGCTCGCTCGCCAAGGCCGACGACCCGGCGACCATCGTCTACACGAGCGGTACGACCGGCCGCCCCAAGGGCTGTGTGCTGACCCACCGCAGCTTCTTCGCGGAGTGCGGCAACATCGTGGAGCGGCTGCGGCCGCTGTTCCGCACCGGCGAGTGCTCGGTGCTGCTCTTCCTCCCGCTCGCGCACGTCTTCGGGCGGCTCGTGCAGGTCGCGCCGATGATGGCGCCGATCAAGCTGGGCATGGTCCCGGACATCAAGAACCTCACCGAGGAGCTGGCCTCCTTCCGGCCGACGCTGATCCTCGGTGTGCCGCGCGTCTTCGAGAAGGTCTACAACTCGGCGCGGGCCAAGGCGCAGGCGGACGGCAAGGGCCGGATCTTCGACAAGGCGGCGGACACGGCGATCGCGTACAGCCGCGCGCTGGACACGACGGCGGGCCCTTCGCTGGGTCTGCGGATCAAGCACAAGGCGTTCGACGCACTCGTCTACAGCAAGCTGCGGGCGGTGCTCGGCGGCAAGGGCGAGTACGCGATCTCGGGCGGCGCCCCGCTGGGTGAGCGGCTCGGCCACTTCTTCCGCGGGATCGGCTTCACGGTCCTGGAGGGCTACGGGCTGACCGAGTCCTGCGCGGCCACCGCCTTCAACCCGTGGGACCGGCAGAAGATCGGCACGGTCGGACAGCCGCTGCCGGGCTCGGTGGTCCGCATCGCCGACGACGGCGAGGTGCTGCTGCACGGCGAGCACCTCTTCAAGGGGTACTGGAACAACGAGGCCGCGACCGAGGAGGCGCTGGCCGACGGCTGGTTCCACACCGGGGACATCGGCACGCTCGACGAGGACGGGTACCTGCGGATCACCGGCCGCAAGAAGGAGATCATCGTCACGGCGGGCGGCAAGAACGTGGCGCCCGCGGTGATCGAGGACCGCATCCGTGCGCACGCACTGATCGCGGAGTGCATGGTGGTCGGCGACGGGCGGCCGTTCGTGGGGGCGCTGGTGACCCTCGACGAGGAGTTCCTGGGCCGCTGGGCCGGCGAGCACGGCAAGCCCGCCGGCTCGACCGCGGCGTCGCTGGGGCAGGACCCGGAGCTGCTCGCGGCGGTCCAGAGCGCGGTGGACGACGGCAACGCGGCGGTCTCGAAGGCGGAGTCGGTCCGCAGGTTCCGTGTGCTGTCGCACCAGTTCACGGAGGACTCCGGCCACCTGACGCCGTCACTGAAGCTGAAGCGGAACGTGGTGGCGAAGGACTACGCCGCCGAGATCGAGGCGATCTACCAGGGCTAGGCCCGCCCTTGCGCACGGCCTTCGGCTCTCCCGCCGTCGTGGTCGCTCGCGCCCTGAAAAGCCGCAGGCTTTCGAGGGGCGCGGGGAACTGCGCGACGAGCCCCCGGCGGCCGACGGAACCGCGGCGGGCCCCACCCCGTGGGCGTCAGAGCAGCTCCCGGAGCCGCTCCGCCAGGAGGTCCCAGCGCCACTTCTCCTCCACCCACGCCCGCCCCCGCTCCCCCATCCTGCGGCGCAGCTCCGCGTCGCCGAGGAGGGTGACCACCCGGTCGGCCGTGTCCTCGGCCGAGCCGCCCCGGACCACCCACCCCGTCTCCCCGTCGAGGACGGCGTCCGGCGCACCCCCCGAGTCGCCCGCGACGACGGGAAGACCGGTCGCGGACGCCTCCAGATAGACGATCCCGAGCCCTTCCACGTCCAGCCCCCCACGCCGCGTACGGCACGGCATGGCGAAGACGTCGCCCGCGCCGTAGTGGGCCGGGAGTTCGGACCACGGCACCGCCCCGGTGAAGCGGACCGAATCGGCCACCCCGGTCTCGTGCGCGAGCCGCCGCAGCTCCTTCTCGTACGGTCCGCCCCCCACGATCAACAGCACGGCCTCCGGCTCGCCCGCCAGAATCCGCGGCATCGCGAGGATGAGCGTGTCCTGCCCCTTGCGCGGCACGAGACGCGAGACGCACACCACCACCGGCCGGTCGGTGAGACCGAGGCGGGCCCGGACCGCGTCCCCGCCCGAACCGGGGTGGAAAGTCTTCTCGTCGACGCCTGGGGGCAGTTGCACCATCCGCCCGGCCGCCCCGGGGGTCAGCGCGCCGGCGATCCGCGAGCGCGTGTACTCGCCGAGGTACGTGATCGTGTCCGTCGACTCGCCGATCCGGCGCAGCAGCCGGCGCGCGGCGGGCAGCTGCGCCCATCCCGCCTCGTGCCCGTGCGTGGTCGCCACGAGCCGCTCGGCGCCCGCCCTGCGCAGCGCGGGCGCGAGCAGCCCGAGCGGCGCCGCCGCACCGAACCACACCGAGGTGCACCCGTGCTCCCGCAACAGCCCGACGGCCCGCCGGGAGACCCCAGGAGTGGGCAGCAGCATGGTTGTTCGATCGCGTACGATGACGAAGGGCTGTTCGGCGTCGAAGGCCGCTGTGGCCTCGGCACCTTCCCGGCCCCGCTTCCACGTGGAGGCGTAGACGATGAGCCGCTCGGGGTCCAGACGCAACGCCATGTTGTGCAGGAACGCCTGGATGCCGCCCGGTCTCGGCGGGAAGTCGTTGGTCACGATCAAGGTCTTGTGCATCGCCGTCGACAGTACCGAACCCGCACCCGGCAGTTCCGTCCGGCCGCGTCTCACCGCTCTCGCACAGCCGCGCGGAGCATCATGGCCGCACAGCGGATCCGTACGGAAGAGGAGCAGGTGGGTATGGCGGGAGCCGGGGGGCCGAGGTTCCCGTACGTACTGCCGGCCGTCTGGGCACTGACAAGGCTGGCGCTCCTGCTCTTCGTCCTCAAGGTGTTCGTCTTCCCCGGCCCGGACGTCACGAGCGACGTCGCGGTGACCTACCGGAACTGGTACGAGGTCCTGCGCACCGGCACCTTCCCGCTGAACGACGTGACCTGGCAGTACCCGCCGGCCGCCGCGCTCGCGATCCTCTCCCCGGCGCTGCTGCCGTTCCTCGCCTACCCACAGGCGTTCTTCGTCCTCGCCCTCGTCGCCGACCTGGTCGTCCTCTCGCTGCTCCGGTACGCGGGCCGGCGCCCCGACAGGTCGCCGCGCGGTGCCTGGGTGTGGGTCGTGGGCGTGCCCCTGCTGGGGCCGACGGTCTACGCGCGCTACGACGTGATGGTGACCGCCGTCGCCGTGGCGGCGGTCCTCGCGGGCGTCCGGCACCCGAAGGTGATGGGCGTGCTCGCCGCGTTCGGCGCGCTGCTGAAGGTGTGGCCGCTGCTGCTGCTCGTGGGCACGACCGGGCGCCGGGCCTGGGGCGCGGCGGCCGCGACGGCCGCGGGCGTCGCGCTGGCGTTCGCCGCGCTGATGCCGGGCGCGTTCGCGTTCCTGACCTTCCAGCGCGACCGCGGCACCGAGGTCGAGTCCCTCGGCTCGCTGGTCTTCCACATCGCCCGGCACCACGGCTGGCAGGGCGAGGTGCTGCTCAACTACGGCTCGGTGGAGTTCCTCGGCCCGTACGTCGACGTGGTGAGCACGGTGGCGCTGATGCTGACCGGGCTGGCGTTCGGCTGGCTGCTGCTGTGGCGGCTGTGTGCGACCCGGTTCCTGGTGCACACACCCGCGGACGCCGCGTTCATGGCCGTGCTCCTGTTCACCACGACGAGCCGGGTCATCAGCCCCCAGTACCTGGTGTGGCTGGTCGGTCTGGCCGCCGTCTGCCTGGTCTTCCGCGGCAGCCGGATGGGCCTGCCGGCGGGGATGGTGCTGGCGGCGAGCTTCTTCACCGTCCTGGAGTTCCCGCTCTACTTCGCGGACGTCGTCGCGAGCACCGGCCTCGGCATCACGCTGCTCGTGGTCCGCAACGGCCTGCTGGTCGCCGCGACCGTCACTGCGGGCGTCCTGCTGTGGCGCGACACCGTGTCGTACGCGGACCCGGACCCGGATCCGGACCGGGCGCCGAGCGGGGCGACGCCCGCCGACGAGGAATCCCTGACCTCCTGACTTTCCGGCCGCGGAAGCCGCCGGCGTCGCACCGGTTCACCCGAGCCGGCCTCGCAGGTACTCCCGCCACACCCGCGTGAACTCCTCCGGGGACGTGTCCAGGACGTCCCGCAGCCCCGCCTCCACCGCCCCCGCCCGCTTCCCGTGCGTCCCCACGGCCCGGTAGAACTCCCCGAGCCGCACCTCGCCCCAGCGCTCGGCGATCATCCGGCAGGCCAGCCACCCGCTCTCGTACGCCCGTGCCAGCTTCGCCGCGTCCCCGCCGAAGCCGAAGTCCCCGTCGGCGGGCAGCGCGGCCGGCACCCGCCCGTCGGTCACCGCGCGCGTCAGCTCCGGCGCGGCCTGCTCCGCCGAGCGGCCGGTGCCCCGGTAGCCGACCCAGTCCGCGTACCCCTCCGACAGCCACAGCGGGGTCGCCGCCGAGGTCGAGGCGCGGGTGGCGACATGGGTCGTCTCGTGCGTGAGCACGACCTGCCGGCCGAGGGAGCCCAGCACCCCGTACGCGTCCGGGTTCACGATGATCCGGTCGGCGGGCGCCTTCCCCGAGCCTCCCCCGGCCTCCGGCCGGGTGGACTCCCGTTTCCCTTCGCCCGCCTCGCCCGTGGTGACCGCAGCGATCCCCCGGTACCCGGACGCGGGCGCCCCCAGCAGCTGCGCCATGCCCTGCAGCGACCGTGGTACGAGGACGACGACCCGGCCCGGCCAGTCCTTCCCCCACGCCTCCCGCACGGCGGGCACCGCGCGGTCCGCCAGCCCCGCGTAACCGCGCAGGGTGCCGCGGGACTGCCCGACCCCCAGGACGAGGCTGTGCTCGCCGTGTACGGCCGTCACGGCCCCCAGCTCCCACAGCTGCCGGGCGGAGCCCCCGGCGGGCCGGTCGGCGCTCACGTACCAGCGCCCGCCGGCGCGGACGAGGCTCAGCGTGCGGCCGGTGACGACGGGCGCCCGGTCGTGGCCGTCGATGCGGTAGCGGAGCTCGGCGTCGGCCGTGGCGCGGTCGCCGGAGCGGCGGAAGCCGGTCACGCGGTACGACCAGCCGGCCAGCGGGACCGCCCGCAGGTTCCTGAACCAGGTGCGCGCCCCGTCCCGCGCGCCGGCGGCCTCCCGGTCCGGCGCCGAGGTCGCCACGAAGGCCTCCTCGCTGCCGTCGCGCACCGCCGCCGCCCGCCGGTCCAGCACCCGCTGGACGCCGGCGGGCGCGCCGTCGGTCCCCGCGCCGCCGCAGCCGGCCAGAGCGGCCGAAACGACCAGCAGCAGCCCCACGATCCATCCCGGCGCACGTCCACGACCAGCCACGGTCCTGATCGTACGGCGGCCGGCCCGCCAGGTCAGGGGCGCGTCACGGCGGAGACGGGCATCATGCCCACCGGGTCGTAGCGCACGGAGGCGCCCGGGTAGGGCGCGTGGATCACCTGGCCGTTGCCGGCGTACATCCCCACATGACTGGCGTCGTCCCGGTAGGTGACGAGGTCGCCGGGCCGCGCCTGCGAGAGCGGCACCTGCCGCCCGGCGTGCGCCTGGGCCTGCGAGGTGCGCGGCAGACCGACCCCGGCCTGCGCGTACGACCACTGCATGAGGCCTGAACAGTCGAACCCCGAGGGCCCGTTGGCCCCCCAGACGTAGGGGCGGCCCAGCGCCGAGCGGGCCGCGGCGACGGCGGCGGCGGCCCGGCCGGAGGAGGGGGCGGCGCCGGTCAGGTCGGGGGTGCGGCCGGAGCGGGAGGCCCGGTCGTAGGCGGCGCGGTCGGCGTCGGGCATCGAGTTCAGCAGCTGCCGCGCCCTGGTCAGCTTCCGCTCGACGGTGCGTTTGTGACGGGCGACGGCCTTGCGGCTGCGGTCCAGTTCGGCGAGCTTGCGGGTGGCCTCCGAGCGGTCCTGGGCGAGATCGCGCATCGCGGTCTGCAGTTCCCTGAGTTCGCCGGCCTGGCGGGCGCCGATGCGGTCGAGCGCGGCCGCCTTGTCGAGGTAGTCGTCGGGGTCGTCGGAGAACATCAGCGCCAGCGACGGGTCGAGGCCGCCGGAGCGGTACTGGGCCCCGGCGAGCGAACCGAGTCCGTCCCGCATGGTGTTGATGCGCTCCTGCTGGCGGGCGATCCGGTCCTGGGCCCTGCCGACCTCGTCGTGCAGGAGGTCGGCGCGTTCGTCGGCCTTGTTGTACGACTCGGTGGCGTGCTCGGCCTCCTCGTACAGGCGGTCCACCTCGGCACGCCTGTCGTCCTGCGGCGCCGCGCCGGCCGGCAGGACGCCGAGGGCCGCGGCCGCGGCGGTCAGTGCGCAGAGGGTGGCGCCTCGGGCGCCCCGGTCGAGGCCGGACGGTGCTGGGCGGCGATGGGACCCCACGGGAAGCCGCTCTCCCTTCCGCTGACGGACTGTCGCTCCCCCGGTGTTGGGGGAAACGCGCCAGAGAGTAGCCGTGCGACTACGCGGTGACCAAAGACCATTGCGTGCACACAGCGTGACGCCCCGCCTCAGACGCAGGTCATCAGCGGGGCGTGGGGTCAGCGGGGGCCACGGGAATTCGCCCGTTCGGGCGGCGCGGCGACCGTCCTCCGGGAAACCGCGGAGGAGCGTTCGTCAGACGCGGACGCCGAACTGGAAGGAGCCGATCGTGCTCATCGACTCGAGGCGGACGACGGCGCCCGGCTTCGGGGCGTGCAGCACCACACCGTTGCCGGCGTACAGGCCGACGTGCGCGAGGCTGTTGAAGAAGACCAGGTCGCCCGGCTTGAGCGCGTCGCGGCCGATCTTCGTACCGTCGTTCTGCTGCGTGTAGGTGGTCCGGGTGATCGACACACCGGCCTGGCCGTACGCCCACTGCGTCAGACCGGAGCAGTCGTACGAGTTGGGGCCGCTGCCGCCGGAGACGTACGGCTTGCCCATCTGGGTCCTCGCGGCGGCGAGGGCGGCGGCGCCGTAGTTGGAGCCCGCGACCTCTTTGCCGACGTCGAGTTCGGCGCGGTCGCCCGCGTCACGGCTGGCGCGCTGGTCCGCGGTGGCGATGGCCGCCTTCTCGGCTGCCGTCAGGCTGTTGAGCAGCTTCTGCGCGTCGGCGAGCTTGCTCTGGACTTCCTTCTTCTTCTTGCCCAGCGTCTTGCGGGTGTCGGAGAGCTCCTTGAGCTTGCCGGCCGCCTCCTCGCGCTGCTGGGCGAGGACCCGCTGCTTGTCCTGGACCTTCTTGAGCGCGTCGACCTGCTGGGCGCTCAGCTGGTCGATGGTGGACGCCTTGTCGAGGTAGTCGTCCGGGTCGGCGGAGAGGAAGAGCTGCACGGAGGGGTCGATGGCGCCCGTGCGGTACTGGGAGCTGGCCATCAGACCGAGGCCGTCGCGCATGGAGTTGAGGTCGTCCTGGCCGCGGGCGACCTGGTCCTGGAGAGTGCCGATCTCCTTCTCCAGCTTCTCCTGCTTCTCCTCGGCGCCGTTGGCCTTGTCGGTGGCGCGCTCGACCTCTTCGTAGAGCTTGTCGACCTTCGCCTTGACCTCGTCCTTGCCGGGCTTCTCGCTGGGCGCGGCGTTGGCCGCCTGCGCGCTGAGGGCGACGGCCGCGGTGGCAACGGTGGTGAGCACGGTCACGCGGGTGCGGCTCGGCTGCTTCGGTCGACGGTGGGACGCCACGGAGGCGAGCTCCTTCATTACCTCAGCCGCCCACCGAAGACGCCGGTGTGCGGTGCCCCTCCGCCGTCACTCCCGATGAGTGATCACCCGAGCGGAGGTTCGAGGCCTGACCCTAGTGATGACCCTGTGATCAGTTCAAATCCTCTCAGGAAAAATCTCGGTCACCGGTCGCATTCTTTGCACTCAACTCACGTGCAGTAACGTTCGATTGACGCTACGTTGCGTAAAGGTTTCGCCAATTGGGGCAAGACGACCATGTGTTGCTCTTGGTGCGTACGTCATCTATGTGACGTACGGGGCAGAACGGCGCCATGGGTTCACCGACGTCATGGAACTGCCCGCCCAGGGCGGATCTCAACCCCGCGAGAGGCGCTTGAGCAGCACCGCGGAGGCCACCGGACGGGCACCCGCGGCCGCCACGCCGTCGGCCACCTCCCGGTCGGTGGAGACGACGATGACGGGCCGCCCCGGCGGTTCCGCGCGCACCAGCTGGCGGATCAACTCGTCCGCGGTGACGCCCGGCTTGGAGAACAGCACCCGCACCCCGCGCGGCGGCGCGAGCAGTACCGGCGCGGCCAGCTCGGCCCCGTCGAAGACACAGGTGACTTCGGCGCCGGTCTGCGCGGCGAGCTGCGAGAGCTGGCCGAGGAGGCGCAGCCGCTGCTTCTCCAGCGGCATCTGCGGATAGCCGGTCTTGGTGACGTTGTAGCCGTCGACGACCAGGTGCGCCTGCGGCAGCGCCAGCAACTGGTCGAGGACGGCGGGGTCGCTGTCGGACAGCGCCCGGGCCGCGATGTCCTTCGGTGTCATGCGCCCCGGCTCCACCGCGTCCACGGTCTCCGCGGGCCGCACCGACACCGGCGGCAGGGCCAGTTCGCGCCGCAGCCCCTGCGCCGCGTCGAGCACGGTGTCCAGGAGCAGCCGTACGCGCATGTCCTCGACGCTGCGCCCCTCGCGGGCCGCGCGGCGGGTGGCCTCCAGGGATGCCTCGACCTCGGTGAGCCGCTGCTTCAGCCGCCGGCTCTCGCTCTCGGCGGCCGACAGCTGGGCCTGCCCCTCACCGCGCGCGGACTCCATCTCGGCGCGCAGCTTGCGCAGGGCCGCCTCGCCGCGCTTGACGTCGCTGAGGGCCCCGCGCAGCTTGCGGTGAAGCGATTCCGCTTCCTTCTTCGCCGCGTCCAGTTCGGTGCGCAGCCGTTCCGTCTCGGTACGGGTCTGGCCACGGGCCTCGGCGAGCTCCTCGCGCAGCCGTTCCAGCTCGGCGCGGCTCTCCTCGTCGGCCCGCTCGGCGTCCGCCCGCAGGGCCTCCTCGCCCGCGGCGGTCACCAGTTTCACCCAGCCCGGGGGCCGCAGCACGTAGGCCACGGCCGCCACGTCCAGCGGATCCGCGGCCGGGGGCGGCGCACCGGAGTCGAGGGCGCCGGCCAGTTCGGGCTGCGCGTCCCTGAGTTTCTCGGCGATGCGCTGCCTGAAGAGCGGGTCGGTCTCCATCGCCGCCGCCATCGCGGTACCGGCGAACTTGGCACGGCGGTTGGGGGCGAACCGGGCGTACTGCCGCAGCTGGGTGGGCAGTTCGGACACGGTCAGGCCGCCGAAGCCGTCCGAGACGATCTGCACGACCCTGCGGCGCACGCCGTCGGGCAGCGGACGGTCGAGCACCTCGGCGTCGCCGTCCTCCGGCTCCTCGCCTGCGGTCTCCACCATCCTTCACCCCATCGTCCGTGCGGGGCCCGCTCCCGTCAGGAGCGGGCGCCCGGCCTGTCCACCAGTTCCACCTGATCCACCGCGTTGCACCAGCGGCAGCGCACGGACTCGATGGTCTCACTGACCACGTCCCGCTCCTCGACGCTGGGCTCCCCGGCCAGATCCAGGTGCACGTACTCGACGACCTTCGACGAACGCGTCACGTCGAAGCGCGTGAGGTTGCCGCAGAGCGTGCAGCGCCACCGGGTCTCGGCGGTCGGGAGGGGAACCGTCATCGTGGCAGTCGCTCTCTTTCCGTAAGTCTGCGTGTCGCACCAGTTTCCCTGGAGCGTATGGCTCGTAACCCTACGGCCTGGCGGGTACTCGACGCCCGTCCACCGAAAGCGGCGAGGCGCTCTGCGCGGTTCGGTCCCGTTACGTCATGCTCTGCTCATGTTCGGCAACTGGGGCAGGTCCACCGGCAGGGCGGCCGGGACGGTCAGGACGGTCGGAGCCCTGCGGGGTCAGTCCGCTCCGGTGACCCACGGGCTGATCGCCGTGTGCTGTCTGGTCTTCGTGATCGGTCCGGCCTCGGGGCTCGGTCCCGCGTACGGCACCGGCGACGAGCTGCTCTCCGCGCAGCGGGCCTATTTCGAGCGGTGGGGGGTGGTGCCCGTCGAGCTGTTCCAGGGGAGACCGCGGGCCCTCGGCACCCCGGCCACCGCGCTCTTCGTGCACGGCAGCTGGCTGCATCTGCTGGGGAACATGCTCTTCCTCTACGTCTTCGGAGCGATGACCGAGGAGCGGATGGGCCGCTTCCGGTTCGCTCTCTTCTACCTGGGCTGCGGCTACCTCGCCCTGCTGGGCTACGCGGGCGCCCACGCCGGCTCGGCGCAGACCCTCGTCGGCGCCTCGGGGGCGATCTCCGCGGTCCTCGGCGCGTTCCTGTACCTGTTCCCCAAAGCCCGGGTGACCAGTCTCTTCCCGTTCCTCTTCTTCCTGCCGCTGCGGTTCCCCGCCTGGGTGGTGCTGCCGTTCTGGGTGTCCCTGCAGTGGCTGGCCGCGGGGCGCGCGACCCAGGGGCCCGGGGTCGCCTATCTGGCGCACCTGCTGGGCTTCTCCGCCGGGTTCCTCTACGCGTGGGTGCGGTACGGGCGTCCGGCTAGAGTGAAATCCCCAGCGACGGCCACCGAGGGAGAAAACCAGCCGTGATCACCGCGATCGTGCTCATCAAGACCAGCGTGGACCGGATTCCCGAGATCGCCGAGTCGATCGCGGCGCTGGACAGCGTCAGCGAGGTCTTCTCCGTGACCGGCACGTACGACCTGATCGCCATGGTCCGGGTGCGGGCCCATGACGACCTGGCCGACGTCATCCCCGGCATGATCAGCAAGATCCCGGGGGTCGAGGGCACGGACACGCACGTGGCGTTCCGCACGTACTCGCAGCACGACCTGGAGGCCGCGTTCGCCATCGGGGGCGACAACTAGGCCCCCCGGGGGGCGGGGGGCAGGGCTGTCTGGTCGTGTGTCGGGGGCGGCCCCGGTGGGGGCTGGTCGCGCAGTTCCCCGCGCCCCTGAAAAACGGCCCGGCCGAAGTCAGCCCAACCTGTATGCCCCCCGAAGAGCCGGCTCAGCGAAGACAGCTCAACCGGTATCCGCGCTCCCGGAAAGCCGGCCCCCTCGAAGGCCGCCCAACCGGTATGCGCGCCTTCTGAAGGCGGTCTCCGCTCAGGCGGGCGAACCGGTGGCCGTGGCCGGGACGCAGCGGCCGTCCTCGGTGCGGTAGTTCCAGCGGGCACCGTCCTCGACGAGTTCCCGCACCGCCCGCAGGAAGCGGTCCACGTGCTCGTCGGGGGTGCCGGCGCCGAAGCTGACGCGGATGGCGTTCAGCGACTTCTCGCCGGGCGCGGCCTCGGGGGCACCGCACTCGCCCTGCGCCTGCGGGTCGCTGCCCAGGAGCGTACGGACGAGCGGGTGGGCGCAGAAGAGGCCGTCGCGGACGCCGATGCCGTACTCGGCGGAGAGCGCGGCGGCGAAGTGCGAGCTGTTCCAGCCCTCGACGACGAAGGAGATCACACCGACGCGCGGGGCGTCGTCACCGAAGAGCGAGAGCACGCGGACCTCGGGCACCTCGGCGAGGCCCCGGCGGACGGTGTCCACGAGGTGCTGCTCGCGGGCGACCAGCGTGTCGAAACCGGCCTCGGTGAGGGCCCTGCACGCGGAGGCGATGGAGTAGGCGCCGATGACATTGGGCGAGCCGGCCTCGTGGCGGGTGGCGCTCTCGTGCCACTCCACGTCGACACCGCCGTCCGTACGCCGCGACACCTTCCGCGAAGCGCCCCCGCCGGCGAGGTACGGGTCGGCCTCGCGCAGCCAGTCGAAGCGTCCCGCGAGCACGCCCGCGCCGAACGGCGCGTACAGCTTGTGCCCGGAGAACGCGACCCAGTCCACGTCCAGGTCCCGTACGGAGACGGGGTGGTGCGGGGCGAGCTGGGCGGCGTCGAGCACGATCCGGGCGCCGTGCGCGTGGGCGGCGGCGGCCAGTTCCCGTACGGGCCACAGCTCGCCGGTGACGTTCGAGGCGCCCGTGACGCACACGAGGGCCGGGCCCCGCGGGTCGCGGTCGGCGAGGGCCCGCTCCAGCGTGGCGACGGCCTCGCCCGGGGTGCGCGGGGCGTCGAGGTAGGTGACGCGGGCGTCGCGCCACGGCAGCAGCGAGGCGTGGTGCTCGGTCTCGAAGACGAAGACCCGGCAGTCGGCGGGCAGGGCGGCGGCGAGGAGGTTCAGCGAGTCGGTGGTGGACCGGGTGAAGACGACCTCGTCGTCGCCGCGGCAGTCGAGGAACTCGCCCACGGTCCTGCGGGCGTTCTCGAAGAGGTCCGTGGAGAGCTGGGAGAGGTATCCGGCCCCGCGGTGCACGCTGCCGTAGTACGGGGCGTACGCGGCCACGTCGTCCCACACGCGCTGGAGGGCGGGGGCGCTGGCGGCGTAGTCGAGGGCGGCGTAGGTGACCTCGCCGCCGGTCACGAGCGGGACGGTGACGTCGCGGCCGAGGACGGGCAGGGGCGCGGAGGTGCCGGTGGCGCAGGGGGCGGTCCGGTCGGCGGCAGCGGTGGAGACAGACATGGCGGGCTCCTGTGGGGCAGGCGGAGTCACTGGGCCGGCGGACGGGGCTCGGCACAGGGAAGGTGAACGGGGAAGGGGATACGCGGAGGTGGGGCTCGGCGCCCTATCGCATTCGCTTGCTCATGTAAGGCTCCCTCGAACGACCAGGACCCCTGGTGTCCCCGCTCCAGCGAGCGGCGAGGGGTCCGCGCTTGCCGTAGACCTCACTGCCTACGACCTGGTCCTCACCCGGGGCACCCCGCCACGGACGGAGGGTTGCCGGACAGTCGGCCGGGGCCTCATGACTGTCACTCATGACCTGCCAGCATCTTGCCATACGATCACCGCGACGCAACCCGCTGTCCGCGATACGGGACGAGGACGACGGCCGGGTGCGGGCCGGTGGGGGCACCCGCGCAGTTCCCTGCGTCCCTGGATATCCAGGGACGCAGGGAACTGCGCGACCAGCCACGACGGGCCGGCAGCCGACGTACTACGAGTGGGACGCGGCCACCCACCGCTCCAGCACCTTCGAGGCGGCCCCCGAGTCGATGGCCTCCGCGGCGCGAGCCATCCCCGCCCGGATCTGGTCCGCGAGCGGAGCGGAACCGGGCGACAGGGCCACCAGCGCCGCCGCGGAGTTCAGCAGGACGGCGTCCCGCACGGGCCCCTGCTCCCCGCCCAGCAGCCGCCGCGCGACCTCCGCGTTGTACGAGGCGTCGGCCCCCCGCAGCGCCTCCACCGGGACCAGCTCGATCCCCACGTCCCGCGGGTCGAAGGCCTCCTCGCGCACCTTCCCGTCCCGGACGACCCACACCCGGGAGGTGGCCGTGGTGGTCAGCTCGTCGAGCCCGTCGTCGCCGCGGAAGACCAGCGAGGAGTTGCCGCGCTCGGCCAGGACCCCGGCCACGATCGGCGCCATGGGCGCGTGCGCGACCCCGACCGCCTGCGCCTTCACCCGTGCCGGATTGGTCAGCGGGCCGAGGAAGTTGAAGGTCGTCCGGATGCCGAGCTGTCCCCGCGCCGCCGCCACATGGCGCAGCGCCGGGTGGAACTTCACCGCGAAGCAGAAGGTGATCCCGGCCTCCTCGGCCACCTCGGCCACCCGCCGCGGTGTCAGCTCCAGGTTCACGCCGAGCTTCTCCAGCACGTCCGAGGCGCCGGACGCGGAGGAGGCGGCGCGGTTGCCGTGCTTGACGACCTTGGCGCCCGTACCGGCGATGACGACGGCCGACATCGTGGAGATGTTGACGGTCTTCGCCCCGTCCCCGCCCGTGCCGACGATGTCGACGGTCTCCCCCGGCACCTCGATCACGTTGGCGTGCGCGTACATCGCGCGGACCATGCCGGAGATCTCGTCGACGGTCTCGCCCTTGGCCCGCAGGGCCACCGCGAACCCGGCGATCTGGGCGTCGGTCGCCTCGCCCCGCATGATCAGGTCCATCGCCCAGGCCGTGTCGTCGGCGCTCAGGTCGCGCCCGTCCAGCAGGCCGTTCAGGAGGGCGGGCCAGGAACGGCCCGCCGCGAAGTCGCCTCCGGCGGGGGTCACAGCGCTCATCTGCCGCTCCTGGGTTCGTTGCGTGGACGTGGGTCCACCCTATCCAGCCTCCGGGACGGCAAAGAGCCCCGTCCATGCAATGGACGGGGCTCCTGCCGTGGCGGACAGGTCGGGGATCAGTGGTGGCCGTGGCCGCTCGTGATCTCCTTGTACTCCTCGGCGGTGGGCTTCGGGATCTGGCTGTCCTCGCCGTAGTAGGCGTTGCTCAGCTTGGCCCGGAGCTTCTGCGGGCCCTTCACCTTGCGCTCGACGCCGTTCTCGTCGACCGGGGCACCGATCTCGGCCGGCTTGTACTGCTCGTGCGCCGTGAGGGTGTGCATGGCCTCCTGGCTGAGCGGCTCGTGCACCTCGACGAACTCACCGTGCGGCAGGCGCTTGATGATGCCCGACTCGCGGCCGTGCAGCACCTTGTCCCGGTCCCGGCGCTGCAGGCCGAGGCAGATCCGCTTGGTGGCGATGAACGCGAGCACCGGTCCGGCGAAGAACCCGATCCGGACGAACCAGGTGACCGAGTTGATCGACAGGTGGAAGTGCGTGGCGACGATGTCGTTGCCACCGCCGATCAGCATGATCACGTACGCGGTGACCCAGGCGACACCGAAGGCCGTACGGGTCGGGGCGTTGCGCGGGCGGTCCAGGATGTGGTGCTCGCGCTTGTCCCCGGTGACCCAGGACTCGATGAACGGGTAGAGCGCGATGATCGCCAGGAAGAGGCCGAAGACCACCAGCGGGATGAGTACACCGAGGACCAGGGTGTGGCCCCAGAGGTTGATCTCCCAGCCGGGCATCGCCCGGATCAGGCCCTCGGCGAAGCCCATGTACCAGTCGGGCTGGGCGCCCGTGGACACCTGGTCCGGCCGGTACGGCCCCAGCACCCAGATCGGGTTGATGGTCGCGACCGCGGCCATCATGGCGATGAACCCGAAGACCAGGAAGAAGAAGCCTCCGGCCTTGGCCATGTAGACCGGCAGCAGCGGCATGCCGACGACGTTCTTGTTCGTCTTCCCGGGACCCGCGAACTGGGTGTGCTTGTGGTAGAAGACCAGGATCAGGTGGCCGACCACGAGCCCCAGCATGATGCCGGGCAGCAGCAGGATGTGGATCGAGTAGAACCGCGCGACGAAGTCGCCGCCCGGGAACTCCCCGCCGAACAGGAACATCGAGATGTACGTGCCGACGATCGGCATCGACAGGATGGCGCCCTGGGTGAAGCGGACACCGGTGCCGGAGAGCAGGTCGTCCGGGAGCGAGTAGCCGGTGAACCCGGTGAACATGCCCAGGACGAACAGCAGGAAGCCGAACAGCCAGTTGATCTCACGCGGCTTGCGGAACGCGCCGGTGAAGAACACGCGCATCATGTGCACGAACATGCCGGCCAGGAAGACGATCGCCGCCCAGTGGTGGATCTGCCGGATGAGCAGACCACCGCGGACGTCGAAGCTGATGTCCAGCGTGGAGGCGAAGGCCTCCGACATCAGCTGCCCCTGGAGCGGGACGTAGCTTCCGTGGTACTCGATCTCGTTCAT
This sequence comes from Streptomyces sp. V3I8, assembly GCF_030817535.1. Lineage (NCBI taxonomy): Bacteria > Bacillati > Actinomycetota > Actinomycetes > Kitasatosporales > Streptomycetaceae > Streptomyces > Streptomyces sp. V3I8. The sequence continues at coordinate 6,368,436 of NZ_JAUSZL010000002.1, read as the reverse complement.
CGAGGGGTGGAAGAACAGCGTCAGGTACACACCCGTGAGGATGATGATCAGGAAGCTGTAGAGGCAGATCTCGCCCAGCATGAAGGACCAGTGGTCCGGGAAGATCTTGCGCATGTTGGCCTTGGCCAGGGAGTAGATCCCCAGCCGGCCGTCGGCCCAGTCGGCGACCCGCTCGCCGGCCGGCGCCTTCTCGCGCGAGCGCGAGTCGGAGGTGGTCGTAGTGCTCATCCGCGCTCCCAGAATGCAGGACCGACGGGCTCATCGAAGTCGCCGAGCGCCTCGAGGTAACCCTCGTCGTTCACACCGATGCGCAGCTGCGGCAGGGGGTGACCGGCCGGGCCGAAGATCACTCGGGCACCGTCGGAGAGGTCGAAGGTGGACTGGTGGCACGGGCAGAGAACGTGGTGCGTCTGCTGCTCGTACAGGGAGATCGGGCAACCGACGTGGGTGCAGATCTTCGAGTACGCCACGATGCCCTCGTGCGACCACTCGAGCTCGCGCTTGTCCTTGATGTTCTCCGGCTGCAGCCGGACGATCATCAGGGCCGCCTTGGCGATCTCGGTCTGGAACTCGTGGTCCTCCTCCTCCAGGCCCTCGGGCTTGGCGAAGGTGAGCGAACCCACGGCGACGTCGGAGGGACGCAGCGGCTCGTCGGTGTTCATGTTGACGAGCAGCTTGCCCCTGGACCACAGGGTGTGCCGCAGCTTGTCCTCCGGCAGCGGACCGAGGTCGCGCAGCAGGACGATGCCCGAGAGCGGGAACAGGGTCAGCGCGCCGAACATCGTGTTGCGGATGAGCTTGCGGCGGCCGAGCGCCGACTCCTTGGCGCCCTGCTTGAAGTCGGCCAGCACCTTGGCCTTGACCTCGGGCTCCGCCGCGATCGGGTGGCGCTCGTCGGCGACCTCCACGTCGGACATCAGGGTGCGGGCCCAGTGGACCGCGCCCGCGCCGATGCAGAACAGCGCCAGGCCGAGCGTCATGCCCAGGGCGAAGTTCAGACCGCTGATGTGGCCGAGCGGGAAGATGTAGACGATCCGGTCGGCCGGGATCGTCACGAAGGACGCGATGAAGCCGACCGTGGCCAGCATCGAGAGCGTGAACAGCAGGGCGACCGTGCGCTCGGACCGCTTGGCGGCCCGCTCGTCGATGTCCTGGATGCGGTGCTGGTGCGGCGGCAGGCCGGGGTCCGCGAAGGGGTGCTTCGGGTCCGGCACGCTCACGTCGCCGTGCGCGTGGCCGTCGGCGGCCCGCTCGGCGGGCAGGTTCTCGTCTGGGGTCTGTTGGCTACTCATGACTTCTTGGCCTTTGCGGTCCGGGCGGCGACCCACACGGCGACGGCGATCAGTCCGCCGAGACCGAAGATCCAGCCGAAGAGGCCTTCACTGACCGGCCCGAGGCCGCCCAGCTCCATACCGCCGGGGCTCTCCGAATCGTCGCTGTTGACCGCGTCGAGGTACGCGATGATGTCCTTCTTGTTCTTCTCCGTCAGCGTGGTGTCGGGGAAGGACGGCATGTTCTGCGGGCCGTGCAGCATGGCCTCGTAGATGTACTTCGGGTCGACATCCTCCAGCGACGGGGCGTACTTGCCCTCGGTCAGCGCGCCGCCCTTGCCGGTGAAGTTGTGGCACTGGGCGCAGTTGGTGCGGAAGAGCTCGCCGCCCTCGGCGATGTCCGCGCCCTTGGGGTCGTACTGCTCCTCGGTCGGCACACTGGGACCGGCACCCAGCGAGGCGACGAACGCCGCGAGCTGGTCGATCTCGGCCTGCGAGTAGATGTTCTTCTTGTCCGGAACCTGCGCGCCGGGCTGCTGGGCCGGCATCCGGCCGGTGCCGACCTGGAAGTCGACGGCTGCGGCACCCACGCCCACCAGGCTCGGGCCGTCGGTGGTGCCCTGACCGCCGGTGCCGTGGCAGCTGGCGCAGCCGACGGCGTAGAGCTTCTTGCCCTCGTCGATGGCGAGGGACCTGGGCGGAGGATTCGGCCTGTGCCTTGTCCGCAGGCGCGAACGCGGTGTACAGCCCCCCGGTGGCCGCCAGCGCGAGGAGTAGGACGACGACCGCCGCCAGCGGATGGCGTCGTCGTGCGGAGAGCTTTTTCACGGATTACCCCGGTGTCAGGATCTTCTGCGTCGATGCTTCTGGAATGTGCGCGGGAACGGGCCCGGCTACTTGATCATGTAGATCGTGGCGAAGAGGCCGATCCAGACGACATCGACGAAGTGCCAGTAGTAGGACACGACGATTGCGGCGGTCGCCTGCTCGTGCGTGAACCTGCGGGCGGCGTAGGTGCGCCCGAGGACCAGCAGGAAGGCGATGAGGCCACCCGTCACGTGCAGGCCGTGGAAGCCGGTGGTCAGGTAGAACACCGAGCCGTACGGGTCCGACGAGAGCGACAGGCCCTCGTGCTTGACCAGCTCGGTGTACTCGTACACCTGGCCGCCGATGAAGATCGCACCCATCACGAAGGTGACGATGAACCACATCCGGAGCTTCTTCACGTCCCCGCGCTCGGCCGCGAACACGCCGAGCTGACAGGTCAGGGAGGAGAGCACCAGGATCGTGGTGTTGGTCGCCGAGAACGGGAAGTTCAGGGCGGATGCCATTTCCTTCCAGTGGTCGGGACCGGTCACCGATCGGATGGTGAAGTACATCGCGAAGAGGGCCGCGAAGAACATCAGCTCGGAACTCAGCCAGATGATGGTTCCGACGCTGGTGAGGTTCGGTCGATTGACCGACGGGTGCGCGTGCCCGGTATCTACTGTCGTTGCTGTCGCCACGACCGACATTATGTCGGTCGCTTATCCCGCCCTCACCCCGGGGGGTGCCGTTCGGGGTGCGTGTGGGGTGTGTCCAGCCCATATGGCCCATCGAAGCCCTGTCCGAACCGGTGTTGGGCCTGTGATCGAAGGAGTAGCATCCGCGCATCGGACCCTGTCCGTATCTGTCTCTACGACGCTGACGTCCCGGAGGAAGAATGCAGCCGACCGCAACGGTGCTGGTCTACAGCGACGACTCCAACACCCGCGAACAGGTGCGGCTCGCCACGGGGCGCAGGCCCGCGACCGACGTTCCCCAGGTGGAGTTCGTCGAGTGCGCCACCCCTGCCGCGGTGATCAAGGAACTCGATCGCGGCGGCATCGACGTGTGCGTGCTGGACGGTGAGGCGGTTCCCGCGGGCGGGATGGGGATCTGCCGGCAGATCAAGGACGAGATCTTCGACTGCCCACCGGTGCTGCTGCTGATCGGGCGGCCGCAGGACGCGTGGCTGGCCACCTGGAGCCGGGCCGAGGCGGCCGTGACCCTGCCGGTGGAGCCGGTGGAGTTCGCCGCGGCCCTGGCGGGGCTGCTCCGCAGCAAGCGGGCCCTGAGCGCGTAGGCGCCGTACGGCTCCTGTTCATCGGGCGACTGCGGGACCGTCGTGGCTGGTCGCGCAGTTCCCCGCGCCCCTCTCGGGCCCCTGCGGGGGGGGGCGGCCTAGGCGGACTCCGGGCGTAGTCTCGGGCGGTCCTCCGGGGCGGAGCCCTCTGTGGTGTCCGCCACCAGGGCACTGCCCTTGCGCCAGTTCTTCCACGTGAGGTTCCAGTCGCCGAAGCCGTTGCCGAACGGGTCCATCGTGTCGCCGTGCGAGTTGACGACCTTGACGATGTCGCCGGCGCGGAAGGTGTCGAAGAACCACTCGGCGTTGGCGGTGCTCATGCCGGTGCAGCCGTGGCTGACGTTGGCGGCTCCCTGGGAGCCGGCGGACCAGGGCGCGGCGTGCACGTACTCGCCGCTCCACGTCACCCTGGTGGCGTAGTAGACGGGCAGGTCGTAGGAGTCCGCGGTGCCCTCGGCGATGCCGATGCTGGTACCGCGCATCCGTACGAAGTACTCCTTGCCCAGGACGACCTTGACGCCGTTGCGGGTGTCGAAGCCCGGCTTTCCGGTGGTGACGGGGATGGTCCTGATCGCGTCACCGTTGCGGTAGACCGTCATCGAGTGGGCCGCGGCGTCCGTCACCGCCTCCATGCGGTCGCCCGTGGTGAGCGTCAGGGGCCTGGCCGCGCCGCCCCAGAGCCGCTCGGCCACCCTGATGCCCGCGAGGTTGCTGGACGCCCGGACGGTGGCGTGGGCGGGCCAGTACTCCTTGGGGCGGTAGTGCAGCTTCTTGTCGTCCACCCAGTGCCAGGCACCCTGGACCGCGGGCCGGGAGCGCACCTTGAGGGCCCGCTCCACGACGGCTCGCGCCGCCTTGTCCCTGACCGGGGCGCTGAGTTCGGCGGTGACGGGCTGGCCGACCCCGTAGGTGCCCCGGTCGGGCCCGAACGTCACGTCGAGCCGCTTCTTCGTCCTGGGGGTGCTGGTCTCCAGGTCGACGGCCTTGCGGCCCGGCGCGCCGTCCTTGTTCTCGGTGCTCACCCGGACCGTGTAGCGGGCGCCTGCGGCCAGCGGCGAGGTGCTGTGCCACCTGCCTCCGTCGGCCGACAGTTCGCCCGCCACGTACCGCCCTGAGGCGTCCGTGGCCGTCACGTCGGTGATGCGGCCGCCGGAGTCCCTGGCGGTGATTTCCAGGGGCTTGTCCGGGTCGGCCTTCTTCCCGTCGCCGACGGCCGCGCTGAAGGAGATGTCCCGCGTCGCGTCGTAGGGCTCGGCCGAGAGCGGGTCGGCGTCGGAGCCGCAGGCCGTGGCGCCCGCGCCTATGGCGACCATCAGCGCCGTGCAGCCGGCGGCGGTGCGGTGCCGCGGGCGCGCCGTACCGCCGCCGGCGCCCCGGGAGGAAACTGAGTGGCTCATGTCCCGAGCGTAGGAACGGCGGCCGGTCACGGCGCGTCCATTGGGCCGTGCGGGGGACCGCCGTGCGGCGAAAGGGGGAAGCCCGGACCCCGTGCAGGGTGTCCGGGCTTCCGTGCGCTCAGCGCGTGTTACTGGTTCTGGTTCTCTCCGCGGTAGTACTCGAAGACCCAGCCCCACAGGCCGATCAGGATGATCGGGGCCGAGAAGTAGAGCAGCCACCAGCCGAAGACGACGCCCATGAAGGCGAACGCGCCACCGATGCCGAGGGCGAGCGGCTGCCAGCTGTGCGGGCTGAAGAAGCCGACCTCACCGGCGTCGTCCGCGACGTCGGCCTCCTTGTTGTCCTGTGCGCCCGTGTCGACCCGCCGGGCCGTGAACCACAGGTAGTAGCCGATCATGACGCTCAGGCCGAAGCCCAGGAAGAGCGCCGTGGTGCCGGCCGGCTCCTTCGACCACACGCCGTAGACGATCGCCATGACGAGGATGAAGACGGCGAGCCAGATGAACATCTTGCCCTGGACCTTCACTTGCCTGCCTCCTTGCCGCCGGCGAGGGCCTTCTCACCGTGACCGGCGTTCTCGAGCTGGTCGAGGGCGGCGATCTCCGGGTGGTGCAGGTCGAAGGCCGGGGATTCGGAACGGATCCGCGGCAGCGTGAGGAAGTTGTGCCGCGGCGGCGGGCAGGACGTGGCCCACTCGAGCGAGCGGCCGTAACCCCACGGGTCGTCGACCTCGACCTTCTTGCCGTACTTGGCCGTCTTCCACACGTTGTAGAAGAAGGGCAGGATCGACAGGCCGAGCACGAACGAGCTGATCGTCGAGATCGTGTTCAGCGCGGTGAAGCCGTCGGCCGCGAGGTAGTCCGCGTACCGGCGCGGCATGCCCTCGGCGCCCAGCCAGTGCTGGACGAGGAACGTCCCGTGGAAGCCGATGAACAGCGTCCAGAAGGTGATCTTGCCGAGGCGTTCGTCGAGCATCTTGCCGGTGAACTTCGGCCACCAGAAGTGGAAGCCGGAGAACATCGCGAACACGACCGTGCCGAACACCACGTAGTGGAAGTGCGCCACCACGAAGTACGAGTCCGAGACGTGGAAGTCCATCGGCGGCGAGGCCAGGATGACACCGGTCAGACCACCGAAGGTGAAGGTGATCAGGAAGCCGGTGGCCCACAGCATCGGGGTCTCGAAACTCAGTGACCCCTTCCACATGGTGCCGATCCAGTTGAAGAACTTCACGCCCGTCGGCACGGCGATGAGGAACGTCATGAAGGAGAAGAACGGCAGCAGCACACCGCCGGTGACGTACATGTGGTGCGCCCACACCGTCACGGACAGACCCGCGATGGCGATGGTCGCGCCGATCAGGCCCATGTAGCCGAACATCGGCTTGCGGGAGAAGACCGGGATGACCTCACTGATGATGCCGAAGAACGGCAACGCGATGATGTACACCTCCGGATGGCCGAAGAACCAGAAGAGGTGCTGCCACAGCAGCGCTCCGCCGTTCGCGGCATCGAAGACGTGTGCGCCGAACTTCCGATCCGCCTCCAGCGCGAACAGCGCGGCGGCCAGCACGGGGAAGGCGAGCAGCACCAGGACCGCGGTGAGCAGCACGTTCCACACGAAGATCGGCATACGGAACATCGTCATGCCCGGGGCGCGCATGCAGATGATGGTGGTGATGAAGTTGACCGCGCCCAGGATGGTGCCGAAGCCGGAGAACGCCAGACCCATGATCCACATGTCGGCGCCGATGCCCGGCGAGCGGACCGCGTCCGACAGCGGGCTGTAGGCGAACCAGCCGAAGTCGGCCGCGCCCTGCGGGGTGAGGAAGCCACCGACCGCGATCAGCGAGCCGAACAGGTACAGCCAGTAGGCGAACATGTTCAGCCGCGGGAACGCCACGTCGGGCGCACCGATCTGCAGCGGCATGATCCAGTTCGTGAAGCCCGCGAACAGCGGCGTCGCGAACATCAGCAGCATGATCGTGCCGTGCATCGTGAACGCCTGGTTGAACTGCTCGTTCGACATGATCTGCGAGCCGGGACGAGCCAGTTCGGCGCGCATCAGCAGCGCCATGACGCCACCGATGCAGAAGAACGCGAACGACGTGACCAGGTACATCGTGCCGATCGTCTTGTGGTCCGTGGTGGTCAGCCACTTGACTACGACGTTGCCCGGCTGCTTGCGCCGGACCGGCACCTCGTTCTGGTAGTGCTCGGTCTCAGCGGCACCCTGAGGTTCGTTGAGGATGCTCACAGTACGTTCGTCTCCCGTTCCTTCTCGTGGTCCGTCTGCTCGATACCGGCCGGGACGTAACCGGTCTGGCCCTTCTCGGCGAGCTCCTTGAGGTGGGCCTCGTAGCGCTCGGGAGAGACGACCTTCACGTTGAAGAGCATCCGGGAGTGGTCGACGCCGCAGAGCTCGGCGCACTTGCCCAGGAAGGTGCCCTCCTTGTTGGGGGTCACCTGGAAGGAGTTGGTGTGGCCCGGGATGACGTCCTGCTTCATGAGGAACGGCACCACCCAGAAGGAGTGGATGACGTCACGCGACGTGAGGACGAAGCGGACCGTCTTGCCCTTGGGGAGCCAGAGGGTCGGACCGGGGTTGCCGGTCTGCGGGTTCTCCGTGGCGGGCGTACCGACGTCGTAGACACCGCCGGCGTTCGCCGGGAAGTCGTCCTTGAACCGCTGCGGGATCGCGCCGAGGTTCTTGTCGGTCTTCGCGTCGCCGGTCGCGCCGTCGACGTCCTCGATGTAGTTGAAGCCCCAGCTCCACTGGAAGCCGACGACGTTGACCGTGACGTCGGGCTTCTTGTCGAGACTGAGGAGCTTCGACTCGTCGCGGGCCGTGAAGTAGAACAGCACGGAGACGATGATGAGGGGGACCACCGTGTACAGCGCCTCGATGGGCATGTTGTACCGGGTCTGCGGGGGAACTTCGACCTTGGTGCGGCTGCGCCGGTGGAAGAACGCGCTCCACAGGATCAGGCCCCAGACCAGCACGCCCGTGGCAAGTGCTGCGGCCCACGAGCCCTGCCACAGGGAGAGGATCCGCGGAGCCTCTTCGGTGGTCGGGGTGGGCATACCAAGGCGGGGGAAGTCCTTGTAGGTGCAACCGGTGGCGGTCGCCAGGACCAGGCCCGCAGTCAGTGCCTGCAGCAGCTTCCGCCGCATCGGGCGCCGCGGCATGGGGGTACCGCCCGCGCCCTCCAGGGCGTGGGGGAGGTCGGAGCCGTAGGGACTCACGTAGCGCCTTCCCGAGAGTCTCGCCCGCGCGGTCGGCTGCGGCCTTCTCGCTGGTAGGTCGCCGCCCTGCGTCGGGCAGGGGTTTGGATGTTTATGCGGACCAAACCCTACTGGACGCTTTTTGGGGTCGCGCGGGGAGGGTCCCCAACGCGCCGCCACTCACCCCGAAGGGGTGGAATCGGCGGTGTCCGTGCGTATGTGACGCCCCATTCGCGGGGGCGCCGCGCACCCGGACGGTCCGGCTCACCGCCGACCGCGGCCGCACCGTGGCCGCTCGCGCGGTTCCCACCGGCCCGCAGCCGCCGAACGGACCCAGCACACCCTCCCGCGGGCGGACCGCATAACGTGACGGCCGTGTCCTACTTCGACGCCGCATCCTCCACGCCCCTGCATCCCGTCGCCCGCCAGGCCCTGCAGGCCTCGCTGGACGAGGGCTGGGCCGACCCGGCCCGCCTCTACCGGGAGGGACGGCGCGCCAGGCTGCTCCTGGACGCGGCCCGCGAGGCCGCCGCCGAGGCGGTCGGCTGCCGCCCGGACGAGCTGGTGTTCACCACGTCCGGCACGCGCGCGGTGCACACGGGGATCGCCGGCGCGCTCGCCGGACGGCACCGCGCGGGCCGTCACCTGGTCGTGTCGGCGGTCGAACACTCTTCGGTGCTCCATTCGGCGCAGGCGCACCGCCACGCGGGCGGGACGGTGTCCGAAGTGCCCGTTCTGCGGACGGGTGCGGTGTCCCCCGGCACGTACGCGCAGGCCCTGCGGCCGGACACCGCGCTCGCCTGTCTGCAGTCCGCCAACCACGAGGTGGGTACGGAGCAGCCGGTGGCCGCCGTCGCCGAGGCGTGCCGCGCGGCGGGCGTACCGCTGCTCGTGGACGCGGCCCAGTCGCTGGCCTGGGGGCCGGTCGACGGCGGCTGGTCCCTGCTGACCGGCAGCGCCCACAAGTGGGGCGGGCCCGCGGGGGTCGGGCTGCTCGCGGTGCGCAAGGGGGTGCGGTACGCGCCGCAGGGCCCCGCGGACGAGCGGGAGTCGGGGCGTTCGCCCGGCTTCGAGAACATCCCGGGCATCGTCGCCGCCGCGGCCTCCCTGCGTGCCGTGCGGGCAGAGGCCGCCGCCGAGTCGGTCCGGCTGCGGGAGCTGACGGACCGGATCCGCGCGCGGGTGCCCGAGCTGGTCCCGGACGTGGAGGTGGTGGGTGACCCGGTCACGCGGCTCCCCCATCTCCTGACCTTCTCCTGTCTCTATGTCGACGGAGAGACACTGCTGCACGAGCTGGACCGTGAAGGGTTCTCGGTCTCGTCCGGATCGTCCTGCACGAGCAGCACGCTGACGCCCAGCCACGTACTGAGGGCGATGGGGGTGCTGAGCGAGGGCAACGTCCGGGTGTCCCTGCCCGCGGGTACGCCCGCGGAGGAGGTGGACCGTTTCCTGGAGGTCCTGCCCCGCGCGGTGACGACGGTCCGCGAGAAGCTGGGCGCCCCGGCGGCCGTCCCGACGGCCGCTCCGACGACCGTCCAGGCGGCCGGGGCCGCCGCCTCCGCCCCGGACGTCCTGGTCGTGGACGCCCTCGGCAGACGCTGCCCGATCCCCGTCATCGAACTGGCGAAGGTCATCGCCGACGTCCCCCTCGGCGGCACGGTCCGCGTCCTGTCCGACGACGAGGCGGCCCGTCTGGACATCCCGGCCTGGTGCGAGATGCGGGGGCAGGAGTACGTGGGCGAGGAACCGGTGGCCGGGGGCACGGCGTACCTGGTCCGCCGCGCCCCGGCCCCCTGAGCGCTCCGGTTCATGGTCGTCCGCGAGCCCGCTGTGGCCGCTCGCACCCGCAGGCAACGAAACACCGGAACCGTACGGGCTCCGGGCAGCGGCCCTAGGCCAGATGCCCCTGGACCTCGGCCGCCGCGTCGTGCCCGTACGCCTTCGTGAACCGGTCGAGGAAGTGCGAGCGCCGCAGCTGGTACTCCTGCGTCCCCTTGGTCTCGATGACCAGCGTCGCGAGCATGCACCCGACCTGCGCGGCCCGCTCGTGCGGGACCCCCCAGGCCAGCCCCGACAGGAACCCGGCCCGGAAGGCGTCCCCGACGCCCGTCGGGTCGACCTTGGCCGTCTCCTCCGGGACACCGACCTCGATCGGGTCCGCCCCCACGCTCTCGATGCGCACCCCGCGCGCGCCGAGTGTCGTCACCCGGTGGCCCACCCGGGACAGGATCTCGGCGTCGGTCCAGCCGGTCTTGGACTCGATGAGCCCCTTCTCGTACTCGTTCGAGAAGAGGAACGTCGCCCCGTCCAGGAGCAGGCGGATCTCGTCGCCGTCCATGCGGGCGATCTGCTGGGAGAAGTCGGCCGCGAAGGGGATCGAGCGGCTGCGGCACTCCTCGGTGTGGCGGAGCATCCCCTCGGGGTCGTCGGCGCCGATCAGGACGAGGTCGAGGCCGCCCACCCGGTCGGCGACCTTCTTGAGCTCGATGAGGCGGGCCTCGCTCATGGCCCCGGTGTAGAACGAGCCGATCTGGTTGTGGTCGGCGTCCGTGGTGCAGACGAAGCGCGCGGTGTGCAGCACCTCGGAGATGCGGACGGACTCGGTGTCGACACCGTGCCGGTCCAGCCAGGCCCGGTACTCGTCGAAGTCGGAGCCCGCGGCCCCGACCAGGATCGGCGCGGTGCCGAGCTGGCCCATGCCGAACGCGATGTTCGCGCCGACACCGCCCCGGCGTACGTCCAGGTTGTCGACCAGGAAGGAGAGGGAGACCGTGTGCAGCTGATCCGCGACCAGCTGGTCGGCGAAGCGGCCGGGGAAGGTCATGAGGTGGTCGGTGGCGATGGAGCCCGAGACAGCGATACGCACGGCTAGGACACACTCCTGCGGGGAGAGGGGGATTGACAGTTCACGCTATCGGGTCGGCGTTCGGCCGGCGGTGGAGTCCTGAGTGAGCCACAACTGCGAAGCAGGCAGAACTACCCGATAGTAGGGCTTTTTAAGCGGCCTTCCGGTGCATACGGTTCCGTCATGACGAACCTCAAGATCCATGGCGACGCTCCGCTCGGCCCCGGCACCCCCGGAGTCACCGAGGGCGGTCTCGCGGAGTTGCGGGGCGACTGCGCGCGCATGGTCCCGCACTGGGAGGCTCCCGCCCGGATCACTGCCCGCCCGGTGTCCCCGGCACTCATCCACGGCGTGACCGTGCCGCAGGCCTCCGCCCGTCTGCTGGACGCCATGTCCGACTACGGGAACTGATTCACGGTCCGATCACAGGGCCCGAACTCCCACCGGGCGCGCGCGGCACGAACCCGCTCCCCCCGAAGGGAACCGCACGCTCCCCTGCCGCGTCCCATCGCCGTCCCCCGTCGAGGGGAGGCAGGATACGACCCTGCTGTGCCCTGACCCGGTCAGGGCCGGTTCCGGTGGGACGACTGCGTGGCAGAAGGAGCAATGCGGTGGACACCGAGCGATCCGACAACGACGCGGCAGGAGCCGCCGCCGAGGACCGGCCGCGCCGACGGCGTTCGCCCGCGGCCGTCGCCTCGGTGGCGGCCGCGGTGCTCCTCGTCGGGGGCGGCGGGGCGTACGTCGCCGCCACCGCGTCCGGCGGTTCCGGTGGCGGGGGCGGTTCCGGCGCACCCGGCCGTGACGGGAATCCGCCGCTCCTCGCCCTGGAGGGCCACACGGAGAACGGGACGGGCGGCACCGGCGGCACCGGTGGCACGGAGGGCATCGCGCCCGGCGAGCCCGACCCGAACGGCGCGGTCTACCGCGCCGACGGCGAGCTGCCCGACGGCCCCTCCGCCGCGGCCGTGTACCGGACGAAGGGCGAGGTCACCACGTCCGAGGTGGCGAGGCTGGCGAAGGCCCTCGGCGTGGCGGGCACTCCGAAGGCGACGGGTGACGCCTGGCAGGTCGGCGCCACGAAGGACGGCTTCGGATCGGGTCTGCGGGTGAGCAGGAAGGCGCCCGGCAACTGGACGTTCAGCCGCTTCGCGCCGGGCGGGGACGACTGCAAGGGCACCACCACGTGTGCGAACCGCAGCGCCGGCGGGACCGGGAAGGGCGGTGGCAGCGAGAGCTCCAGGGGCGCCGCCGTGGACCCGGTGAGCGCGGAGGCCGCGAAGAAGGCGGCGGCACCGGTCCTCAAGGCGGTCGGCCAGGACGAGGCGAAGCTCGACGCCGGCCAGCTGATGGACGGCGTGCGCGTGGTGAACGCGGAGCCGCAGTTCGGCGGGCTGCCGACCTACGGCTGGACGACCGGCGTCCAGGTCGGCCCGGACGGCCGGGTGGTGGGCGGCAGCGGCCTGTTGAAGACACCGGCGAAGGGGGACACGTACCCCGTGCTCGGCGCGAGCAGGACGCTCCGCCTGCTGAACGGAACCGGGACCGGCGGGACCGGGGCCGGGACCGGCGACGGGCGTGCGGGCATCGGCGGCTGCGCCGGTCCCGTACCGCTCAAGAACACCGAGGACGGGACCGAGACGCCCTGCGAGACGTCGGCCACGGCGCCGAAGCCCGACCCGATCGCCGTCGAGGACGCCGTGTTCGGGCTCGCCGCGCACGTCGTGGACGGCCGGCAGGCGCTGGTCCCGTCCTGGCTCTTCGAGGTACGGCCCGCGGGGACCGACGACAGCTACACGGTCACCCATCCCGCGGTCGACCCGCAGTACCTGACCGCTCCGCGGCCGACGGACAGCGGCAGCGGTCCGGGCGAGGACCCGACGGCCCGGCCGGGCGAGTCCGGCGGAGGGAGCGCGGAGCCCTCGGCCCGGGGCGAGCAGGTCGAGGGGTACAGCGTGAAGGGCAAGGAGCTGACCGTGCGCTTCACGGGCGGGGTGTGCGGCGACTACACGGCCACGGCGGACGAGCGCGGCGGCACGGTGAAGGTCGAGGTGATCTACGAGCCGTGGAAGGACAAGGTCTGCATCATGATCGCGAAGACCTTCCACAAGAAGGTCGGTCTCGACGAGCCGCTCGGGGACCGCGAGGTGGTCGGCCCGGACGGCAAGGCGGTACCGCCGGAGAAGGACCTGCCGGACCGGACCGGCTGACCGGCTGACCGGCCGAACAGCGCCACGGCCGACGGCTGTCACCGGCCGACCGGTGCTAGAACGCAGGAAGGCGGCGCCCCGCTGGAGGGGGCGCCGCCTTCCTGCGTCACTCGGGTACGACCCGGGACCGGGACAGGTCCTAGCTGAACGAGTCGCCGCAGGCGCAGGAACCCGTCGCGTTCGGGTTGTCGATCGTGAAGCCCTGCTTCTCGATGGTGTCCACGAAGTCGATGGAGGCGCCGCCCAGGTACGGAGCGCTCATGCGGTCGGTGACCACCTTCACGTCACCGAACTCCTTGAGGACATCGCCGTCGAGGGAACGCTCGTCGAAGAAGAGCTGGTACCGCAGGCCGGAGCAGCCGCCGGGCTGGACGGCGACGCGCAGGGCCAGGTCGTCGCGGCCCTCCTGCTCGAGCAGGCCCTTGACCTTGGCCGCGGCGGCGTCCGACAGGAGGATGCCGTCGCTCACGGTGGTGGTCTCGTCCGATACGGACATCTGCTTCTCTCCCGGGTTGTACGGAGACTGCTTGCCGACGGTTCCAACCGGTGGGGCCGCGGATTCATTCCGGGCCGGGCGTCGAGTCTTTGTCTTCTCCTTCATGCTCGCACACCCGCCCGGAAGCGGAAAACGGCCTGTGGACAACCCCCACGGGATTCACGTCACATGGACGCTATGGCCATCGTCAACGTGACGTGAAGCGGTTATGATAGATAATGTCATTTCGACGAAAAGGCATGTCCTGCTCGACCGTTCCAGCCGGACGGTCCAGGCGAGCCGCAGAACAGAAAGGGTGTGTGTCGTGACCACCGCCCAGACCCAGGTGCTCGACGTACAGCCGACGCCCCTCGCCCTGCTGCTCCTCGGCCGGGAGGCCGACCCGCGGAGCGAGCGCGGCGTCGAGTGTCCCGGTGACCTGCCCTCGCCCTCCGACCCGAACCTGGTGGAGCGCGCCCGCGCCGCCAAGGAGAAGCTCGGCAGCAAGGTGTTCGTTCTCGGCCACCACTACCAGCGCGACGAGGTCATCCAGTTCGCGGATGTCACGGGCGACTCCTTCAAGCTGGCCAGGGACGCCGCGGCGCGCCCCGAGGCCGAGTACATCGTCTTCTGCGGTGTGCACTTCATGGCCGAGTCGGCGGACATCCTGACCTCCGACGACCAGAAGGTGGTCCTGCCGGACCTGGCCGCCGGGTGCTCGATGGCCGACATGGCCACCGCCGAGCAGGTCGCCGAGTGCTGGGACGTGCTGACCGAGGCCGGGGTGGCCGAGCAGGTCGTGCCCGTCTCCTACATGAACTCGTCCGCGGACATCAAGGCGTTCACGGGCAAGCACGGCGGGACGATCTGCACGTCGTCCAACGCGGAGAAGGCCCTGAACTGGGCGTTCGAGCAGGGCGAGAAGGTGCTGTTCCTGCCCGACCAGCACCTGGGGCGCAACACGGCCGTGCGGGACCTGGGGATGTCGCTCGACGACTGCGTCCTCTACAACCCGCACAAGCCCAACGGCGGGCTGACCGCCGAGCAGCTGCGGAACGCGAAGATGATCCTGTGGCGGGGGCACTGCTCGGTGCACGGCCGCTTCTCGGTGGAGTCCGTGGAGGACGTACGCGCCCGCATCCCCGGCGTGAACGTGCTCGTCCACCCCGAGTGCAAGCACGAGGTCGTGGCGGCGGCGGACCACGTGGGCTCCACGGAGTACATCATCAAGGCGCTGGAGGCGGCTCCGGCCGGCTCGAAGTGGGCCATCGGCACGGAGCTGAACCTCGTGCGGCGGCTGGCGAACCGGTTCGCGCCCGAGGGCAAGGAGATCGTCTTCCTCGACAAGACGGTCTGCTTCTGCTCGACGATGAACCGCATCGACCTGCCGCACCTGGTCTGGACCCTGGAGTCCCTGGCCGAGGGCAATCTCGTCAACCGCATCGAGGTGGACCGGGAGACGGAGCAGTTCGCCAAGCTGGCGCTGGAGCGGATGCTTGCCCTGCCGTAGGCGGGCCCGCCCCTGAAGGACAGAAGACCGCGCAGGTCCCCGCGCCCCTGAAAGGGGTGCGGGGACCTGCGCGACGGGGGTGCGGGGGCGGAGCCCCCGGGGCGGTGGCCTACACCCCCACCGACTCCGGCTGGGCGGCAGCCTCCCGCTTCGCGGACTTCTTCTTCGCGCGCCGCTCCTTGCGCAGCTCGACCATCGCGTACAGCGTCGGCACGAGCAGCAGGGTCAGCAGCGTCGACGAGATCAGACCGCCGATCACGACCACCGCGAGCGGCTGGGCGATGAAGCCGCCCTCGCCGGTGACGCCGAGGGCCATCGGCAGCAGGGCGAAGATCGTCGCCAGGGCCGTCATGAGGATCGGCCGCAGACGGTGCCTGCCGCCTTCCAGCACGGCCTCGACGACCCCGTAGCCCTGCGTGCGGTACTGGTTGATCAGGTCGATCAGCACGATCGCGTTGGTGACGACGATGCCGATGAGCATCAGCATGCCGATCATCGACGGCACGCCCAGCGGGGTGCCCGTCACCAGGAGCAGACCGATCGCGCCCGTCGCCGCGAACGGGATCGAGACGAGCAGGATCAGCGGCTGGATCAGCGACCGGAAGGTCGCCACCAGCAGCATGAACACGATCGCGATCGCCGCGAGCATCGCGAGGCCGAGGGAGGCGAACGCGTCGTCCTGGTCCTCGGACACACCGCCGATGGAGGCCGTGGCGCCGGCCGGCAGCTTCAGCCCGTCGAGCTTCGTCGTGAGCTTGTTGCTGACCGCGCCGGTGTTGTCGCCGGTCGGCTTGGCCGTGATGGTGGCCGCGCGCTGACCGTCGATGCGGGTCATCGACACCGGGCCGTCGACCAGCTTCACCGTCGCGATGTCACCGAGCTTCACCGCGCCGAGCTTGAGGTTGCGCAGCTCGGCCAGCGTCTTCGCCGGCTTCGCCGAGGTGATGACGACGTCCCGCTCGGTGTCGTCCAGGATCGCCTTGCCGCTGGTGGTGCCGCGCACCGCCTGGCCGACGGCCGCCCCGAGGGTGGTGTCGTCGAACCCGGCGGCCGCCGCCTTGTCGTTGGCCTTGACCGAGATCCGCGGCACGGACTGGGCGAGGTCGCTGGTGACGTCGGTGACGTCGTCGAGCCCGGCGACCGCGTCCCGGACCTTCTCCGCCGCCTCACGCAGTACCTCGCCGTCGGCGGACTTCACCACGACGCTCAGGTCCTGGCTGCCGAACCCGTCACCGGCCGCGACCGTCGTCGTACCGATGCCGGAGAGCTTGCCGAGCCCCTCCTCGATGCTGTCCTGGACGTCTTCGAAGGAGGCCGAGTCGGCGACCTTGACGGTGTACGAGGCCTGGTTGGTGTCGGTGCCACCGCCGAAGGCGGCCATGAAGCCGGAGGAGCCGATCGTGACCTGGTAGTCCTCGACGCCCTTGACGTCGGCGAGCATCTGCTCGACCTTCTTCGCCTGGGCGTCGGTCGAGGCCAGGCTGGTGCCGGGCTTCAGCTCCTGCTTGACGGTGAGGACCTCCTGGTCGCCCTGGTCGAAGAAGTTCGTCTTCAGCAGGGGCGCCATGCCGAACGTACCGAGGAGCACCACCACCGCGATGGCCACGCTGGTGAGGCGGCGGCGGGTCGCGAAGCGCAGCACGGGCACGTAGAAACGCTGGAGGCGGCTGCGCGCCTCCTTCTCCTCGGCCTTGCGGCGAGCCTCCTCCGGGTCCGCCCCGCGCACGTCCTTGGGGGCGCGCAGGAACCAGTACGAGAGCACCGGTACGACCGTCAGGGAGACGAGCAGCGAGGCCAGCAGGGCCGCCGTGACCGTCAGGGAGAACGAGCCGAACAGCTCGCCGACCATGCCGCCGGTCAGGCCGATGGGCAGGAAGACCGCGACGGTGGTGAGCGTCGAGGCGGTGACGGCGCCCGCGACCTCGCGCACGGCGGCGAGGATCGCCTCCTGGCGCTCCTCGCCGTAGCCGAGGTGCCGCTTGATGTTCTCGAGGACCACGATCGAGTCGTCGACGACCCGGCCGATGGCGATGGTCAGGGCGCCCAGCGTCAGGACGTTGAGCGACTCGCCGCGCACCCACAGCACGATCAGCGCGAGGACGACCGACATCGGGATGGAGACCGCGGTCACCAGCGTCGAACGGACCGACGCCAGGAAGACCAGGATCACCAGGACCGCGAAGAGCAGTCCGAGCGCGCCTTCGGTGGTCAGGCCCTCGATGGACTTGGAGACGGCGGGACCCTGGTCGCTGACGACCGTCAGCGTGGCGCCGGAGCCGAGGTCCTTGCGCAGGCCCGGCAGCTTGTCCTGGACGGCGTCGGAGACCGCGACCGCGCTGCCGTCGTGGTCCATGGTGACCGAGACGGCGAGGCTGGGTTTGCCGTCCGTGCGGGTGATGGACTCCGTCCTGGCGGCCTTCTCCTCGACGGCGGCGACGGAGCCGAGGCGCACGGGCTTCTTGCCGCCCGCGCCGGTGACCATCAGGTCCTCGATCTGCTTCAGCGAGGTGAAGCCGCCGCCGACCTGGACCGTGCGGTTGCTGCCGTCCTCGTCGAAGGATCCTGCCGGGACGGTCGCGCCGCCCGCCTGGAGGGCCTGGCCGAGCGCGGCCGTGGTCAGCCCCGCCCTCGCCAGCTTCGCGTCGTCGGGCGTGACCGCGACCTCGAGGTCCCGTACGCCGTCGACCGTGACCTGGCCGACGCCGTCGATGCCCTTGAGCGCGGGGACGACGGTACGGTCCAGCTGGTCCGAGAGGGCCTGCTGGTCCCGGTCCGAGGTGACGGCGAGGACCACGGTGGGGATGTCGTCGGTGGAACCGGCGACGACCTGCGGGTCCACGTCGTCCGGGAGCTGGACGCGGGCGCGGTTCACGGCCTGCTGGACGTCGGCCACGATCTGCGCGGAGTCGTTGCCGTAGTCGAACGAGGCCATGATCAGGGCGTTGCCCTCGCTGGCCGTGGAGGTGACGCCGGAGATCCCGTCGACCGCTTCGAGGTTGTCCTCGATGGGCTCGACGACCTGCTTCTCCACCACGTCGGGGGACGCGCCCTGGTACGGCGCCAGGACCGACACGATGGGCAGTTCGATGGTGGGCAGCAGCTGCTGCTTGAGTTGCGGGATCGCTATCGCCCCGAAGGCGAGCGCGATGACCGACATCAGCCCGATCAGGGCACGCTGGGCGAGGCTGAAACGGGACAGCCAGGACATGGGTGGCGGGTCTCTCTTCTGTTGCTCGGGTTTCTGTGGCGCGGAGCTGTGGCTGGTGGGGCGCGAGCGGCGCGATGGGCTCATGTGAGCGTTCGTCTATCACTCTGAGCCATGGGTGAGGGGGGTCCCGTCGCCCCCAGGTCCCGTTTCCTTATACGGCGCATACCGCGACCGCAGTACGTACGGGGGGAACTCACTCCACCCTTGGGCGTACCAGTCCGGATTCGTACGCGATTACCACGAGCTGCGCCCGGTCGCGTGCCCGCAGCTTGGCCATGGCCCGGTTGACGTGCGTCTTGACCGTGAGCGGGCTGACCTCGAGGCGTTCGGCGATCTCGTCGTTGGAGTGCCCGCCGGCGACCTGGACGAGGACCTCGCGCTCGCGGACGGTGAGCGCGTCGAGGCGTTCGGCGCGGGCGGGGTCCCGGTCGTCGTCGTCCTGCGCGAGGAACTTCGCGATCAGGCCCTTCGTGGCGACGGGCGACAGCAGCGCGTCGCCGCCGGCCGCGACACGGATGGCGTTGAGCAGCTCGTCCGGCTCGGAGCCCTTGCCGAGGAAGCCGGAGGCGCCGGCGCGCAGTGACTGGACCACGTACTCGTCGACCTCGAAGGTCGTCAGCATGACGACGCGGACGTGCGCGAGGCCGGGATCGGCGCTGATGAGGCGGGTCGCGGCCAGGCCGTCGGTGCCGGGCATGCGGATGTCCATCAGGACGACGTCGGCCCGTTCCTCGCGCGCCAGCCGCACCGCCTCCGCACCGTCCGAGGCCTCTCCCACGACCTCCATGTCGGACTCGGAGTCGACCAGGACACGGAAGGCGCTGCGCAGCAGTGCCTGGTCGTCGGCGAGCAGGACGCGGATGGTCATGCGGGGTTCCCCTCGGGGGTGGCGGTCGTGGAGCCGGCGGGCGTGAGCGCGGCGGTCGTGGAGCCGGTGGTCGTGGTGACCGGGCTTCCGGTGCGGCTCTTGACCGGCAGGATCGCATGCACCCGGAAGCCGCCCCCGTAGCGGGGTCCGGCGGTGCAGGTGCCGCCGAGCGCGGTGACCCGTTCGCGCATGCCGAGGAGTCCGTGGCCGCCGTTCTCCTCCAGGCGGGCCGCCGCGTCGTCGCCGGGTCCGTCGTCCAGCACGGTGATCTCCACGTCCGGTCCCACGCGTACGACGCTGACCTCGGCCTTCGCCTCCTGGCCCGCATGCTTGCGCACATTGGTCAGGGCTTCCTGGATGACGCGGTACGCGGCCAGGTCGACGGCGGCGGGCAGGGTCGTGCCCTGGTCGGTGCGGGCCACCTCGACGGGCAGGCCGGCACTGCGGAAGGTGCCGACGAGCTCTTCCAGGCGGTGCAGGCCCGGCGCCGGTTCGGTGGGGGCCTCCGGGTCGCCCGACTGGCGCAGCAGGCCGACCGTGGCGCGCAGTTCGTTGAGCGCGGAGCGGCTGGCCTCGCGGACGTGGGCGAGGGCCTCCTTCGCCTGGTCGGGGCGTTTGTCCATGACGTGTGCGGCGACCCCGGCCTGCACGTTGACCAGGGCGATGTGGTGGGCGACGACGTCGTGCAGGTCGCGGGCGATGCGCAGGCGTTCCTCCGCGACGCGGCGGCGGGCCTCCTCCTCGCGGGTGCGTTCGGCCCGGTCCGCGCGCTCCCTTATCGCGTCCACGAAGGCGCGGCGGCTGCGGACGGCGTCGCCCGCGGCGGCGGCCATGCCCGTCCACGCGAAGATCCCGAGGTTCTCCTGGGCGTACCAGGACAGGGGGCCCGCGAGCATGGCGACGCCGGTCAGGACCGTCATGGTGAGCAGGCCGACGCGCCAGGTGGTGGGGCGGTCGGTGGTGGAGGCGACCGTGTAGAGGGCGACGACGGCGGACATCGCGACGGGGGCCCGGGGGTCGCCGGTCACGAACTCCACGGCGGACAGCGCGCCGGTCGCGACGAGGACCCTCAGCGGGTGGCTGCGGCGCGGGACCAGGGCGGCCGCGGCCAGCAGCATGAGGGTGAGGCCGAGGGCGTCGGGGGTGCGGGTGCCCCACTGCGTACCGCCGTGGCGGCCGTTCGACTCCGCCAACGAGCCGGCGACCATGCAGGCGAGGACCGACGCCGCCAGGGCGCCGTCGACCACCAGGGGGTGGGAGCGGAGCCAGTCGTGGACGCGCGTCAGGGTGCTCACACCTGTTTACGGTACGGGGCCCTGCCCTGCCGGGGGGCGGGGACGGGGCGAGAGGTGGGACGGAGGCAGGACGGAGGCAGGACGGGGATTCGTCCCCGGGTCAGGTGGGGGCTGCTCGCGCAGTTCCCCGCGCCCCTGGAAGGCGGGGCTTCGCCCCGGCCTTTCAGCCGGGGATCAGGCCGTCGTCGCGGAGCATCTCGCGGACCTGCGGGAGCGTCGCGTCCGGGGCGGGCAGGATGAGCTCCGACGGCTCCAGCGAGTCGTCGGGGAGCGGCGACCCGAGGCGCCGCACCGCGTCGAGCAGTGCTCCCAGCGTCCGCCGGAAGCCCTCCTCGTCACCGGACCTCGTCTCCGCGAGGAGCTCGTCGTCCAGCTCGCTCAGTTCGGCGAGGTGGACGTCGTCCAGCCTCACCTGTCCCTCCCCCATGATCCGTACGATCATGACGCCCTCCTAGGCGTGGGACCGCGGCCCGCGGCCGCTGCCTGCTACTGCTTGTCGAAGCGCGGGGTGTCCTGCGGCTGCTGCTGGGAGCCGGTCTGACCCGGACCGCCCTCGATCGCCTGCTGGGAGGACGAGGAGCCCCCGGCCAGCTCGGCCTTCATGCGCTGCAGTTCGAGCTCCACGTCCGTGCCGCCCGACAGCCGGTCCAGCTCGCTCTGGATGTCGTCCTTGGCGAGCCCGGAGTGGTCGTCCAGGGCGCCGGAGGCGAGCAGCTCGTCGATTGCGCCGGCCCGCGCCTGGAGCTGCGCGGTCTTGTCCTCGGCCCGCTGGATGGCCATCCCGACGTCGCCCATCTCCTCGGAGATGCCGGAGAAGGCCTCGCCGATCCGGGTCTGCGCCTGGGCGGCCGTGTACGTCGCCTTGATCGTCTCCTTCTTGGTGCGGAAGGCGTCGACCTTGGCCTGCAGCCGCTGGGCCGCGAGGGTGAGCTTCTCCTCCTCGCCCTGCAGGGTCCGGTGCTGGGTCTCCAGGTCGGTCACCTGCTGCTGCAGGGCGGCCCGGCGCGACAGCGCCTCACGGGCCAGGTCCTCACGGCCGAGCGCGAGCGCCTTGCGGCCCTGGTCCTCCAGCTTGGAGGACTGGCCCTGGATCTGGTTCAGCTGCAGCTCCAGGCGCTTGCGCGAGGTCGCCACGTCGGCGACGCCGCGGCGCACCTTCTGCAGCAGCTCCAGCTGTTTCTGGTACGAGTAGTCGAGGGTTTCGCGCGGGTCCTCGGCCCGGTCAAGGGCCTTGTTCGCCTTCGCGCGGAAGATCATCCCCATACGCTTCATGACACCGCTCATGGGCTTCGCGCGCCCCCTTCTGACGGACTCCGGCTCCAGCGACTGCAACAGGACCAACAGTACGGGCCCTGCATCCATTACCGCACTGTTCGGGGACGGATGCGCTCATCCCCAAGGACGACTGACGACGATCCCGCTCCGGCGTAAGGAGTACGTGCCTCCCAGGGTTCGTCCCGGGGTCGGCCACGACCACCGCACACCGCCGTCCCCATTCGGCCCTCTCTGTCCCCCTACAGACGACCGGTGTTGCCGGATCGTTCCCCACTCGGCCGCCGTCCATGCCTCCGCACCCCTTACCCTTGGGTTTTGTGTTCCGTAGCCGTGCCAAAGAAGAGAAGGCCCACGCCGACAAGGTGTCGACCGACTCCCCTCAGCCCCGTGACCCGCAGGCCCCCAAGGGCCGGCCCACTCCCAAGCGGAGTGCGGCCCAGTCCCAGCGCCGCAGCGTGGCCCATACGCCGACGACGCGCAGGGAGGCGTCCAAGCGGCAGCGTGACGAGCGCCGGGCCCACATGGAGAAGCAGCGCCAGGCGCTGGCCAGCGGTGACGAGCGCTATCTGCCCGCCCGGGACAAGGGCCCCGTGCGCAAGCTCGCGCGGGACTTCGTCGACTCGCGGTTCTGCATCGCCGAGTTCTTCCTGCCGCTGGCCGTGGTCATCCTCGTCCTGAGCATGGTCCGGGTCGCGCAGCTGCAGAACGTGGCGCTGCTGGCATGGCTCTTCGTGATCGTGCTGATCGTGCTCGACTCGATCGGCATCGCGATCCGCCTGAAGAAGCAGCTGAACGCGCGCTTCCCGGACGAGCCCAAGCGCGGCGCCGTCGCCTACGCGCTGATGCGCAGCCTCCAGATGCGTCGCCTCCGGCTGCCCAAGCCGCAGGTCAAGCGCGGAGAGCGGCCCTGAGCGCGGCAGCTTTCACGGGCGGCGCGGCGGATGCCTGGCTGAGCAGGCTGGGCGCTCTGCGTGATGTCGTACGGCAGGAGCTGGTGGCCCGGCAGCTCGACGAGCAGATAGCCGGGCGCTTCCCGGTCGGGCAGCGGCTGCGCGTGCTCGACGTGGGCATGGGCCAGGGCACGCAGGCCCTGCGGCTGGCCCGGGCGGGGCACGAGGTGACCGGGGTCGAGCAGGACGCCCGGATGATCTCCGTGGCCCGTGAGGCGCTCGCCGCCGAGCCCGAGGGCATCCGCGGCCGGGTCCGGATCGTCGAGGGCGACGGGCGGGACACCGGCGTCCACTTCCTGCCCGGCAGTTTCGACGTGGTGCTGTGCCACGGCGTGCTCATGTACGTCGAGGAGCCCGACGCGCTGCTCGCGGGGCTCGCCCGGATGCTGGCGCCCGGCGGGCTGCTGTCCCTGCTGGTGCGCAACGCCGACGCGCTGGCCATGCGGTCGGGGCTGGCCGGCGACTGGCCGGGGGCGCTGGCCTCCTTCGACACCAGCGCGTACACGAACCGGCTCGGGCTCGACGTCCGCGCCGACGGGCTCGACACCCTCACCGGCACCCTGGCCGGGATCGGGGCCCCGCTGCACGCCTGGTACGGGGTGCGGGTCTTCACGGACACGGCCGCCGACGACGCCCCGGTGCCGGACGACGTGGACGTCCTGCTGGCCGCCGAGGAGCGGGCCGGCCGCACGGACCCCTACCGCCGGGTGGCGGCACTGCTGCACCTGTGCGGCGTACGGGGCTGACACGGCGTACGGGCCGACGCGCGGCTCCCGGGCCGGGCGGCGCGGAGGCCGCGGCCTGCGTACGGCCGCGGCCCCCCCCCGTATCGCTCGTCATCGCCCGTATCGGGTCATCCGTACGGGCTACGAGGCGTACGGGCCCCCCGGATTCAGGACGCCTCGGCGTGCAGGCTCATCGGGCCGTAGATCTCCGCCGCGTCCTCGAAGATCCGGACCTGGTCCGCGCCCCCTTCGGCCAGTGCCTTCCAGTGCTCGCCGAGCCAGGACTCCGCGTCGCCCTGGGTGGTGAACTCCTCGGGCTGGACCGTGGGCTGGACTTCCGTCCCGTCGGCCTTCTCGAACCGCCACGTCCATGCCGCCATGTCAGCCTCCCAAAAGTACGTAGCAAGATCGGACTGTCGCCGTCAGCCTAGGCGCTGCGTCAACCGTCCGGTGGGCAAAAGCGCAGGTCGAGAACTGTGGGGTGCCGGGGGCGACGGGGCGGGCGCCGGGTGTGCGGTTCCCCTCGCTCCCCCGGGGGTGTCCCCGTGCGCGCCCTCCTGTGCACCCCCTGACGGGCACGAGTTCCGCCGGCACGGGAAAATCGGCCCCGTGGAAGTGACTCTGCTTGGAACCGGCGGGCCCCTCGGGCTGCCCAGACCCGACTGTCCGTGCGCCGTCTGCGCGGTGGCGCCCGGTCCGGCCGCCCGGGCGGCCACCGCGCTGCTGATCGACGGGACCCTGCTGCTGGACCTCACGCCCGGCGCGGCCTTCGCGGCGGCCCGGGCCGGGCGCTCGCTGAGCGGGGTGGGGCAGGTGCTGCTGTCGCACCCGCACGACGGGCCCGCCGTGGAGGTGCCGGCGGGGCTGCCGCAGCCGGGCCGGGTGCCGGACGGGCGGGAGCTGACGCTGCTCACGGGCCACCGGGTGCGGGCGCTGGCGATGGACGCGCCGGGCACCGGGTACGCGGTCACCGGCCCGGACGGGCAGCGGCTGCTCTACCTGCCGCCGGGCGCCGCTCCCGCGGGTCTGGAGGAGACGACCGCGACGTACGACATGGTGGCCGGCGATGTCGTCGGACGGCCGGACGCGCTGGCCCGGCTGCGGCTGGCGGGCGCGGCCGGACCCGCCACCGACGTGATCGCGGTGCACCTCGACCACGACGTGCCGCCGGGCCGTGAGCTGCGGCGGCGGCTGGCGGCCGCGGGGGCGCGGGCGGTGCCGGACGGTACGACGCTGACCGTCGGGGTGTACGAGGACGTGCCCGACGTGCCGCGCCGGACGCTGGTGCTCGGCGGCGCCCGCTCCGGCAAGTCGGTGGAGGCGGAGCGGCGGCTGGAGGCCTTCCCGGACGTGCTGTACGTGGCGACGGGCGGCACGCGGAGCGGGGACGGCGAGTGGGCGGCCCGGGTGCACGCGCACCGCGAGCGGCGCCCCGGCTCCTGGCGTACCGCCGAGACCTGCGACCTCGTGCCGGTCCTGGAGGAGGACGGGCCGCCGGTGCTCGTCGACTGCCTGTCCCTGTGGCTGACGGACGCGATGGACTCGGTGGGGGCGTGGGACGAGGCCGAGTGGGCCGGCGGCGGCGAACGCGCGCTGCGGGCGCGCGTCGGGGAACTGACGGCCGCCGTCCGGGGGGCCCGCCGCACGGTGGTCGCCGTCTCCAACGAGGTCGGCTCCGGGATCGTCCCCGCCACCCCCTCGGGCCGCCGCTACCGCGACGAACTGGGCCGCCTGAACG
This sequence comes from Streptomyces sp. V3I8, assembly GCF_030817535.1. Taxonomy (NCBI): domain Bacteria; kingdom Bacillati; phylum Actinomycetota; class Actinomycetes; order Kitasatosporales; family Streptomycetaceae; genus Streptomyces; species Streptomyces sp. V3I8. Next base: position 6,343,340 of record NZ_JAUSZL010000002.1, on the reverse strand, counting down.
CGGCGTTCGCGGCCGAGTGCGAGCACGTGCTGCTGGTGGTGGCCGGGCAGGCGCTCGCCCTCAAGGGCTGAACCGGCCTCGGTCCGTCGGTCCGTCGGTCCGTCGGTCCGTCGGTCCGTCGGTCCGTCAGTACGGAGGGGGCTCGCGGTCGTTCCTGCGGGCGATGATCCGGTACGCGTTCGAGAAGCGGGTGCGGCGCAGCAGCGGGGCCAGGGTGTGGTCCAGCACGGAGGCGGAGGCGAGCAGCGGGGCGGTGGCCCGGGTGAGGGCCGTGCGCAGGGTGCGCTGGAGGTCGGTCGGCGGGGTGGGGCGCCAGGGCTCGTCGCCGCCGGGCAGCCGGTTGCCGATCGCGAGGGCCAGGGCGCCGGTCAGGTCGTACGGGACGTGCGGTTCGCGGCGGTCGGTGGAGACGACCGAGCAGCCCAGCCGGTCGAGTTCGTCGAGGAGGTTGCGCAGGGGCATGAGGTGGAGGTGCTGCGGCTGGCCGTACGACACCCACCACTTGCCCAGCAGCGCGCCGAACGCGCAGTCCGGGTCCGGGACCTCGACGAGCAGGTGCCCGCCGGGGCGCAGCACGGCGAGCGCGGCGCGCAGTTCCGCGCGCGGGTCGGGGCTGTGCTCCAGGTGGTGGAACATGCTGACCACGTCGTAGCGGGCGCGCAGCCGTCCGACGAGGTCGGGCAGCAGACCGCGGTGCGCCTCCTCGACCCGGCCCGCGGCGCGGGCCTGCTCCACGCGCGGGGTCGGGTCGAGCCCGTCGAAGGACGTGTACGTGAAGAACTCCCTGGCCGCCTCCGGGAAGTGACCGTGGCCGGTGCCCACGTCCAGCCAGCTCTCCGGTTCGGGGAACCGGAGCATCGCGCGGGCCGCGGCCTCGTGGCGGCGGCGCCCGGCCCGGGAGCGCAGGGCCCGCTCGGCGAAGCCCTCGTGCCCCCGGCCGCCGTGGTGCCGGTCCTGGTTCTCGTAGAAGTCCCGGTAGTAGAAGGCGAGGCCCTCGGTGGTCAGGCGGGGGTTCTGGAAGGCGTGCGCGCAGTCCTCGCACTCGTCGACGACGAAGGTGCCGGGCTTGTGCTGGAGCAGGTCCGGGGTGCGCAGCCGGGTGCGCAGCCGCCCCGAGCCGCACCAGGGGCAGTCGGGCCTGCGCGGTTCGTGGAAGCGGTCGGTGCCCCGGGCCAGCTCCCCCAGGTACAGGGCGCGGCGCTGGGCGGCGGTCTGCCGCGTGGAGGACGGAACGGGTGCGGGGGGCGGGGCGGGTGTGGGGGGCATGGTCTGGCTGCTCCTGCCGGTCCGACTGGGTAAAACCCTGTAGGGGCTGATATAGGTCGTTACCAGCCGATACAAACCGGTATGACAATCCACTGCAAACCGGAACGTACGGGATCACGCTCCCCGACGCGACGGCCGTGCCCGGCGCACTGACCGCCCGTCAGGATCCCGGGCGGATCACTGCCGGTACTGTTCGGCGAATGAGCCCGCTTAATCTCGACGACTTCACCGATCTGATCGAGCGCCCCGACGGTGGCGTACGCCGTGACGCGGAGGCGCACCGGGAGCGCCGGACCGTGCCGCCCGGGGCGCTCGGGCGCCTCGACGAACTCGGTGAGTGGCTGGCCGCGGCGCAGTCGGCCGTGCCGGTGCGGCCGATCGAGCGTCCGCGCGTGGTGCTGTTCGCGGGGGACCACGGGATCGCCGGGCTGGGGGTGTCTGCGCGGCAGGCGGGAAGCGCGGACGAGCTGGTGCGTTCGGTGCTCGACGGCTCCAGTGCGGTCTCGGTGCTCGCCCGGCGCCTCGGGGTGCCCGTGCGGGTGGTGGACATGGCGCTCGACTGCGAGCCCGAGGGGCTGCCCGACGAGGTCGTACGCCATCGGGTGCGGCGCGGGTCCGGGCGGATCGACGTGGAGGACGCGCTGTCGCCCCAGGAGGCGGAGGCCGCGTTCCTGGCGGGGGTCGCCGTCGCGGACGAGGAGGCGGACTCCGGGACCGACCTGGTCGTGCTCGGCGACGTGAGTGTCGGGGGGACGACGGCGGCGGCGGTGCTGGTGGCCGCGCTGTGCGGGACCGACGCGTCGGTGGTGACCGGGCGCGGGGGGCGGGCCATCGACGACCTCGCGTGGATGCGCAAGTGTGCGGCGGTCCGTGACGCCCTGCGTCGCGCCCGGCCCGTCCTCGGGGACCAGTTGCAGCTGCTCGCGACGGTGGGCGGGGCGGATCTCGCCGCGATCACCGGGTTCCTGCTGCAGAGCGCCGTGCGCAAGACGCCGGTGGTGCTGGACGGGGTGGTGTCCGCGGCCTGTGCGCTGGTCGGGCAGCGGATCGCCTTCCGCGCGCCGGACTGGTGGCTGGCGGGGCAGAGCAGCGGGGAGCCGGCTCAGGCGAAGGCGTTCGACCGGATGGCGCTGGAACCGCTGCTCTCGCACGGGGTGACGGTCGGGGAGGGGGCGGGGGCGCTGCTCGCGCTGCCCCTGGTGCAGGCCGCCGCCGCGTTGGCGGCGGAGCTGCCGGAGGCTCCCGTGGAGGCCTCGGCGCCTTCGGGGGCGCCGGACGCCTCGGAGGCCGCGGAGGCCTGACGGCCGGCTGCGGGTCGGTTCTTCGGGTGCGGCCCGGTGGGGGCCGGTCGCGCAGTTCCCCGCGCCCCTGAAAGACGGGCCGCGCCCCGGCCTTTCGTCGGGCCGCGGTCGACGTGCCGCTCGACGGGAATGCGCAAAGCGGGCATATCATCCCGCTTCATGGGAAGCGCCCGAGTCATCGGTATCCGGCGGCGGGCCGCCGGGGTCGCCGTGTGGTACCTCCGCGTCGTCGCGTTCCTCAACTTCCTCAGCGCCGTCTGGGTCTCGCTCGGCCAGGACGTGCGGCGCCACAACACGCAGGACTACTTCACCCCGTACCTGCTGACGGCCGGCTTCGCGTCGGGGGTGTTCACCATGTTCCTGGCGATCACGATGCGCCGGCGCAAGCGAGCCGCCTGGATCCTCAACCTCGCCCTGAGCGGAGCGTTCCTGCTGCTGTTCGCCTTCGCCATGGTCTTCCCGGAGATCCGCCGCTACCCGCAGAACTGGATCTCCCTCGCCCTGACGGCGGCGTTCGTGGCGTCCCTCCTCGTGGGCCGCCGCGAGTTCTACGCGAAGGGCGACCGCTCGAACCCCCGGCTCGCGGCGCTCGTGGGCACCGGCGGGCTCCTGGTCTGCTCCCTGCTGGCCGCGCTGCTCGTGACCGCCACCAACCGCGCCCGCGACGCGCACCTGTCGACCTTCACCGACCGCTGGCGCTACGGCACCCTGCGGCTGGTCTCGGTCGCCGCCGACGACTCCCGGTTCCCCGGGATCACCACTCCCAACTGGGTGAACGTCGCCGTCAACGTACTGAGCACCCTGCTCGTCCTGGCCGTCCTGTACGCCGCCTTCCGCTCCCGCCGCGTCGTCGACCCGCTCTCCGCCGACGACGAGCAACGGCTGCGGACGCTGCTCGACCGGCACGGCGACCGCGACTCCCTCGGCTACTTCGCGCTGCGCCGCGAGAAGAGCGTGGTGTGGTCGCCGACCGGCAAGGCCGCCGTCGTGCACCGTGTCGTGGGCGGTGTCTCGCTGGCCTCCGGCGACCCCATCGGCGACCCCGAGGCGTGGCCGGGCGCCATCGGGCCCTGGCTCGCCGAGGCCCGCGCGCACGGCTGGATCCCGGCGGTGATGGGCGCGGGCGAGGAGGCCGGGACCGTCTACGCCCGGCACGGTCTGGACGCGCTGGAACTCGGGGACGAGGCCCTCGTGGAGACCGCCGACTTCACCCTCGACGGGCGGGCCATGCGAACCGTCCGCCAGGCCCACAACCGCGTCCGGCGCGCCGGCTACCGGGTGCGCGTGCGCCGGCACGAGGACATCCCGGCCGACGAGATGGCGTACCTGCTCGAACGCGCCGACGACTGGCGGGACGGGGCGACCGAGCGCGGCTTCAGCATGGCACTGGGGCGGCTCGGGGACCCGGGCGACGGCCGGTGCGTGATGCTCGAGTGCCGGGACGGCGGCGCCGCGGAGGGAGAGGGTGAAGGGGAAGGGGAGGGACAGGGCCGGTTGCGGGCGGTGCTGTCCTTCGTGCCCTGGGGGCCGCACGGGCTCTCCCTCGACCTGATGCGCCGGGACCGGGACGCGGAGAACGGGCTCATGGAGTTCATGGTGATCGAGCTGCTGCGACGCGCCCCCGGGCTCGGCGTCACGCAGGTCTCGCTGAACTTCGCCATGTTCCGTTCCGTCTTCGAACGCGGCGCGCGCCTCGGCGCCGGACCGGTGCTGCGACTGTGGCGCTCCCTGCTGAGCTTCTTCTCGCGCTGGTGGCAGATCGAGTCGCTGTACCGCGCCAACGCCAAGTACCGGCCCATCTGGGAGCCGCGGTTCCTGCTCTTCGAGAAGAGCGCCGACCTGCCGCGCATCGGCCTCGCCGCCGCCCGCGCGGAGGGCTTCCTGGAGGCGCCGGGCCTGCCGAAGTGGCTGCACCGCAGGCGCCTGGGCCCGCACGGGTGAGCCGGACGGGAGCGCCGGCCGGCGGCACCGGTCAGGGGCGGCCGGGAAGGACGCGGGCGGGTTCCGGGTCGGGCTTGCCGCCGATCAGGTCCTGGAGGCGGCGCCGGGGCCCCGCCCAGCGCCGGTCGTGGTGGTAGGCCCGCAGCCGCGCCCTGGCCCGGGCACGTGGCCGCCGGCGGTAGAAACGCCTGGCCCAGGGCGACACGGGGCGGGCGAGGCGGACCGCGCCGACGAGGGCGACCAGCGGGACGATCACCCCGAAGACCGCCATCCGGGCCTTGCCCTTGCTCAGGGTCAGCAGGGCGAGGAGGAAGTTCAGCCCGACGCTCAGGACGACGCCCACCCTGCCGTGCAGCTCGTCCTGGGTGAGGCCGTTGACACCGAACGGCAGGAAACCGCCGAGCATCAGGCCGACCAGCGCCGCCGTGACCACCACGACCTCGACGCTCTTGCGGCCCTCCTCGCTCCAGTAGACGTCGTCGAGGTGCAGGATCAGGGCGAACTCGTCGAGGACCAGGCCCGCGCCGGCCCCGAACACCACGGCGAACACGGCCGAGCCGAAGCCGTGCCGGTCGCTGCCCACCGCGCCGAACCCGCCGATCACGGTCAGGACGACCCCGGGGACGACGTGGTGGATGTGCAGACCGCCCGCCTTGACGTTGCCGAACGGGCCCTTGCCCGCCCGGATGAGCCGGACCACCATCCGGGTGATCACGAAGGTCAGGACGAAGGAGGCCAGCGCCAGCAGCAGCGGCAGCTTTCCCGGCTCGATGATGTTCCGTGTCCACCAATGCCCCATGTGCGCACTTTATCCACGGCCGCCGTGGACGTCCCCCGGCCGTCGCCCGGTAATCTGCGCCGGTGTCCACGCCCCCGCCCCCACCTCCGCCCGCGCCCCCTCCCGGAACGCCCGGGACACCCGGAACGCCGGGGACACCCGCGGAACTGCGGAGCGACGGACTCCGCTTCGCCTTCGGCACGCTGACCGTGTTCCCCGTGAGCGTGCGGCGCTGGGACCGCGGGGCCGCACGGGCCGGCATGCTGAGCGCGCCCGTCGCCGGGCTGGCCGTGGGGGTCCTCGCCGCCGCGGCGGGTCTGCTCCTGCTGGCGCTCGGCGCGGGTCCGCTCCTCGCGGCGGTGGCGAGCGCCGCCGTACCGGCCGTCCTGACCCGCGGCCTGCACCTCGACGGCCTCGCGGACACCGCCGACGGACTCGGCAGCGCGAAGCCCGCCGAGGACGCGCTGCGCATCATGAAGCGGTCGGACATCGGCCCGTTCGGGGTCGTCACCCTGCTCTTCGTCCTGCTCGCCCAGGTCGCGGCACTCTCCCAGGCGTACGGGGCCTCGTGGACCCGGGGTGCCCCTCGCGGCCGTGGTCTCGGCGGCCGCCGCCCGGCTCGCGCTCACCCTGGCCGCCCGCGCGGGTGTGCCGGCCGCCCGCCCCGAGGGACTGGGCGCCGCGGTCGCGGGCACGGTCCCCGTCCGGGCCGCCCTTCTCACGGCGGCGGCCGTCACGGCCCTGGCGGCCGGCGCGGGCACGCTCCTCGGACCGTACGGCGCCGTGGGCGCGGCCCTGGCCGTGCTGCTCGCCTGCGCCGCCTCCGAATCCCTGCTGCGGCACTGCACGCGCCGCTTCGGCGGGGTGACCGGCGACGTCTTCGGCGCTCTCGAGGAGACCGCCGCGACAACGGCGTCGGTCGTGTTCTGCCTCTTCGGCTGACCGGGGCAGGCACCGACGGCAGGACCACCACGCGGGGACGACCGCACACCGGGACGAACGGAACACGCCACCGCGCGTAGGCTCGTGCCCGGGACTCCGAACGTCCGGCCGCCCTCACCCCTGGCGACCACAGCAACTCAACGGAAGCGAGATTTCACCACCGTGACTGCTCTCACTCTCAGCACCGCCGCGGCGCCCGGCCTCCGGGTCGACGCGATCGTCGTCGGTGTCGCCAAGGTCACCGGTTCACAGTCCGGCGACCTCGTGGTGGCCCCGGGCGCCGAGGCCGTGGACAAGGCGTACGACGGCAGGCTCGCCGACGTTCTGGAGACCCTCGGCGCCTCGGGCGGCGAGGGCGAGGTGACGAAGCTGCCGGCACCGTCCGGCTTCAAGGCACCCCTCGTCCTGGCCGTCGGCCTCGGCACCCTCCCGGAGAAGGACGGCGTGTTCTCCGCGGAGACGCTGCGCCGCGCGGGCGGCGCCGCCGCCCGCGCCCTGGCGGGCACCAGGAAGGCCGGGTTCGCCCTGCCCGTCGCGGACGCCGCCGACGCCGGCGCCGTCGGTGAGGGCGTGCTGCTGGGCGCGTACACCTTCGACGCGTACAAGGAGACCGCGAAGGACGGGAAGGGCGCCAAGAACGGCAAGGCGCCGCTCGTCGAGGCCACGCTGCTCGGCGGCAAGCCCCGCGACAAGGCCTTCAAGGCCGCCCTGGAGCGTGCCACGGCCGTGTCCGAGGAGCTCAACCGCGCCCGCGACCTCGTCAACACGCCGCCGAACGACCTGAACCCCGAGGCCTTCGCGGCCGTCGCCCAGGCCGCGGCCAAGGAGCACGGCATCAAGGTGCAGGTGCTCGACGAGAAGGCCCTCGCCAAGGGCGGGTACGGCGGCATCCTCGGCGTCGGCGCCGGTTCCGCGTCCACGCCCCGCCTGGTGAAGCTCTCGTACACCTCCTCCAAGGCGAAGAAGCACCTCGCCTTCGTCGGCAAGGGCATCACCTACGACTCGGGCGGCATCTCGCTCAAGCCCGCCGGGCACAACGAGACGATGAAGTGCGACATGAGCGGCGCCGCCGCCGTGTTCGCCGCGGTCGTCGCCGCGGCCCGGCTGGGCCTCGAGGTGAACGTCACCGGCTGGCTCGCGCTCGCCGAGAACATGCCGTCCGGCTCCGCCACCCGTCCGGGTGACGTGCTGCGCATGTACAGCGGCAAGACCGTCGAGGTACTCAACACCGACGCCGAGGGCCGGCTCGTGCTCGCCGACGCGATCGCCAAGGCGTCCGAGGACAGGCCGGACGCGATCGTCGACGTGGCGACGCTGACCGGCGCGATGATGCTGGCGCTCGGCAACCGCACGTTCGGGATCATGGCGAACGACGACGCCTTCCGCACCGCCGTGCACGAGGCGGCCGAGGAGGTCGGCGAGCCGGCCTGGCCGATGCCGCTGCCGGACCACCTCAAGAAGGGGATGGACTCCCCCACCGCCGACATCGCCAACATGGGTGAGCGCTACGGCGGCGGCCTGGTGGCCGGGCTGTTCCTGAAGGAGTTCGTCGGCGAGGGCATCACGTGGGCCCACCTGGACATCGCCGGACCCGCCTTCAACGAGCAGGGGCCGTTCGGCTACACCCCGAAGGGCGGCACGGGATCCGCCGTGCGGACTCTCGTCCGGCTGGCCGAGCTGACGGCTGTCGGCGATCTGGGCTGACGCCCGCCCTCCGCTCGGACCCGCACCCGCCGTACGGCGGGTGCGGGTCCGATTCGGCTGATCGCGCAGTTCCCCGCGCCCCTCACGGGGCTCGTGTGATCGATCAGACGTCCCACAGCACGGCCCGGCGTCCCGCCTGTCCCCGACAAGTGCGAAGATGGGTTCTCGGCAGGACAGGGCCCGCCAGGGCCGAAGAAAGAGCGGCCGGACACCAGCCGCCGCCCGGTCACTGGAGACCGGCGCCGGCGCACATGCATGGAGGACGTGACGTGGCGAACGACGCCAGCACCGTTTTCGACCTAGTGATCCTCGGCGGTGGTAGCGGCGGCTACGCCGCGGCCCTGCGCGGAGCGCAGCTGGGCCTGGACGTCGCCCTGATCGAGAAGAACAAGCTCGGCGGCACCTGCCTGCACAACGGCTGCATCCCCACCAAGGCCCTGCTGCACGCCGGCGAGATCGCCGACCAGGCACGCGAGAGCGAGCAGTTCGGTGTCAAGGCCACCTTCGAGGGCATCGACATCGCCGCCGTCCACAAGTACAAGGACGACGTGATCAGCGGCCTCTACAAGGGCCTGCAGGGTCTGGTGAGCTCGCGCAAGGTGACGTACATCGAGGGTGAGGGCCGCCTGTCGTCCCCGACCTCCGTGGACGTCAACGGCCAGCGGGTCCAGGGCCGCCACGTGCTGCTCGCGACCGGCTCCGTGCCGAAGTCGCTGCCGGGCCTGGAGATCGACGGCAACCGCATCATCTCCTCGGACCACGCGCTGACGCTGGACCGCGTCCCGCAGTCCGCGATCGTGCTGGGCGGCGGCGTCATCGGCGTCGAGTTCGCCTCCGCGTGGAAGTCCTTCGGCACCGACGTCACGGTCGTCGAGGGTCTCAAGCACCTCGTCCCGGTCGAGGACGAGAACAGCTCCAAGCTTCTTGAGCGCGCGTTCCGCAAGCGCGGCATCAAGTTCAACCTCGGCACGTTCTTCGACAAGGCCGAGTACACGCAGGACGGCGTCCGCGTGACCCTCGCCGACGGCAAGACCTTCGAGGCCGAGATCCTCCTGGTCGCCATCGGCCGCGGCCCGGTCTCCGCCGGTCTCGGTTACGAGGAGCAGGGCGTCGCCATGGACCGCGGCTACGTCCTGGTCGACGAGTACATGCGCACCAACGTGCCGACCGTCTCGGCCGTGGGTGACCTGGTCCCGACGCTCCAGCTCGCGCACGTCGGCTTCGCCGAGGGCATCCTGGTGGCGGAGCGTCTGGCCGGTCTCAAGACCGTCCCGATCGACTACGACGGCGTGCCCCGGGTGACGTACTGCCACCCCGAGGTCGCCTCCGTGGGCATCACCGAGGCCAAGGCCAAGGAGATCTACGGTGCGGACAAGGTCGTCGCTCTGAAGTACAACCTCGCGGGCAACGGCAAGAGCAAGATCCTCAAGACCGCGGGCGAGATCAAGCTCGTCCAGGTCAAGGACGGTGCCGTGGTCGGCGTCCACATGGTCGGTGACCGCATGGGCGAGCAGGTGGGCGAAGCCCAGCTGATCTACAACTGGGAGGCGCTGCCCGCCGAGGTGGCGCAGCTCATCCACGCCCACCCGACGCAGAACGAGGCGATGGGCGAGGCCCACCTCGCTCTCGCGGGCAAGCCGCTGCACTCGCACGACTGACCGACCCTCGGTCACCGCACGACGCGACGACACAGACTTCCGCAATTCCTAAGGAGCAACCGAAACCATGGCGGTTTCCGTAACCCTTCCGGCGCTCGGCGAGAGCGTCACCGAGGGCACTGTCACCCGCTGGCTGAAGGCCGAGGGCGAGCGCGTCGAGGCCGACGAGCCGCTGCTCGAGGTGTCCACCGACAAGGTCGACACCGAGATCCCCTCCCCCGCAGCCGGTGTGCTCGCCTCCATCAAGGTCGCCGAGGACGAGACCGTCGAGGTCGGCGCCGAACTGGCCGTCATCGACGACGGCTCGGGCGCGCCCGCCGCCGCCGAGCCCGCTCCGGCCGCCGAGCCCGAGCCCGCGCAGGCTCCCGCCGCCGAGGAGTCCGCTCCGGAGCCGGCCCCGCAGACCACCCCGTCCACCGAGACCGACGCTCCGGCGCCGGCCCCGACCGCCGAGGCCGCCTCCGGCGGCAGCAGCGCCGAGGGCACCGACGTGGTGCTTCCGGCGCTGGGCGAGTCGGTCACCGAGGGCACCGTCACGCGGTGGCTCAAGGAGGTCGGCGAGGAGGTCGCGGAGGACGAGCCGCTGCTCGAGGTCTCCACCGACAAGGTCGACACCGAGATCCCGTCGCCCACCTCCGGTGTGCTGCTCGAGATCGTGGTCGGCGAGGACGAGACCGCCGAGGTCGGTGCCAAGCTGGCCGTCATCGGCGCTCCCGGCGCGGCTCCGGCCGCCGCCCCGGCTGCGGCTCCCGCCCCGGCCGAGCCGGCTCCGGCACCCGCCGCCGCTGCCCCGGCTCCGGCTCCGGCTCCGGCCGCCCCTGCGGCTCCGGCCGCTCCGGCCGCTCCGGCCCCCGCTGCTCCGGCTCCGCAGGCGCCCACGGCTCCCGCCCCGCAGCAGCAGCGGACCCCGGCTCCCGAACCGGTTCCGGCCGCGCCGGTACCGGCGCCCGCCCCCGTCACCCCGGCCCCGGCGCCCGCCGCGACCTCCGGTGACGACGGCGCGTACGTGACCCCGCTGGTGCGCAAGCTCGCCGCCGAGAACAGCGTCGACCTGTCCACCGTCAAGGGCACCGGCGTCGGTGGCCGTATCCGCAAGCAGGACGTCATCACCGCCGCCGAGGCCGCGAAGGCCGCCGCCGCGACGCCGGCCCCGGCCGCTGCCGCCGCACCGGCCGCCGCGAAGAAGGCTCCGGCCCTGGAGGCCTCTCCGCTGCGTGGCCAGACCGTGAAGATGCCCCGCATCCGCAAGGTCATCGGCGACAACATGGTGAAGGCCCTGCACGAGCAGGCCCAGCTGTCCTCGGTCGTCGAGGTCGACGTCACCCGGCTGATGAGGCTCCGCGGGAAGGCGAAGGACTCCTTCGCGGCCCGTGAGGGCGTCAAGCTCTCCCCGATGCCGTTCTTCGTGAAGGCGGCGGCCCAGGCGCTGAAGGCCCACCCGGCCGTCAACGCCCGGATCAACGTCGACGAGGGCACGATCACCTACTTCGACACCGAGAGCGTCGGTATCGCGGTGGACTCCGAGAAGGGCCTGATGACCCCGGTCATCAAGCACGCGGGCGACCTGAACATCGCCGGTATCGCCAAGGCCACCGCCGAGCTGGCGGGCAAGGTCCGGGCGAACAAGATCACCCCGGACGAGCTGTCCGGCGCGACCTTCACGATCAGCAACACCGGCTCGCGCGGCGCGCTCTTCGACACGATCATCGTGCCGCCGAACCAGGTCGCGATCCTGGGCATCGGTGCCACGGTCAAGCGTCCGGCCGTCATCGAGACGGAGGAGGGCACGGTCATCGGCGTCCGCGACATGACGTACCTGACGCTCTCCTACGACCACCGGCTGGTGGACGGCGCCGACGCCGCCCGTTACCTGACGGCGGTCAAGGCGATCCTGGAGGCGGGCGAGTTCGAGGTCGAGCTCGGCCTGTAGGCTCCGCCCAGCTGCACGAGGAGGTGCCCCTGCCCGGCTTGCCGGGCAGGGGCACCTCTGCGTTTCCGGCCGCCGCGTCGTCACCTGCGGGCCGGCGGGGGCTGGCCGCGCAGTTCCCCGCGCCCCTTGGAAGCAGGGGCGCGGGGGACTGCGCGAACGGCCCCCCACCGGCCCGCAGCCGGCGTCCCGGCACCAGCCCCTCCCCCTGACGCGCCCCGCACACCCCCCGTGGGAGCGCACGGCCTTATTGTCTAAAGGTCAAAACGAAGGAGCCCTCCATGACCGCGCCCGTCGTCCACTCGCTCCGCGAGCAGATCCGCGAGCACATCGTGGAGGGGATCGTCAGCGGCCGCTGGAAACCGGGCGAGCGGATCGTGGAGCGCCGGATCGCCACCGAGCTGGAGGTCAGCCAGACCCCCGTACGGGAGGCCCTGCGGGAGCTGGAGTCTCTGCGGCTGATCGAGTCGGCCCCGAACAAGGGCGTCCGCGTACGGAACCTGACCGCGGCCGACCTGGAGGAGAGCTACCCCGTCCGGGCCGGTCTGGAGGCCATCGCGGCCGAGCTGGCCGCGGAGCGCCTGGCGGCCGACTGCTCGGCCCTGGAGCCGCACGTCCTCGCCCTGTACGAGGCCGACCGCCGGGCGGACGGCACGGGCCAGGTCCGCCACACGGTGGCCTTCCACCGCGAACTCGTACGCGCCGCGGGCAACAGCGTGCTGCTGCACACCTGGGAGGGCCTGGGCATCGAGGTCTTCACGGCCCTGTCGATCCGCTGGCTGGGCACGGTCCAGCAGTCGTACGCGGAGGAGCACGAGGCGCTGGTGGAGGCGTTCCGGCGCCGGGACCCGCTGATCGCGGAGCTGGTGAAGGCCCATGTGCTGGGCTGTGCCCCGCGGACGGGCAGCGAGCCCACACCGTGATCACAGGTGAGCGGACGAGCCCGCGCCGTGCTCGCGAGCAGTGGAGCGCCATCCCGCTCAGAAGTATCCCCGACAGCCGGGCTCACCTGCGAAAACAAGGCACCCGGTGCCCACCGCGAAGGCACCCGGTGCCTACTTTCTCGTGATCAAGAGGTTTTGCCCTTCAACCCTTTGATCGATCATCGATCAGCGAGTTATTGTCATCGGCGGGCTCCCACACGAGCCCGCCGCCCTGTCCTGCCAAAGACCAAGGGCACCCCCCGTAGAACCCCTTGCCGACGAGGGAACCCCCTCCGTATCCGGAAGGCGGCGCAATGACCGACCTCACCGCAACCCAGCCGAGCGAGCTCGACCAGCTCCCGGACCGCGACCCCGAGGAGACCGCCGAATGGCAGGCCTCCCTCGACGCCGTCACCGAGGCGGCCGGGCCGCACCGTGCCGCGTACCTCATGCGGCGCACGCTGGAGCGCGCCGAGGGCAACGGACTCGCGCTGCCCAAGCTGCTCGAGACCGACTACGTCAACACCATCCCGACCGCCGCCGAGCCCACCGTGGACGGCGACGAGGCGCTGGAGCAGCGGATCACCGCGTGGAACCGCTGGAACGCGGCCGCGATGGTGACCCGGGGCGCGAAGCACGGCGTCGGCGGCCACATCGCCACCTTCGCCTCCGCGGCCTGGCTCTACGAGACGGGCTTCAACCACTTCTTCAAGGGCAAGGAGTCGCAGGAGGCCCCCGGGTCCGGCGACCAGCTCTACATCCAGGGCCACGCCTCCCCCGGCATCTACGCCCGCGCCTTCCTCGACGGCCGCCTGAACGAGGCGCACCTCGACAACTTCCGCCAGGAGGCGGGCGGCAACGGCCTCCCGTCGTACCCGCACCCGCGCCGGCTGCCCTGGCTGTGGGAGTTCCCCACGGTGTCGATGGGTCTCGGCCCGCTCTCCGCGATCTACCAGGCGCGCTTCAACCGCTACCTCACCAACCGAAACATCAAGGACGTATCGGCGTCCCACGTGTGGGCGTTCCTCGGTGACGGCGAGATGGACGAGCCCGAGTCGACGGCGGCCCTCGCGCTGGCCGCCCGCGAGGGTCTCGACAACCTGACCTTCGTCATCAACTGCAACCTGCAGCGCCTCGACGGTCCGGTCCGCGCGAACTTCAAGATCGTGCAGGAGCTGGAGGCCCAGTTCCGCGGCGCCGGCTGGAACGTCGTCAAGTCGCTGTGGGGCAACGCCTGGGACGAGCTGTTCCGGCTCGACACCACGGGGGCCCTGGTCCGGCGCCTGCGCCAGGTCCCGGACGCGCAGGTGCAGACGTACCAGACCCGCGACGCCGCCTACATCCGCCAGGACTTCTTCGGCGCCGACCCGGCGCTCGTCGAGCTGGCGAAGCTGCTGAGCGACGACAAGATCCTGGAGTGTTTCCACCTCTCCCGCGGTGGTCACGAGGCGCGCAAGGTGTACGCCGCCTACAAGGCCGCCGTCGAGCACAAGGGCGCTCCGACGGTCATCCTGGCCCAGACGGTCAAGGGTCACACCCTCGGTGCGGGCTTCGCGTCGAAGAACGCCAACCACCAGATGAAGAAGCTGTCGACAGACGAGTTCAAGCAGATGCGCGACCTGCTGGAGCTGCCGATCCCGGACAGCCGGTTCACCGACGGCGTGGTCCCCTACGGCCACCCGGGCGCCGACTCCCCCGAGGTCCGGTACCTCCAGGAGCGCCGCGCGGCCCTCGGCGGCCCGGCCCCGGCCCGTCGTACGCACGCGCTCGCGCCGCTGCCTGCCCCGGCCGACAAGGCGTTCGCGGCCTTCGACAAGGGCTCCGGCTCGCAGAACGTCGCGACGACCATGGCCTTCGTACGCCTGGTCAAGGACCTGGTCCGCGACAAGACGTCCGGGAAGCGCTGGGTGCCGATCGTCCCCGACGAGGCGCGCACCTTCGGCATGGAGAGCCTCTTCCCGTCCCTGGGGATCTACTCGCCCAAGGGGCAGACGTACGAGCCGGTCGACCGCGACCAGCTGATGTACTACAAGGAGGCCAAGGACGGCCAGATCCTCAACGAGGGGATCACCGAGGCCGGTTCCATGGCGGACTTCATCGCCGCGTCGACCGCGTACAGCACGCACGGCGAAGCGATGATCCCGTTCTACATCTTCTACTCGATGTTCGGCTGGCAGCGCACGGCCGACCAGATGTGGCAGCTCGCCGACCAGCTGGGGCGCGGCTTCCTTGTCGGCGCCACGGCGGGCCGTACGACGCTGACGGGCGAGGGCCTGCAGCACGCGGACGGGCACTCGCCGGTCATCGCCGCGACCAACCCGGCCGCGCTGAGTTACGACCCGGCGTTCGCGTACGAGGTCGCCACGATCGTCAAGGACGGTCTGCGCCGGATGTACGGCGAGCCGGCGCCGGGCGAGGACCCGAACGTCTTCTACTACCTCACCGTCTACAACGAGCCGATCCCGCAGCCCGCGAAGCCGTCCGGGCTCGGTATCGACGAGGGCATCGTCAAGGGGCTCTACCGCTTCAACACGGCGGAGTCGGCGGGTCTTTCGCCCGCCGCCAACGCCGCGCGGATCCAGCTGCTGGGTTCCGGTACGGCGATCCACTGGACCCTGGAGGCGCAGAGGCTGCTCGCCGAGGAGTGGGGTGTGGCCGCGGACGTCTGGTCCGCCACGTCCTGGACGGAGCTGCGGCGGGACGCGCTGGAGGCCGACGCGGCGCTGCTGCGCGGCGAGGAGCGGGTGCCGTTCGTGCGGCAGGCGCTGCAGGGGGCCGAGGGGCCCGTGCTCGCCGTCTCCGACTACATGCGGCAGGTGCCGGACCAGATCGCGCAGTGGGTCGAGCAGGACTGGTCGTCGCTCGGCGCGGACGGGTTCGGTCTGTCCGACACCCGGGTCGCGGCGCGCCGGCACTTCGGTGTCGACGCGCAGTCGATCGTGGTCGCGGCGCTGGCGCAGCTCGCGCGGCGGGACGAGGTGCCGGCTTCCTCGGTGAAGGAAGCGCGGGAACGGTACGGCCTGTAGTTCTCCGGGGCCACGCCCCGTCGACCCCATCGGCCCTCGCCGGCCCGCTGCACGACCTGCGGGCCGGCGAGGGCCGTTCGCGCAGTTCCCCGCGCCCCTCGAGGCGGGGCTGCGCCCCGAGCCTCCCGCGGCCGGTTCGCGGCCCGCGGGAGGGTGGGGGTTGCCCGCGCCCCTGAACAGCAGGGCCGCGCCCCGGCTTTTCGCCCCTCAGGGGCGCGGGGAACCGCGCGACCAGCCATCCACGCCGCCGCAGCCGACCACGTACCAGCGGACCCCGTCTTCAGGGGCGCGGGGAACTGCGCGAACGGCCCCCGACGGCGCCGCGGTCGGCTACGCACGCACATCCCACCTCCCACCCCGCCCGCCCGACCGGCAGAGCCACCGGCATCATGGGGGCATGCGTGCTGCCCGGCTCATCAAGATGGTGTTGCTCCTGCAGACTCGGGCCTCCATGACCGCCGCCGAGCTGGCGCGCGAGCTGGAGGTGTCCGAGCGGACGATCACGCGGGACGCGCAGGCCCTGTCGGAGGCCGGCGTCCCGGTGTACGCGGACCGGGGCCGCACCGGCGGGTACCGGCTCATCGGCGGCTACCGGACGCGGCTGACGGGACTGGCCCGGAGCGAGGCCGAGGCCCTGTTCCTGTCCGGCGTACCGGGCGCACTGCGCGAGATGGGCCTGGAGGACGCCGCCTCCGCGGCCCGTCTGAAGGTGTCCGCCGCCCTGCTGCCCTCCCTCAAGGACGCCTCCCGCAGCGCGGCCCAGCGCTTCCTCCTGGACGCCCCCGCCTGGTTCGCCGAGCCGCAGACCCCCGTCCTGCTGCCGGCGGTCGCCGAGGCGGTCTGGGACGACCGCCGGATCACCGCGCGCTACCGGCGCGACGGGACCGACGTGGAGCGCGAACTGGAGCCGTACGGACTCGTCCTGAAGGCGGGCGTCTGGTACGTGTGCGCCCGGGTGACCGGGCCCGGCACCTTCCGGGTCTACCGCCTCGACCGGTTCACCTCGGTCACGGCGGACAGCCGGCGCTTCGACCGCGACGAGGCCTTCGACCTGCCGGGTTTCTGGGCGGAGCAGGCCGAGCTGTTCGCGCGCTCGCTCCTGCGGGCGACGGTCGTGGTGCGGCTCACCGAGGCGGGCGCCCGGCGGCTGAGGCACACCGTCGACCCCCTCTCCGCGCAGGAGGCCCTCGACGGGGCGGGCCCGCCCGACGGCGAGGGCCGCGTCACGCTCACGCTGCCGGTCGAGTCGTACGACGTCGCGTACACCCAGCTCCTCTCCCTCGGCCCGGAGGCGGAGGTCCTGGAACCGGCCGAGCTAAGGAAACGTTTCTCCGAGGCGGCGGCCCGGACCGCGGCGTACTACCGCGACCCGGACTGACCGGCACCGGCACCGGCACCGGCACCGGCACCGGCCGGGGCTACCGGTAGCCGGTCACGTCCGCCGGTCTGCCCTGCGACTCCACCTCCAGCAGATAGCGCCAGGCGTCGGGCGCCGAACCGTCCACGTCGGTGAAGCCGTACTCCTGGGCGAGGCCGCCGCTGGACAGCGACCGCCCGTTGAAGCGGGCCACGCCGGGGTCGGCGGCGAGCGCGACCAGGGCGCGCCCGACGTAGGTCGGTGTCTCGGAGATCGCGAAGTGCGGGACCTGTGCGCAGGCGTCCCGCCAGTTCTCCTCGGTCACCTCGAACGCGGTGTCGAGCATCGCCTCCGAGCGCAGCCAGCCGGGCGTGACGCAGACCGCCGTGCAGCCGTACTCCTTCAGCTCCTCCCCGAGGCCGTACGCCATCCGGATCGGCGCGGTCTTGGCCAGGTCGTAGAACAGCGGCTTGCGGTAGCGCCGGTTGTACTCCTCGGTGCCGTCGGTGACCTCGACGAGCAGTCCGCCGGGGTTGCGGATCAGCAGCGGCAGTGCGCAGTGGCTGGTGACGAGGTGCGACTCGATGCCGAGGCGCATGACCCGCAGCCCCTTGCCGAGGTCCATCTCCCACAGGTCGGGCTGCTTCTCCGCCGTGAAGTCGAGGTGGACGTCGCCGCCCCAGAGGTCGTTGACGAGGATGTCGAGGCGGCCCTGTTCCTTGTCGATGCGGTCGACCAGGGCCCGTACCTGCTCCGGTTCGAGGTGGTCCGTCGGTACGGCGATGCCCCGGCCCCCGGCACCGGCGGCCGCGTCGACCAGTTCGGCCGTCCCCTCGATCGTCTCGCTGCTCCTGCCGACCTCGCTGACGTGCTCGCGGGTCGTGCGGCCGGTGACGTACACCGTGGCTCCCGCGCGTCCCAGTTCGACCGCCGTGGCCCGTCCGGCGCCGCGGGTGGCCCCCGCCACCAGGGCGATCCTCCCGCTCAGCGGCCCCGTGTTCCCCTGCAGTGTTCGTTCCGTTGTCTCCATGCGCCGAGCATCCCGCCGAATCCCGACACCTGCTGTCGGACTTTTTCGCGGGCATGTGCGTGATAACGATCCGCCTGTCCCCGGGTGCGCGGGCCGGGTACAGGCCCGATGCTTGTCCCGTGATGGACGAGACGCAGTTCTGGGAGTTGGTGGACGGGGCCCGCGAGGCCGCCGAGGGCGACCCCGAGGAGCAGGCCGACCTGCTCGTCGAACGGCTCCTGCGGCTGGACCCGGAGATGGTCCTCGACTTCGCCCGTCACTTCGAGGCCCGCTACAACCGCGCGTACACCTGGGACCTGTGGGGTGCCGCGTGGATCCTGCTCGACGGGGCCGGCGACGACGCCTTCGACTTCTTCCGCTGCTGGCTGATCGGCCAGGGCCGGGAGACCTACGAGGGTGCCGTGCACGACCCGGACCAACTGGCCGAGCTGCTCGCGGACTTCGATGACGAGGTCGACGGGGACGCGGAGGAGCTGGGGTACGCGGCGGACGAGGCGTACGAGCAGCTCACCGGCGCGGTCGCGCCCGACCTGGGTATTCCGGCGGCGCCTGCCGAGCCGCTGGGCACCGCGTTCGACCTGGAGGACCAGTCGCTGCTGGCGGAACGGTTCCCCCGGCTGTGGGACCGGTTCGCGGGCTGACAGGTACGCCACAGCGGTCTCACCGGGCACCCCGAGCCACGCCTCGTAGCGTCAGGGCACGCACTGACTGGAGGCGGGGATGATGAACAGTCACACGAGCGCGAGTACGAACGCGAACGCGAGTACGAATGCGAGTACGAACGCGGACACGGCCGTGCGCGGACACGCGGGCGCGGCCGGCCGCGGGCGGTCGCGGGCCGGGCGTACGCCCCTGTGGGCGCGGGTCGCCCGCAGCCCCTGGACCGTGGCCTGTGTGGTCGCCGCCGTCGTGGTGGGGCCGTCCGCCGCCACCGCGTCCGCGCTGGACCGGGCCAACGCGGCGCCCCCGCACAGCGCGCCGGGGGCCGGCGCGCCCCGGGCCGGGGAGGCGCCGCGGCCGTTCAGCGGCGCCCCTGCAGCCGGGCGGCGCGCTGTCTGATCTCGGGGAGCCTGGCCATGAGCGCGGCGCCCGGGCACGCCGTCCAGTAGCCGTCGGTGTGCCCGGAGACGGCCGTGAACGTGCCGCGGCTGCCCGCCGGGTACCTGCTCAGGCTGTTGGTGGAGACGAGGCGTACGGAGGCGCGCGGGTCGATGTCCGTGAGCCCCAGTTTCCAGGCGGCGACGGCGGCGATGGCGTCGGTCATCGCCCTGGGGACCTCCGCGCCCGCGGTGAAGGTGCCGAGCGCGGCGATGCCGGCCGTGCCCACGTTGAAGCCCTGGGTGTGGGCGCCGACGACGGCACGGGCGGTGCCGCCCGCCCGGCCCTCGTAGACGGTGCCGCAGCGGTCGACGAGGAAGTTGTAGCCGATGTCGTCCCAGTGCCGGACCCCGGCCTGGCCCGTGTACAGGTACTGGATGATGCGCGGCGCGTCGGCGCAGTCGTAGCCGTTCGGCGAGTCGGTGTGGTGCACGAAGACGGCGGACACGCGGTCGGCGTACCGGGTGGGTGCCTGGGTGGCCGAGGCGTCGCCGAGCCAGCGCTCCCGCGGCACGATCACGGGTCGGGGGGCCTTGTGCCCGGCCGCGGGACGGGCCGCCACGAAGCGGGCGGCGCCGCCCGCCGTCCGGTCGATCCCCACGGCGCACAGCACCAGCCCGGCGACGGCCGCGAGCCCGGGGAGGCAGGCCACCGTGACGCGCAGCCGGCGGGGGACGCGGGCCAGGAGCGACCGGCGCGCACCCCGGCGCGTGCGCGTGCGCCCGCGCGGTCCGCGCGGCACGCCCCGGGAGGGGCGCGGGGGCGGGGTCCGGTGGGCGCACATGGGGTCCACTCTCCGGGACACCCAGGACGTCCGCGATGTGTGGTGTGCCACCCGGTGGAACCAACGCCCCGGTCCGGGACGTTTCTACAGGTCCACGCACGTGTGCCGAACAGCCGGTTCCCCACGCGCGTACCTGGTCACCAGGCCCGCCCGGCGCGTATCGAGGGGCCCGAGAGAAAAGGGAGCTCCGTGGACCTGCTCGACATCCTGCTGCTGTTCGTCGTCCTGGCCTACGCGGCGTCCGGCTACCGCCGCGGCCTGGTCGCGGGCTGCGTCTCGCTGGCCGGTTTCGTGGGCGGTGCCGTCATCGGCGTGTGGGTGCTGCCCTGGGTGATGGACCTGGTGGAGGCGGGGAGCACGGCCGCGACGGTCACGGCGGTGCTGACGGTGCTGCTGCCCGCGGCCGTGGGCCACGAGCTGGCGGGGCGGCTGGCGCTGAAGCTGCGCCGCGAGCTGGACCGGGGCTCCCTGCGGGTGGTCGACGGGGTGGGCGGGGCCGCGGCGAACACGGTCTCCGTGCTGCTCGTGGCGTGGGTGGCGGCGAGCGTCCTCGGCGCGTCCGCCTCGCCCGTCGTCACCTCGGCCATCCGCGACTCCGCGCTGCTCGGCGCGGTGCAGGACACGATGCCCGACACGACCCCGGCCTGGTTCTCCCGCGCCACCTCGGCGCTCACCGAGGCCGGCTTCCCGCAGGTCTTCAACCCCTTCGAGAACGAGCCGACGGCCGAGGTCGCCGAGCCCTCAGGGGACAGTGTCACCGCGGCCGCGAAGCAGGCCTCGGTGCGCTCCACGGTGAAGGTCGAGGGCGCCGTCGGCACCCAGGGCCGCGAGGGCAGCGGGTTCGTGTACGCGGCGGAGCGGGTGATGACCAACGCCCACGTGGTGGCGGGCATCGACGACCCGACCGTGCGGGTGGGCGGCACGGGCCGGGCGTACGAGGCCGAGGTCGTCCTCTTCGACCCGCAGAAGGACGTGGCCGTGCTCGACGTGCCGGGGCTGAAGGCGCCCGTGCTGTCCTTCGACACGAGTGCGGAACGGGGCGACGCGGCGGTGGTCGCGGGCTACCCGCAGGACGGCGGCCTCGACCTCCAGGCGGCCACGGTCGCGAACAAGATCGACGCCCGGGGCCAGAACATCTACGGCTCCGACCCCGTCACCCGTGAGATCTACTCGATCCGCTCCACGGTCCGCCCCGGCAACTCCGGCGGACCTCTGCTCACCACCGACGGCAAGGTCTACGGCGTCGTCTTCGCGCGCTCCACGAGCGATGCCGACACCGGGTACGTCCTGACCGCCGACGAGGTCGCGGACGACGCCGCGCGTGCGGCGAGGTCCTCCACGCCGGTGGACACGGGCGACCTCGTGACGTCCTGACGGCTCCGGAGCCGTCAGGACGCCCGGAAGGGGCACGGGGAACCACGCGACCGGCCCCCACCGGGCGCGCACGCGCATGAAGCCCGCCGCCGACCGGCCGAGCGACGCGGCCGGCCGCCACACCGGCCGTCCGACCTGTCGCACCGGTGGTCCGGCCGTCCGACCCGCCACACCGGCCGTCCGACCTGTCGCACCGGTGGTCCGGCCGTCCGACCCGCCACACCGGCCGGCGGGTCCGCCACGCCGTCCGAACGGCCTGTCACGCCGGCCGGCCGGACCACCGCACCAGCCGTCCGGGCCGTCCGCACCAGTGGCCGGGCCGCCACGCCGTCCGGGCGGGCCAGCCGGACAGGTCGGCCGGACAAACGGGCGGACGGATCGGACGGGCGGAGCGGACGGACGGACGGACGGGCGGGCGGAGCGGACGGACGGGCGGACGGGCGGACGGGCGGAGCAGACGGGCGGAGCAGACGGGCGGACGGACGGACGGGCGGAGCGGACGGGCGGACGGAGCGGACGGGCGGGCCAGCCGGCCAGCCGGGCGGCCGGGCGGGGCTCCGGCCCCCTGGACGTACGCTTTCCCGCGTGAGCACCAAGCCGTCCGCAGCGACCAGGACCCCGTCGCTGACCGAGCGCCGCAAGGCGGCGACCCAGTTCGACATCGCCCGCGCCGCCGCCGAACTCTTCACCGAGCGCGGCCCGGACGGCACCACGGCCGAGGAGATCGCCGCCCGCGCCGGCGTCGCGCTGCGCACCTTCTACCGCTACTTCCGCAACAAGCAGGACGCCGTCGGCCCGCTGCTCGCGGTCGGCGGCGACCACTGGCGCGAGCGGCTCGCGGGGGCCGAGCCGGGCACCGCGCTCCCCCGGGCGCTGGAGGCGGCCGTCACCGAGACCCTGACCGTCCCGCACGAGGCCAAGGCCGAGGGTCTGCGCTGGACGCGGGGCCTGCTGCGGGCCGCCGCCGAGGACCCGGCGCTGCGGGCGGTCTGGTACCGGGTGAACCGGGAGTCCGAGGACAGGCTCGTCCCCGTGGTGGCCCGCCTGGCCGCGAAGGACGCGGATCCGCTGGAGATCCGGCTCGTCGCCGCGGCCGCCACGGACGCCGTCCGCATCGCCCTGGAGGTGTGGGCCGAGTCGGACGCAGGCCTCGACGGCCCCGGCTCCCCCGCCGACCTCGCGGTCCGCTGCCTGCGCGAACTGACCGGTGGCATGCGGCTGCTGACGGGATCTCAGGAAGACTGACCCCGCGGGCCGGCGCGTCCGCCGGCTCCTCAGACCCTGCGTCCCATGAGGACGTCGTCCACGTACGCGCCGTCCAGGAGGAACTCCTGCGGCTGGATCCCCTCGACCACGAAGCCCTCGGACTCGTACAGCGTGCGGGCCGGGGTGTTGTGGCCGAGGACGCGCAGGGTGATCCGGAGCGCGCCCCGGCGGCGGGCCTCCGCGACGGCGGCCCGGAGCAGCGCCCGGCCCACGCCCCGGCCACGGGCCTCGTCGGCGACGGCGAGACCCTGGATCTGCCGTACGTGCGCGTTGGAGGCGAGCGGGGTGGGGAATCCGAGCCGCACGTACCCGACGACCCGCCCGTCCAGCTCGGCGACCAGGTGGTCCCGGGGCCCGGAGCGCTCGTTGAAGAACGGCTCGTACGGCGGTCGGTGCGGAGGTCCGACCGCGTGCAGGTAGGACCAGACGGCGCGGTCGAGGAGACCTAGCGCCTCCTCGTCTCCGGGCACCGCGGTGCGTATGTACGGCTCGGGCATGAGGTCACTGTAGATCCGGACGTCCGGGCCCCGTCCTGCGGCCGCGCGGGACCTCGGCGCGGTGCCCGTGCCCGGACTGGCGCAGGATGGGGGCATGGAAGCTTCGCGAATCGCCGTGGCCGGCGCGTCCGGCCTGATCGGTACGGCTCTGGTGCGCTCACTGACCGCGGACGGGCACGAGGTGGTGCGGCTGGTACGCCGTACCCCCCGGGCGGACGACGAGGTCGAGTGGGACCCCGGACGGCAGTACGTGGACGCGGTGGGCCTCGCCGGCTGTGACGCCGTGGTGAACCTCGCGGGCGCCGGCATCGCCGACCACCGCTGGACCGACGCCTACAAGCGGACGATCCGCGACAGCCGGGTGCTCGGCACGGCCACGCTCGCGGAGGCCGTCGCCGCCCTCGACCGGCCGCCCCGGGTCTTCCTGAACGGCAGCGCCGTGGGCTTCTACGGGGACACGGGCCCGCGGGCCGTGGACGAGAGCGCGCCTCCCGCGGGCGGGTTCCTGCCCTCGGTGTGCGTGGCGTGGGAGGAGGCGGCGGCGCCCGCGCAGGAGGCGGGCGTGCGGACCGTCTTCGCCCGCACCGGGCTCGTGGTGGCCGCGAAGGGCGGCGCCTGGGGCCGGCTCTTCCCGCTGTTCAGGGCAGGTCTCGGCGGACGGATGGGCGACGGGCGGCAGTACTGGAGCTACATCGCGCTGCACGACCACGTGGCCGCGCTGCGCCACCTCCTCGACTCCGGGTCGCTGTCCGGGCCCTTCAACCTGACGGCCCCCGAGCCGCTCACCAACGCGGAGATCACGGCCGCCATGGGGCGCGTCCTGCACCGGCCCACCCTCTTCGCGGTGCCCGCGCCGGTGCTGAAGGCCGCGCTCGGCGAGATGGCCCAGGAGGTGCTGGGCAGCCAGCGCGTGCTGCCCACCCGGCTGCTGGAGTCGGGCTTCACCTTCGCGTTCCCGGGCATCGAGGAGACCGTCCGGGCGGCCCTGGCGTAGGCGTGGCCGCAGCTTTTCGGCCGTGGACGGCGGTTCTGACGACGGCCCGTCGACGTTCCGGGCGACGGCCCGGCGCCGCTCCCCCTGTACCGTGCCGCACCGCGTACCGGGGCGGCACGGCTCCCGCGCGGGCGCGGGAGGGCGGCCCGGGCGGCACCTCCGGGCCGCGGCCCTGACCACGGCCGTCGCGGTACGCGGCCCCATGCGACCGGTGTGCGACCGTGCCCTGTCCCCGCGCGACTTCCCCCGGCCTGCTCCGCCTCTAATCTCGGCCCGAAACCGGTTGTTCCGGATGCCCGTCCGGGGCGGGACGCACCCGACGGGCACGCGACCTCGAGGAGGGGCACGTGCTTGAGCCCGCTGCGCAGGCGGACGTCGTCGTGGTGGGGGCCGGAGTCGCGGGACTCTCGGCCGCCCACAGGCTGAACAGCGCAGGTGTGACGACCGTCGTCCTGGAGGCCGCCCCCGAGGTGGGCGGCCGTACGACGACCGAGAAGGTCGACGGCTTCCGCCTCGACCGCCTCGGCCGGCTCCTCTTCACGTCGTACCCCGAACTGCGGTCGGCCCCGGGCCTGGAGGCCCTCGTGCTGCGGCCGTTCGCCCCCGGTGTCCTCGTGCACGCCGAGGGGCGTGTGCACCGGTCGGGTGAGCCCGCGAGCGCCGGGGGCACAAGGGGCGCACTCGATGCGGCGCGCGCCTTCGTGAGCCCCCTGCGCAGGGCCAGGCAGACCGCTCCGGCCGCCGCCCCGCCCCTGTCACGGGCGTTTCCGCCCCTCGGGGGCCCGCTCGACCAGGCCCGGCTGGCCGCGGTCCTCGGCCGGATCGCGACGGTCGCCCCGGAACGGATCCTGGCCCGCCCCGAGCGGCCGGCCGGACGGGCGCTCGCGGCGCGCGGCATACCCGCCCGTACCGTCGAGGGCTTCCTGCGCCCGCTGCTGGCGGCGCTGCTCTGCGACCCGGACCTGACGACGTCCAGCCGGTGCGCCGACCTCGCGCTCCGGTCCTTCGCCGCGGGCCGCCTGTGCGTTCCCGAGGGCGGCGCCGACGCCCTGCCGGAGCTGCTCGCGGCCGCACTGCCGGCCGGGACGGTCCGTACCGGGGTGCGGGTGACCTCGGTCTCGACCACGTCGGTGACGACGGCCGAGCACGGTGAACTGCGGTGCCGGGCCGTCCTGGTGGCGACCGGCGCCCGCGCCGCCGCCGACCTGCTGCCCGGCCTGCGGGTGCCGCCGTTCCACGCGGTGACGGTGGTGCACCACACGGCGGACGAGCCGCCCCTGACGGACCCGGCGCTGCTGCTGGACGCGGACCGCCGGGGCCCGGTGGCCCACACCGCGGTGATCAGCCAGGTCGATCCGTCCCGCGCCCCCGCGGGACGCGCCCTGATCTCGTCGACGGTCCTGGGCGCCCCGCCCGCGGACCCGGACCGGGCGGTACGCGCGCACCTGGCCGCCCTCTACGGCACCGCCACGCGCCGCTGGGAGCTGCTCGCGGTGCACCACACGCGCGACGCGGTGCCGGCGATGCCGCCGCCGCACGACCTGCGCCGCCCGGTCCGCCTGCTGGCGGGCCTGTACGTCTGCGGCGACCACCGCGACACCGGCACGGTCCAGGGCGCCCTGCGCTCGGCCCACCGGGCGGCCACGGCCCTCCTGACGGACCTGGGCGTCACGGCGTCCCCCGCCGCACCCCGCTCACCGGCCCGCACGGCCGCGTAGCCCCCGACCGGGACGGAGGTCCCGCCGCGGGGCAGGACCTCCGCCCCTCCCTCCCCCGCCCGGACCCGGGTCCGGGCGCGCCCCGTCAGGGGCGCGGGGAACTGCGCGACCAGCCACGACCGACCCGCAGCCGCAGCCGGGTCCGGGTCCGGGTCCGGGGCCGGGCGCCGGTCCGGGTGCGCCCCGTCAGGGGCGCGGGGAACTGCGCGACCAGCCACGACCGACCCGCAGCCGGAACACGCCCTTCTCCCGCCCGGCGCAGCCGACCGCGGCGCAGCCGACCGTCACGCAGCCGACCGCCCCGCAGCCACCCCCTCAGTGAAGAGCCGCGACCTTGTCGCGATACCCCCGCACGGGCGCCGCGTCCCGGTACGGCTCCAGCCGCCGCTCGAAGTCCCGCACGTACTCCACCGCCCGGACCGACCGCATCTCGGACGCCTGCGTCGCCGCCTCGGCCCCCAGCTGGCAGGCCTGGTCGAGCTCCCCGAGCCCGAGCCGCGCCGAGGCGAGGACCACCCGGCAGAAGAGCCGGCTGCGCGCGTACACGGGCGCGCGCAACTGCAGCGAGCGCTCGGCGTGCTGGGCGGCCGCCCGGTACTGCTGCAGATCCCGGTGGCAGTGCCCGAACTCGTCCGCGAGCTGCGCCTCGTCGAAGAACCGCGCCCAGTACGGGACCTCGTCCCCCGGCCGGGCGGTCTCCAGCGCCCGCTCGGCCCGCACCAGCGAGGCCGTGGCCGCCCGCACCTCGCCCAGCACCCCGTGGCCCCGTGCCTCGACCGCGTACAGCAGCGCCTGGACGACGGGCGGCGCGGAGGAGCCGACGCCCTGCTGGGCGACCCGGGCCAGCTGCACCGCCTCCCGCCCGTGTCCGAGGTAGACGGCCTGCCGGCTCATCGTCACGAGCACGTAGGAGCCGTACGCCCGGTCCGCCGCCGCCTGCGAGAGCCGCAGCGCCTGCACGAAGTACCGCTGCGCGAGCCCGTGCGCGGCGATGTCGTACGAGGTCCAGCCCGCGAGCCGGGTCAGATCGGCCGCCGCGGCGAACAGGCGGCGTCCGGCCTGCTCGCCGTACGTGCCGCGCAGCATCGGTTCCAGTTCGTGCTCCAGGTACCGCACGAGGGCCTGCCGGGCGTGCCCTCCGCCGTAGGTGTTGTCGAGCGTGCGGAACAGCTCGCCCACCGACCGCAGGGCCGCGATGTCGCCCGCGGTCACCCGCTGCCCGGGGCCGCGCTCGGTGACCGCGCGCTGCCGGGACGGGGGCCGGGCCTGCTCGGGCACGGCGGGCAGCCGGGCCGAGGGCGGGCGGGCCTGTACGGGGATGCGCGCGACACCGGGGTCGCCGTGGCCCACCCGGTCGTCGGCGCGGCCGATCAGCCAGTCCCGGCTGGGTACGACGAGGCCGGCCGGGGTGAACGCGATCTTGCGCAGTTCGGCGTGGCTGCCCGAGTCCTTGCGCCACAGTCCGCCGACGATGTCGACGGCCTCCTCGGGCGTGGCGGCGAACTCGAGGCCCGCGTACACGGGCGCGCAGGCGTCGAGTCCGAGGTCCTGCGCGCTGAGCCGGCGGCCGAGGCGGCGGGTGAACACCTCGGCGATCAGGGCCGGTGTGGTGCCCCGGGGCTGCTGTCCGCGCAGCCACCGGGTCACCGATGTCTTGTCGTATCTCAGGTCGAGACCGTGTTCGAGGCCGAGTTGGTCCACTCGACGGGCGAGCCCCGCGTTGGAGAACCCCGCTTCTGCGATAAGTGCGGCGAGCTGACGGTTGGGGGTGCGCTGCGCGGGTCGTTCCGACATCTGCGGTGCGAGCTCCTGCCTTCCGGGCTGGGGCCTGTTCGGGCAGGCCAGGACGAGGTCGGCCGCCGTGCGTGGAGCAGCCCTGACAAGCCTCGTGAACGGCGCGAATGTAGCGGTCCGTAAGCACCCGATCGCACACTTCCCCACGCATTCATCCGATCGTGTGAGGATTGCTCCCGGAGCTGACGCGTACCGGTCGGACGTACAGTGGCTTGGGCCGTTACGAGCCTTACATCTCTGCAGGGAGGCGCTTGCCGTGAGTGAGCTGCGGTTCGTCCGCATGGGTTTCGGTGCGGACGCCGTCGAGTACCGGGAGGCCTGGGACGAGCAGCGCCGTGTCCACACGGCCCGCTTCCAGGACGAGATCCCCGACACCTGCCTGCTCCTCGAACATCCGCCGGTCTACACGGCGGGGCGGCGCACGGCGGACAGCGAGCGCCCTCTGGACGGCACGCCCGTCGTCGACGTGGACCGGGGCGGGAAGATCACCTGGCACGGTCCGGGGCAGCTGGTCGGCTACCCGATCCAGAAGCTGCCGCGCCCGGTGGACGTCGTCGCCCACCTGCGGCGGCTCGAGGACGCGGTGATCCGGGTCTGCGCGGAGTTCGGCGTCGGAACCAGCCGGGTGGAGGGGCGGGCCGGGGTCTGGGTCCTCGGCGACCCCGTGGACCGGCGGCCGGCGCTCGGCGGGCTCACCCCCGGCCTCGATCCGCGGCTGGCCGACGAGGAGTTCGACCCGCGGCTGAACGGGCCCGAGTACGCGCCCTCCAACGCCGGGCAGCGGCGGGAGGACCGCAAGATCTGCGCCGTGGGGATCCGGGTGGCGAAGGGGGTCACGATGCACGGGTTCGCCCTGAACGTGAACCCCGACGTGTCGAGCTTCGACAAGATCATTCCTTGCGGGATCCGGGATGCGGGGGTCACGTCGCTGGCGCACGAGCTGGGACGCGACCTGGGGATCGCGGAGGTGCTGCCCGTCGCCGAGCGGCACCTGGCGGACGTCCTGGGCAACGCGGAGCTGAAGCCGCGGGAGGTGGAGCGGGCGGCCGGGTAGGAGGTCCCCTCGCCCCGCCGCCGTTCCCGTCCCGACCCTGGGCGCCGGTGCCCCCGAACCCCCGGGAATGCACCCCCGTTCACGAAGGTTGCCCACCTCGAGGGCCGACAACCGAACGGGCGTACCCTGGTGTACGCCGAAGAATCGAAGCTACAGGGAGCCGATGTGTCCGCAGTCGCACCCGACGGACGCAAGATGCTGCGCCTGGAGGTCCGGAACGCCCAGACCCCCATCGAGCGCAAGCCCGAGTGGATCAAGACCCGGGCGAAAATGGGTCCCGAATACACGAAGATGCAGAACCTCGTGAAGAGCGAGGGCCTGCACACCGTCTGCCAGGAGGCGGGCTGTCCCAACATCTACGAGTGCTGGGAGGACCGCGAGGCCACGTTCCTCATCGGCGGCGACCAGTGCACGAGGCGCTGCGACTTCTGCCAGATCGACACCGGCAAGCCCGAGGCGCTGGACCGCGACGAGCCCCGCCGCGTGGGTGAGTCCGTGGTCACCATGGACCTGAACTACGCGACGATCACCGGCGTCGCCCGCGACGACCTGGCCGACGGGGGCGCCTGGCTGTACGCGGAGACGGTCCGCCAGATCCACCGGCAGACCGCGGACCGCGCCGAGGGCCGGACCAAGGTCGAGCTGCTTGCCCCGGACTTCAACGCCGAGCCGGCCCAGCTCGCCGAGGTCTTCTCCTCGCGCCCTGAGGTCTTCGCGCACAACGTGGAGACGGTCCCCCGCATCTTCAAGCGCATCCGCCCGGGCTTCCGCTACGAGCGTTCGCTGAAGGTCATCACGGAGGCCCGCGACTACGGTCTGGTCACGAAGTCGAACCTGATCCTCGGCATGGGCGAGACCCGCGAAGAGGTCAGCGAGGCCCTGCGCCAGCTGCACGAGGCCGGCTGCGAGCTGGTCACCATCACGCAGTACCTGCGCCCGTCCGTGCGTCACCACCCCGTCGAGCGCTGGGTGAAGCCGCACGAGTTCGTGGAGCTGAAGGACGAGGCCGACCAGATCGGCTTCTCCGGAGTCATGTCGGGCCCGCTGGTCCGTTCCTCGTACCGGGCCGGCCGCCTCTACCAGATGGCGATCGAGAAGCGCGGTTCGTACGTCGCCTCGCAGGCCGTCTGAAGCACCGGCCGCCCGGGGCGCAGGCCGTCCGAAGCAGCTGTCCGTGCCGTCCGGGAGCGATTCCGGATGGCACGCGGTGCCAGGCGATCGTGTGAATCCGCGCACAAGAAGCTACTTGCCGGTAATGGCCGGTACGGCGCAGTCCCGGCCATCCTCGCAGATGAGGGCCGTCCCGGCGACATCTCAGGGTTTCGGCCCTGCGCAGCAAGGCTTCATGGGCGTTTGACCGGTCGGTCACGCCCTGGTAACACCATTCAGAGACCCTGGTCCTACCGCACACAGAGCCCCACCCAGAGCCGCCGTCCCGAGGGGGGACCCCCATCATGCAGGCCGCGCCCGTACGCGCCACCGCGATTCCGTCGTTCACCGATGCACTCCGTGCCGTCGAGTCCCTGCTGCTGAGCAGCGGGCAGCGCACCGCCCGCCGCAACGCCTGGACCTCCGTCCTGGAGGACCGCCGCCGCGCCAAGGACCGCGTCGAGGCCCAGCAGGTCCTGGAGCAGTCCTTTCTCGTCCGCCGCTGAGCCGGACGGCCCCTGCCGGGGCCCGGCCCGAGCCCTGTGACGAAGTCCCACCCGGCACCGCCGTCGTCCGCGCTCCCCCCGCCACGTAGACTTCATGCCATGGCGAGGAAGGAACCCGCAGCGGACGCTGCGAACCCCGGGCGACTCAAGCAGATCGCTCAGACTTACAAGATGACCCGCAAGGCCGACAAAAAAATCGGTCTTGTACTCGCGGCTGTCGGAATCGTCACCCTTGGTGTCTTCCTCGCGATCGGCTTCCTGATCGGTCACCCGATCTATCTCGGCATTCTCGGACTCCTGCTCGCCTTCCTCGCGACGGCGATCGTCTTCGGGCGCCGAGCCGAGCGTGCGGCCTTCGGGCAGATGGAGGGCCAGCCGGGCGCGGCGGCGGCGGTGCTCGACAACATCGGGCGCGGCTGGACGACGACCCCGGCCGTGGCGATGAACCGCAGCCAGGACGTGGTCCACCGGGCCGTCGGCAAGGCCGGCATCGTGCTGGTGGCCGAGGGCAACCCGAACCGGGTGAAGAGCCTGCTGGCCGCCGAGAAGAAAAAGATGGCCCGCATCGTCGCGGACGTGCCGGTGCACGACATCCTCGTCGGCACGGGCGAGGGCCAGGTGGAGCTGAAGAAGCTCCGCACGACGATGGTGAAGCTCCCGCGGGTGCTGACCGGCCCGCAGGTCACCGCGACCAACGACCGGCTGCGCGCCCTGGGCGACCTGATGAGCAACATGCCGCTCCCCAAGGGTCCGATGCCCAAGGGAATGCGCATGCCGCGCGGCGGAAAGATGCGCTGACGCCGCGCCTGGGCTCCACTGGGACGGGGCGTCCCGGAATCACCGACGGTTCCGGGGCGCCCCGTTCTCATGCCCGCACGAGCGGACTCATGTCCGTACGAGCGGAACCGATCCGTGCGGGTGGGCGGTGAGGCAGCGAGCAGGACGGACGGCCGCTGGGGCGTTTCTTTCGGATCAGGCCGGATCGGGTCGGATCAGGCCGGATCGGGCCGCGGTGTCCGGTGCGGTGCGTCGCGAGGCGGAGCGTGATCCGCGTACCGGGCGTACCCGGGTCGTGCGACGACGCCGCGAGGCGCCGTGCCGGCCGGGCGCCGCGGACCCGGGCCGATCCGAAAGAAACGCCCTAGGCCGCCCTGACCTCGACCGTGCGGGCCAGCCGGTCGTGCAGTCCGCGCCCGTCGCGGTCCCAGATCAGCGCCGGCAGGGCGAGGCACAGCAGGACCGTGCGCACCAGGACGCGCAGCGGGTTGACCGTGCCGGTGTCCAGGGCGACGACCCGCAGGCCGAACAGGCGCTTGCCGGGGGTGAAGCCGATCGTGCCGACGGTCAGGACGCTCAGCACGAAGAAGACGAGCAGTGCCCAGTTCCCGGTCGCCTGGCCGTAGCCGTCGGTGATCAGGCCGTATGCGATCAAGGTGCACAGCGCCCAGTCCACGGCGAGGGCGCCCAGGCGCCTGCCGGGACGCGCGATCGAGCCGGGGCCCGACTCGGGCAAGCCCAGCTGCTCCCCGCGGTATCCGAAGTCGGCACCGGCGTCCTCCGCGGCCGCGCGGGGTCCGGAGAGCCACGATCCGATTGCTTGCCTGTTGTCCACCCGTCCACGGTACTGCGGCCGTTTTGCCATACGGACGGGTGGGGTACACCGGCACTCGTCCGGTTAACTTGGGCGAAACAAATGGGTCACGCTGGAGAAATCACCCGTCCTTAAGGTCGGGCTCAGCGTGTGCCACCGCACTGGCCGCACGAACGAACTACCACCCCGGTCCGAAGTGGGCGGGAGTAGGAGGAGCTGGATGTTCCAGAACGCCGACGAGGCCAAGAAGTTCATCAAGGACGAGGACGTCAAGTTCGTCGACGTCCGCTTCTGCGACCTGCCGGGTGTGATGCAGCACTTCACGATCCCGGCGGAGGCCTTCGACCCGGCCGAGGAGCTCGCGTTCGACGGATCCTCGATCCGGGGCTTCCAGGCCATCCACGAGTCCGACATGGCGCTCCGCGCCGACCTGTCCACCGCGCGCGTCGACTCCTTCCGCCGCGACAAGACGGTCAACATCAACTTCTTCATCCACGACCCGATCACGGGCGAGCAGTACTCCCGCGACCCGCGCAACGTGGCCAAGAAGGCCGAGGCCTACCTGGCGTCGACCGGTATCGCCGACACCGCGTTTTTCGGCCCCGAGGCCGAGTTCTACGTGTTCGACAGCGTGCGCTTCGAGACCAAGTCGAACGAGTCGTTCTACCACATCGACTCCGAGGCCGGCGCCTGGAACACCGGCTCGGTCGAGAACAACCGCGGCTACAAGGTCCGCTACAAGGGCGGCTACTTCCCGACCCCGCCGGTCGACCACTTCGCCGACCTGCGGGCCGAGATCTCCCTGGAGCTGGCCAAGTCCGGCCTCCAGGTCGAGCGCCAGCACCACGAGGTGGGCACCGCCGGCCAGGCCGAGATCAACTACAAGTTCAACACGCTGCTCGCCGCGGCCGACGACCTGCAGCTCTTCAAGTACATCGTGAAGAACGTCGCCTGGCGCAACGGCAAGACCGCGACCTTCATGCCGAAGCCGATCTTCGGTGACAACGGCTCGGGCATGCACATCCACTCGTCGCTGTGGGCCAACGGCGACCCGCTGTTCTACGACGAGGCCGGTTACGCGGGCCTGTCGGACACGGCCCGCTTCTACATCGGCGGCATCCTCAAGCACGCCCCGTCGCTGCTGGCCTTCACCAACCCGACGGTGAACTCCTACCACCGCCTGGTCCCCGGCTTCGAGGCCCCGGTCAACCTGGTGTACTCGCAGCGCAACCGCTCCGCGGCCATGCGCATCCCGATCACCGGCTCGAACCCGAAGGCCAAGCGCGTCGAGTTCCGCGCGCCCGACTCCTCCGGCAACCCGTACCTCGCCTTCTCGGCGCTGCTGCTCGCGGGCCTGGACGGCATCAAGAACAAGATCGAGCCGGCCGAGCCGATCGACAAGGACCTCTACGAGCTGGCGCCCGAGGAGCACGCGGGTGTCGCGCAGGTCCCGACCTCGCTCCCGGCCGTCCTGGACCGTCTCGAGGCCGACCACGAGTTCCTGCTCGCGGGCGACGTGTTCACGTCCGACCTGATCGAGACGTGGATCGACTTCAAGCGCACGAACGAGATCGCGCCGCTGCAGCTGCGTCCGCACCCGCACGAGTTCGAGCTGTACTACGACGTGTGACCGGCACGGCATCCGTCCGGAGCCCCGTCACCGCCCGAGGGCGGTGACGGGGCTCCGTCGTGCTCCGGCCGGCGGCGGTCACTTCTGGCGGACGTTCCAGGGGCGTTCGCGGCTGTAGCGGCGCTCCCACTTGGCCATCCGGTCACGGCGCTGGCGGTACGCGTGGTAGCTGCTGTCGGTGCGGGTCGAGGAGCTCGACCCGCCGCCTCCGGAACCGCCTCCGGAACCGCCCGCGGCGCCGCCGGTGGGCGACGAGCCGGCCGATCCCCCGTCGGTCCGTACGTGGCGGACGTAGAGGTAGGCCAGGACGACCGCGGCGAGCCACCAGGCCGGGCTGTTGAACCCGAGGACGATCAGGGCGAGGATCGCCAGAAAGATCAAGGCACCCATGACGGGTCTCCTTGCGCGTAAGTGGTGGTGGAACCCCGGACTGTCCGGCGCGGCGGGCTGTGCGCCGGTCCGTGGATGACGACGAGAGTAGCCCTCAGGATGCCCGCCGACGCCTGTCCGACGGAAACGAATAACGACCGAATCCGCTTACAGGCAGTCACATATGGCCTCGGAGTCAAAAGAAACCGTCACAGAGGAGAGCAATAGGGTGCCCTCGTGATGAGCGGATCTGCGCCCGGGGCGACGGGCGCACCGGACGGGGGGAGCGGCGCGGAAGAGTACCGGCGGTACATCGGGGTGGCCGAGCGCCGGGTCCGGCCGGCCGTCGGGCAGCGGCCGGCCGTGGCCGCACGGGCGGGCGGTCCCGAGGAGGCCGCGGCCTCGCCGGCGGCGCCGCACGGGACGGATTCCGCGAGCGTCCACCTCGCGGTCGGGGCGCGGGGCCAGGGCGCGATTGCGACGGAGGCCGCCCGGCTGCGCTCCTGGCCGAGCCCCACCCGGGTCACGCCCCGCTTCCGGACGCCGCCGGAGAAGGGGTCGGCGTCCTCCTGAGGCCGGCCCCCCTCGCGGGACCGCGCGGCCGGGGCTCCGCCCTGGAGGCGGGCGGCGCCCCGGTCCGGGGTCAGCGGGCGTACTTCATCAGGGCCCGGACCATGTGGCAGGTCGTGTCCGACGGGGGGTGTATGCCTACCAGTTCGGCCGTGCTGCGGATCTTCTCGTTGCGCGCCTGCTGGGGCACGTAGACACCGGAGTCGAGGAGCGCGATGGCGAGCCGCATCGCCTTCAGGCGGCGGTTGTGGCTGATGTACCACTCGCGCGGGCGTCCCGCGGGCAGCGGGTGCCTCTCGACGGGCCGGTACGGCAGGTCGCGTACGACCGCCCTCTTGGACGTGGAGTGGGTGGGCAGCGGGAACAGTGCGGCAGCGGGCACAGGCATCCTCCTGTCGCGGTCAGGGCACCGGCCGGCCTCTCCGGGCGACACCCTCGAACACTGCTTCTATTCTACCGCCGCCCACTGACAATCGCCCCTGGCCAGAGGGGCTTTGGGGATGCCGTGACAGGTGAGCGGTACGGGTTTTCACGTACCGTGGACGGCATGGAGATCTGGATCGATCCGGCCTGTTCGAAGTGCCGCGGCGCCCTCGCCCTGCTGGACGCGCAGGGGGCCGGGTACACGGTGCGGCGGTACCTGGAGGACGTGCCGACCGAGGCCGAGATCCGGGACGTCCTGGAGCGGCTCGGGCTGGAGCCGTGGGACATCACCCGGACCCAGGAGGCCGAGGCGAAGGAGCTCGGGCTGAAGGAGTGGGCCCGTGACGCCGGCACCCGGGAGCGGTGGGTGAAGGCCCTGGCCGAGCACCCCCGGCTCATCCAGCGGCCCATCATCACCGCGCAGGACGGGACCGCGGTGGTCGCCCGGACGGACGAGGCGGTACGGGACGCGCTGGGCCGGTAGCCCCGCCGGCACACCGCGGGCCCCGGGGGCCTCAACTCCCGTGTGATCCACGTTACTCGGGCGACTTCGGTCAACGGCTGAGCAAGTCCGTTCGGTATGTCGTACATAACGGCGGACGGCCGCCGCCAGGGGTGGCCGGGGAACAGGAGCCGTCGATGTCGCGCAGAAGAACGCTCGGGACGAAGAAGAAGATCGCCCTGCTGGTGAGCGCCGCCGCGGTGGCTGGCGGCGGGGCGTTCGCCCTGGCAGCCACGTCGAACGCGGCGCCCGCCGCGCCCGCGGCCCAGAACGCGCGGTCCTCGGTGGTCTGCTCCGGCCTGGCCACCGCGCTCGGCAACAACGAGAGGTTCATCCAGGACCAGCGCACCGACCCCGACGCCCAGTCGCCGGCGCGGATCGCCAACCGCGAGGCGGTCATCGCGCAGATCAAGGTGCAGCAGGAAGCCTCCGGGTGCGAGGTCGGCGAGTCCGACGCCACCGTGGGAGACGGCGCCGGTGCGGGGGCCGGGGCCGAGGCGCCCGCCGCGTCCGCACCCGCCGCGTCGGCGCCCGCCGGACAGCCGTCGCAGGAGGCGTCCGCGCCCGCGGCCGGGGGCGGCGGTGCCGGCCGGCAGGTCTGCAACGGCTCGACGGTCACCCTCTCCGGCGAGGCGGGCGCCCCCGCCGCGTCCAGCAACCAGTTCCCCGCCGGTACGAAGCTCAAGGTCACGAACCTCGACAACAACAAGTCCACCACCGTCGAGGTCACCTCGGTCTCCGGCAGCTGCGCGCTCCTGAACAACGCGGCGTTCGAGCAGGTCCGCGAGCCCGGCAAGTTCCTGATCCGCCGGGCCCTCATCGAGAAGGTGGGCTAGCCGGGACGAACGGAGCGAACCGGGTGAGGTGATGCGCGCGGGTGGCGGCCTGACCGCCGCCCGCGCGCAACCCGTCGCGTACACCCGCGCGCAACCCGTCGCACACGCCCGCGCGAAACCCATCGCATACGAGGGACGGCGGGCCGGGACGGCAGCTCCGGAGGCGGCCGTTCCGGCGCCGGTGCGGCGCCAGGGACCTCTCCGTGGGCGACCCGCCGCACAGAAGCACCAGGTAACACGGGGTTCACACCCGGGCAATGATCGGGAAACTGCCTGTTGACAGGCTTCGGGCATCCTCCGCGGCGCCCCAGTGCCGCAGCGCCGCAGCACCCGCACTGCGCTCAGAGACCCACCCGAAGGACGTGGCCCGTGGCTTTCAAGGCTGAGTACATCTGGATCGACGGCACCGAGCCGACGGCCAAGCTCCGTTCGAAGACGAAGATACTCGGCGACGACGCGAAGGGCGCCGAGCTGCCGATCTGGGGCTTCGACGGGTCCTCCACGAACCAGGCCGAGGGCCACGCCTCGGACCGCGTGCTCAAGCCGGTCGCGACCTTCCCGGACCCGATCCGCGGCGGTGACGACATCCTCGTCATGTGCGAGGTCCTCAACATCGACATGACGCCGCACGAGTCCAACACGCGTGCCGCGCTCAGCGAGGTCTCGGAGAGGTTCGCCGCCCAGGAGCCGATCTTCGGCATCGAGCAGGAGTACACCTTCTTCGACGGCGAGCGCCCCCTCGGCTTCCCCGTGGGCGGCTTCCCGGCCCCGCAGGGCGGCTACTACTGCGGTGTCGGCGCCGACGAGATCTTCGGCCGTGACATCGTCGAGGCCCACCTGGACAACTGCCTCAAGGCCGGCCTCGCCATCTCCGGCATCAACGCCGAGGTCATGCCCGGCCAGTGGGAGTTCCAGGTCGGACCGGTCTCCCCGCTGGAGGTCTCCGACCACCTGTGGGTGGCCCGCTGGCTGCTCTACCGCACCGCCGAGGACTTCGACGTCTCCGCGACGCTGGACCCGAAGCCGGTGAAGGGCGACTGGAACGGCGCCGGCGCGCACACCAACTTCTCCACGAAGGCGATGCGCGAGGGCTACGACGCGATCATCACCGCGTGCGAGTCGCTGGGAGAGGGCTCGAAGCCGCTCGACCACGTCAAGCACTACGGCGCCGGCATCGACGACCGCCTGACGGGCCTGCACGAGACCGCGCCGTGGAACGAGTACTCGTACGGCGTGTCCGACCGCGGCGCCTCGGTCCGTATCCCGTGGCAGGTCGAGAAGGACGGCAAGGGCTACATCGAGGACCGCCGTCCCAACGCGAACGTCGACCCGTACCTGGTGACGCGTCTGATCGTCGACACGTGCTGCACCGCGCTCGAGAAGGCCGGCCAGGTCTGATCCGGCCGTGCTCCGGAGGGGCGCCCACCGTTTCGGTGGGCGCCCCTTTCGCGTTCGCCCGGGGGACGGGGCGGCACGGGGTGCGTGGGTGCGGACCTGTCAGGGCCTGTCGCGCGGTTCCCCGCGCCTCTTTGCGCCTGTGGGGCACTCGGTGTCCGGAGCGTGAGAGGAGGCTGCTGCCGACGTCCTCGGTCTGCTTCAATAGGGGTATGGCCAGCTTCCAGGAGTGCATCGCTACGGGTCGGCACGACCTCGAGCCCTTCTGGCCTTCCCGTCAGCACCACGACTTCGACCGGGTGTGTTGTCGCGCGACGCATGCGCAGGCCCTCTAAAGCCGTATCCCGGCCTTCGGCCAGCGCGCACGGCGTACGTCCTTCGACGACCTCTCGCGCGAAAAGAGCTGACCCCTCATGGCGAACACCCGTCCCTTCTCCTCCGTGGCCACCGCCTCCTCCCCCGTCCCCGCCCCGTCCGCCGGTCCGGCACGCCATCGGCTGCGGTCCGTCGACCGGGACGAGGTGGTCGACGTCACGGACCTCCTCCCGCCGGGCGCCACCTGGCTGCCCGCTCCCCCGCACACCCTGCCCACGCTGCCGGGCCGGCCCCCGATGATCGGGTACCTGGTCCTCGTCCCGGCCGACCAGCCGTCCCTGCTGCCGGTCGCCGTACCGGAGACCGGCGCGGCGTCCGAGGAGTCCGGCGGGGCACCCGACGGCTTCCCCGTGCGCGTCGACACCGTCCGGCGGACCGCCGAGGTCGACGGGCGGCCGCTCGACCTCACCTACCTGGAGTTCGAGCTGCTGGCACATCTGGTGGCGCACCCGCACCGCGTGCACACCCGTGACCAGCTGGTCACCACGGTGTGGGGCTACGGGCACGTGGGCGACGGCCGGACCGTGGACGTCCACATCGCCCGGCTGCGCCGCAAGCTCGGCGCGGAGCACCGGGACACCATCCGGACGGTACGCCGCGTCGGATACAAGTACGCGCCCCCGACGGGGAGTTGATTCGCCGCCGACCTGAGGGCGCTGCGTCCCGCCCGAGGACGGCGGGTGGGGCCGCTACCGGGTCCTGACTGTGCGGAGTCGAACGGCGACTGGGTACATTCAACGGTGCCTTGGCCGTCGACATCCCTGTGGGCGGCCCCACCGCGGTGACCATGGAGATCCCTTGCGAGTTGTCCTGGCCGAAGACCTGTTCCTGCTGCGCGACGGCCTGGTCCGGATGCTGGAGGCGTTCGACTTCGAGATCGCCGCCGCCGTCGAGACCGGTCCCGAACTGACGCGGGCACTCGCCGAACTGGCACCGGACGTCGCCGTGGTCGACGTCCGTCTGCCGCCCTCGCACACCGACGAGGGGCTGCAGTGCGCGCTCCAGGCGCGCCGGGCCAGGCCGGGGCTGCCGGTCCTCGTACTGTCGCAGCACGTCGAGCAGTTGTACGCGCGTGAACTGCTCGCCGACGGGACCGGCGGGGTCGGCTACCTGCTGAAGGACCGGGTGTTCGACGCCGAGCAGTTCATCGACGCGGTGCGCCGGGTGGCGTCGGGCGGCACGGTGATGGATCCGCAGGTCATCCAGCAGCTGCTGTCGCGGCGGCAGGCCGACGACCGGCCGCTGGGCAGACTGACCCGTCGCGAGCTGGAGGTTTTGGAACTGATGGCGCAGGGCAGGTCGAATGCGGCGATCGCGGGCCAACTCGTGGTCACGGAGCGGGCGATCGCCAAGCACACGTCCAACATCTTCGCGAAGCTGGACCTGGATGTGTCGGACGACGACAACCGTCGCGTCCTGGCCGTCATCGCCTATTTGGACCAGGGCCGCTAAAAGCGTACGAAGAAGGGAAACGGAGGGCCGGCGGACGACCGCCGGCAGTCGTCCGGGACCGGCCCGCACGCCGGTCCCGAGTTCCACCCCCACTGAACGATATTCAAATACACGGCCTCAACTGCCCTTTGTTTCAAGGGCATCTGGCCCCCTTGCGCCGGGATTGCGCCACCGGACTCCCATGAATTCCCGAGGCTTCTGAACGCCTCAGGAACCTCCTCCGTACTCAAGGCTGCCGCTTCACCTCCTGCCGGGCGCCCCGATGCCCCCGCAAGGAAGCCAGAGGAGTTCCATGGGACGCACGAACCGAAAACGCCGCTCCACGCTCGCCAACCGGGCGATAGCCGCATCGGCGGCTCTCGCGCTGGGTGGCGGCGGTCTGCTTGCGGCCAACATCTACGCTTCCGCCGGCGAGGGCAAGAACTCGACACGGAACGCGCAGACGACCGCCGCCTCGGTGGCCACGATCAAATGCCCCGACGTCGGCCAACAGCTGAGGAGCGTGCCCCAGCGCGCTCGCGCCGGTGTGGACAAGGAGTTGGCCAAGCTCGACCAGCAGATCACCGAGGCCTACGCCCGCCTCGCCTCCACGCGCCAGGCACAGGCGGGGGACACCGGCTTCGTACAGAACTCGATCCTCGGCCCGCTGACCTCCAAGCGCACGGCGACCATCGAGCGCATCTCGGTCAACATCAAGCGCGTGGGCGGTACCGCTCCGAGCGGTGTCGGCAATCTCGCCAAGTGCACCGGATGGTCGGCCGGACAGCCGAACACCGACGCCGGCCAGGGCCAGGGCAACAACGGCCAGAACAACGGAGGCCAGGGCCAGGGCGGCAACGCCGGCCAGGGCGGGGAGACCAGCCAGCCCCCGGCCGACGGCGGTGCCAGCCAGCCTCCCGCCGACGGCGGCGGCGGCCAGGCGGGCAACGGCGGCCAGGGCGGCAACGGCCCGGTGGCGGCCGACTTCCAGGACATCAAGACCGTCCAGCCCAGCAACAAGCGGGGCGTGGGCGCGAACGGTCTGGCCGCGAACGGCCGGGGCGGCTCGCAGGGCACCTTCACCACGAGCTGTGGCACCAACGCGAACGACAACCACAACACGGACAACGTGATCGTCGCTCCCGGTGTCACCAACGGCGCGCACCACCTGCACGACTACGTCGGCAACCAGAACAACGACGCCTTCGCGAGCGACGAGGACCTGGCGGGCGCGGACACCACCTGCCAGAACCAGGGCGACAAGTCCTCGTACTTCTGGCCGGTGCTGCGCCTGCAGGACGGCTCGCAGGACTTCGACCAGAACAACGACGGCGGTGGCAAGGAGGGCAACGTAGGAAAGATCCTCCAGGCCAGCCAGGCCCAGCTCAAGTTCGTCGGCAACAAGCGGGGCAACGTCGTCGCCATGCCGACCGCCCTGCGCATCATCACCGGTGACGCCAAGGCCTTCGTCAACGGCCTCGCGAACGCCAACGTGAACTGGAGCTGCACGGGCTTCGAGAACCGCCAGCTCACGGACAAGTACCCGATCTGCCCCCAGGGCAGCTCCGTGGTGCGCACGACCAACTTCCAGAGCTGCTGGGACGGTCAGAACATCGACAGCGCCAACCACCGCGCGCACGTGGCGTTCGTCCAGGCGGACGGCACCTGCGCCAACGGCTTCAAGGCGATCCCCCAGCTGCAGGTCCGGCTGGTCTACAAGGTGGCGGCTCCGACCATCGAGAACGGCACCGTGAAGAACGCGTTCGCGGTGGACTCGTTCCCGGAGAACCTGCACAAGCCGATCACCGACCACAACGACTTCATCAACTTCTTCGACACGAACACGATGAACAAGGTGGTCAGCTGCATCAACACCGGAAAGAAGTGCCGGTGACGCAGCACGGGTGAACCGCTGACACGGTGAACCACGAGGAAGGCCGGCCACGGATCTCCGTGGCCGGCCTTCCCCTCTGTCGTCTCCCGTGTCCCCGTCCACGGCACCCGGCGTCCGCGGCGCTCAGCCGCTGTGACCGGGGTGCGCCGACCCGCTCTCCCCGGAGTGGCCGCCCGAGTGGTCGGTGCCGATCTCCATGTCGCCGCCGAGCGTGGTGCGCAGGGCCCGCACCGTCTTCTGTTCGGCCACGGCCACCCACTTGCGGCCGACGAGGTAGAAGCCGCCGTAGTCCTTGGCCCCGTCGAGCCACTCGCGCTGGCCGCGGTCGGTGGCGAAGGTGGCCAGGATGAACTTGCCGCCGACGTCGCTCTTCTTGCAGACCGCCTGCCGGATCTCGTCGGCGTCCGTCTGCATGTTCGGTGCGCAGCCCACCTCGTCCGCCAGGTGTTCCAGGCTGCCGGTCGCCGTCTCGGGGACCTTCTCCCCCTCGTCGTCCGAGCCGCAGCCCGTCAGGACCAGCAGTCCCACCGCGGCGCTTGCCGCGGCGGTCGCCAGTGCCTTGCGCGTCGTCCTCATCCGTACCT
This sequence comes from Streptomyces sp. V3I8, assembly GCF_030817535.1. Lineage (NCBI taxonomy): Bacteria > Bacillati > Actinomycetota > Actinomycetes > Kitasatosporales > Streptomycetaceae > Streptomyces > Streptomyces sp. V3I8. The sequence goes on along the minus strand of NZ_JAUSZL010000002.1, from coordinate 6,301,653 downwards.
CCGGTCCGTTCCGGCGGCCCACGCCGCCGGGAGCCCTCGCGGGGGCCCCGTCTTCGATACGGCTCCCGCACGCTCCGTGCTCAATCGGGAGGCCGCCCGGCGCGGGCCGGTCGTGCGCCCCAGTCTGCTCGAAGGGGCGCCGCGGAGGGCGGGGAACCCCGGTGGAACGGGATGCCGGTCGCGGGCGCGCCTGTGCGAGGGTGGGCCGGTGACGGAGAAGAGCACGGCCACAGAGACGGCAGCCGGCACGACGGCGGACCCGGCGGCGGACTGGGAGGAGCGCGTGGCGAGCGCCTGGGCCGGCTTCGGGAGCGCCCCGGGGACGGACGCCGCGGCCTTCCGCGCGGTGATCGGCGCGCTCGTCGCCGAACTGCCGGACGACAGCCCGGTCGGCCCCTTCGAGTTGGCCTGTGCCTGGGACTCGACGGGTCACTCGGACCGGGCCGTGCCGCTGTACCGGGAGGCCCTGGACCGCGGCCTCGACGGCTACCGGGGCCGCCGCGCGAAGATCCAGCTGTCCAGCTCGCTGCGGAACATCGGGCAGCCGGAGGAGGGCGTCAGGCTCCTGTCACCCGAACTGGTCGGTGTCTCCGACGAGTTGGACGACGCGGTACGGGCCACTCTGGCGCTGTGCCTGGCGAGCCTCGGCCGTGAGCGCGAAGGACTCTCGCTCGTACTGGGTGCCCTCGCCCCGCACCTGCCGCGCTACCAGCGGTCCATGGCGAACTACGCGCGCCTCCTCGTGGAGCCGGAGGGCTGATCCCGGACGGGCCGCGGGGGCGACCGCCCGTGATGCCGGGCACGTCCAGGTGACCATCCGCCGATTCGCTCGTTCTGCTGAACGTGCAGTCACAGGATGTCGCCCCGCGCCCCCGCCCCGCATCAGCCGCCGTCCCCGGGCCGGAGGTCGGCGTCGAGCAGGCCGAGGCCGCGCTCGTCGAGCACTATCCGCGGCTGGTCCGGCTCGCCTATCTGGTCCTGCCGCCGAGTCTCGGCCGCAACCGCCGGGTGCTCACCGCGCACGCGCTCACCCAGCGCTCCCTGCCGCGCGGCCGGGCATCCGGCGACACCGCGGTCCTTCCCGCCCAGAAGAGCGCCGCCCGGGACCGCGACGGTGATCCCGGCTACGCGTACGTGCGGCTGCGCGTCCTGCGGGCGGCCCTGGAGGCGGGCCGCCCGCTGACCTTCCGGTCCTGGCCCACCCGGGCGCAGCTGCCGCCGCTGCTCCCCCAGGTGTGGGGCCTGCGGCTCTTCCCGCGTTCGGGCGGCGCCGACGAACTCGCCCTGGACCAGCGGCTCTCGGCCCTGTCCGCCCCGGCCCGCGCCGCCCACGTCCTGCGCGGCCTGGAGAAGCTGGCCGACGCGGACGTACGCGGGATGCTGGCCGCGGCCGGCGAGGCGGACCCGGCCGCCGCCCTGGCCGAGGCGGACACGGTGGCCGGGCCGGGCGGGGCCGGGGGCGCCGACGTGCTGTCGACCTCCCCCGAGTTCGACCCGTGCTCCCTGCAGGCCCGGCCCACCGATCTGATGCGCCGCCGCCAGCACCTGAAGGCGGCGGTCGCCGCGGTCGCCGCCGTGGCGGTGTGCGGGGCGCTCCTCGGCATGCCGGGGGACGGCTGGGGCCCCGACGGCGCGGCGGCGCCCCCGTACGCGCGGAACCCGGCGGCCCAGGCGGCCCTGCAGCCGGGGAAGCTGACGCTGGTCCCGGCCGCGGCCTGGGAGTCGTCGGCGCGCACCGACTTCTCCGTGTGGCCGGCGCGCGGGGAGCTGACCGGCGACAAGGGCCTGCTGCGCCGCGCGCTCGCCGTCTGGGCACGGCCCGGCGGGTCCGTGCAGGTCTCGGCCACCCCGGGAACCCCGTCGGGCGCCCCGCCGGGACCGCCCCAGCTGCTGTACGCGGGCGTGGTCGACCAGAGCCGGGTCGTGCTGATGTACGACGGACTGCGCATCGCCCGGTACGCCGAGGCGAAGGACGGCACGCGGGGCGCCGCCCTCGACTTCGCGCGGGTCGACGGCGCCACGACGGCGGACGCGGACACGGTGGTCCTGGGCCGCTCCGACGGCAACGTCCGCTATCTGACGGCGCCCTGGGTGCGTACCGCCGCCGTGCGTGATCTGCTGAAGGCTCCCGGTGCGGACGGTGCGACCGAACTGACCCGCTCGGCGGACGGGGTGACCGAGCCGTTCGCGAGCCCGGCCCTGCAGAGCGGCGGGTGCCGTTCCTGGAACGTGCTGGAGCTGACGGACCGCACGGGCACCCGTCTGTCGACCGACCTCGGGGAGCTGACGCCCGCCCGGCTCACCGCGGGCCGTCCCGCCGCGCCGCGCGACGCCTCGGCGGCGGACTGGTCCCCGCTCGCCTGCTCCCTCGCGGACGTCCGCGGCCAGGGGGTGCGCTCGGTCAACTCCTGGCGCTACGCCCGTCAGCCGCTGCCCGACGCGAGCGGCACCGCGGACTGGCTGTGCACGCGTACGCAGACCTGGCGCGGCGGCGGCCCGCGGGTGCTGGCCCAGTTCCACGCGCCGGGGCAGCGGTACGGCGCGGTCGTGGCGAAGGCGGAGAACGCGTCCGCGTGCGGCTCGAAGGACCCGCACGTCCTGGCGGGCGTGCTGTGGAAGTCCGTCAAGGGCGGCTGGTACCTCCTCGCCGCCGGCAGCGGGGACACCGCGTCGGTCCGGGCGACCGGCGGTGTCAGCGGGTCCGCCGAGGGGAACCTCCTCGCCGTACGGGCCGAACAGGGCGCGAAGGCGGGCCTGAAGGGGACCCTGGAGGGCGGACGGGAGATCACCGGGCTCCGCTGAGACGGACGTTCGGCGCCGGTCGGCACCGCGGCCGATCGGTAGGGTGGGCACATGACTACCGGGGTGCGCCGCAGGATGGGTGTCGAGGAACGGCGCCGGCAGTTGATCGGCGTCGCCCTCGACCTGTTCAGCCGGCGCTCGCCGGAGGACGTGTCCGTCGACGAGATAGCCGCGGCCGCGGGTATCTCACGGCCGCTGGTCTACCACTACTTCCCCGGCAAGCTCAGCCTGTACGAAGCTGCCCTGAAGCGTGCCTCGGACGACCTGACGGAACGTTTCGTTGAGCCGCGGGAAGGTCCTCTGGGGGCGCGCCTGCTGCGGGTGATGCGGCGCTTCTTCGACTTCGTCGACGAGCACGGGCCCGGTTTCTCGGCGCTGATGCGCGGCGGCCCGGCGGTCGGCTCCACGACCACGAACGCCCTGGTCGACGGGGTGCGGCAGGCGGCGTACCTGCAGATCCTGGCCCATCTGCGGATCGAACGGCCGCCGGCCCGGCTCGAACTGGTCGTCCGCTCGTGGATCGCCCTGGCCGAGGCGACCGCCCTGCTCTGGCTGGACGGCCGCCGCATCCCCCGGGCCGAGCTGGAGGTCCAGCTGGTGCACGACTTCGCGGCCCTGGCGGCGGTGAGCGCGGCGGCGGACCCGGAGACGGCCACGATCCTGCGCCGCGCCCTGGCGCAGGAGGACCCGGCGGACAGCCCGTTCACCGCCTTGGTGACCCGCCTGGTGAACCTGGCGGGCTAGGGCGCTTTCTGGACCGGGCCGGGTCCGGGCCCTTGCTCCCAGGGGCGCGGGATGCCGTCAGTCCACGAACTTCTGGTAGGACGCCCCGAGGTCGCGGACCTCCGCGGAGGCGTGCAGCGCCGTCCCGTCGGCCGTCTTCACATACTCCCGTACGAGGTCCAGCGTCCGCGAGGTCAACGCGGACTTCACCTCGTCGGACCGCCCCGGCAGCAGGGCCAGCGAGACGTGCACGAGGGCGTGTCCCGTGCCCTCCGCCCCGACCACGACGTCGTCGACGGCCCGGAACCGCGACTTGCACGCCTCGCTCTTCGCGGCGGCCGTCTCCACCACCATGGCGTGCAGGGCGACGGCGAACCCCTGCCGGTCGAAACTCCCGGCGAGCGGCGTCGAGTAGTCGACGGTGATCTGCGGCATGGGCACTCCCGTTCTAGGCGACGGAACTCACCCTAGCCGCAGCCGGACGGCGGTCCGGGCGCCAGCCGCAGCGCGAGCATCGCGATGTCGTCGTCCCGCTCGTGCCCGAAGCAGTCGAGCAGGGTGTCGCACAGGGCCTCCAGGCCGGGCGGCGCCCCCGCGGAGGCCGCCCGGAGGTGTTCCATGGAGACCGCGAGGTCGGTGCCGCGGGTCTCGATCAGCCCGTCGGTGACCATGAGGAGCCGGTCCCCCGCTTCGAGGAACAGCTCGGTGGGCGCCGGATGCGGCAGCCCCACGCCGAGCAGCGGTCCGGCCGCCTTGGCGTAGTCGGCGGTCCCGCTCTCCCGCAGGACGAGCGGCGGGATGTGGCCCGCGTTCGCGATGCGCGTACGCCCGGTGGCCGGGTCGATCAGGACCAGGCAGACGGTGGCGGTCAGCGCGGGATGGTAGTGCTGGAGCATCCGGTCCAGGCGCTCGGCGAGCACCGCCGGGTCGCTCTCGTCGACGCAGTAGGCGCGCAGCGCGTGCCGGATCTCGACCATGACGGTGGCGGCGTCCAGCGAGTGCCCGACGACGTCGCCGACCGCGGCGAGCGCGCCTTCGCCGGTGCGCAGCGCGGCGTAGAAGTCGCCCCCGATCTCGGTCTGCTGGGAGGAGGGCACGTAGCGGACCACGACCTCCAGGCCCCGCAGTTCGGGCAGCCGGTGCGGCTGGGGCAGGAAGCTGTGCTGGAGGGTGAGGGCCACGTGCCGTTCGACCTGGTACATGAGCAGCGGTTCGGCGGCGAGCGCGGTGGCCTGGGCGAGCCGGGCCACCAGCGTCTCCTCCTCGGGATTGGGCCTGCGCATGCCGCGGGTGGGCGTCGCCAGGCACACCGACGCCTTGCCGTCCTGGGTGAGGATCAGCGCCAGCCGGGCGTCGTGCTGCACACCGGGCCGGAAGAACCCGGCGGGCCACAGCGGCGCGGGCACCGTGGTGATCTGCACGCCGGACTGCCCGCGGGTGAGCCGGCGGAGCAGGCCGGCCACGGCCCGGTGGGCGCCCTCGTCGGGCAGCGCGAGCGAGGTGCGGTCCCGGGAGGTGCCGTGGTACAGCTCGTCGTCCGGGCCGAGGAAGAAGACGGCGGCGGGTCCGCCGGTGAGGCGGGCGGTGCCGTTGGCGGCGGCGTCGGCGAGTTCCTGCAGGGAGCGCGCGGCCTGGATGGTGACGATCGTCTCCGACAGGAGGGTCAGCCGCCTGGCCAGTGCCTGGTCGCCGGCCCGCAGCCGGGCGGTGCGGACGGTGGACCGGACCACCGCGTCGATCTCCTCGGGCTCGGCCGGCACCGTCAGGTACGCGTCCCCGCCCGCCTCCAGCCCTCGGCTGCGGCCGCCCGGGGAGGTGGAGGAGGCGGAGAAGTGCACGACGGGCAGGTAGGCCATGTGCGGGCGGGACTTGATGCGACGGCACAGTTCGAAGCCGGTCATGTCCGGCAGGTCCACGTCGACGAGGGCCACGTCGGGCAGCGTCCCCCTGCGCAGCCGCGCGTCGAGTTCGACCAGCGCCTCGTGGCCGGTCGCGACCGCGACGACCTGGTGGCCGGCCCGGCGCAGCAGGGCGCCGATGGCGTACCGGCCCGCCGCCGTGTCGTCCACGAGCAGGACGGTCGCGTCGGTCCGTTTGCCGTTGACGTCCATCTGCCAGCCTCTGGACACACGTGTGGGGCGGTCCGGGGTCCCGGGTCCGCCCCACCAAGGTAGTGCCCCGTCAGGGGGTCCGGGAGAAGACGGCCACGGTTCGTCCGGGAACGTCGAAGGTGCCGGTCCGCACGTGGTAAGAGGCGGACTTGACGACGGTGTCCGCGCCGCCGGCCTGCACGGGGTGCAGTGCGTACGGCGTGCCCCGCAGGTCCGGCACGCGCTGTTCCTGCGCCCGGGGGGTCGCGTTGAGGACGACGACGAGGTCGCCGAGCTCCATCGTGATCACACCGGGTGTCTCGTCCCTGCCGGACAGCGGGAACGACAGCTTCGACTGCACCTGTTCGGTGGTCGCGAGCCCGAAGGCGCTCTCGCCGCCGCGGATCCGCAGCAGGTCCCGGTACGCGGCGGAGGCACCCTCGATCTGCGGGCAGCCCACCTCGACGGACGTCAGCAGCGGCTTGCCGAAGGGCCACTTGGGCGCGTTGTCGGCGGCCGGCGGCAGCCCGCGCCCGAAGCCGTTGCCGTCTTGGCAGTCCCAGTGGATCGCGTTGAACCAGTCGCCGCTGTCGTAGGAGTTGCGGTCCAGCGACTTCGAACGCAGCAGGTCGGTGCCCGCCTGGGAGAGCGCAGGACCCTGCGAGAGGGTGGCCGTCGCCATGGCGAGGACCTGCATCCGTGCCCGGTCGGCCGCCGAGGTGTCCTTGGGCAGCTTGAACGCGAGCGCGTCGAACAGCGACTCGTTGTCGTGCGCGTCGACATACGCGAGGGCGTCACCGGGCGCGTCCGCGTATCCGGCGGGCGCCCCGTTGTAGTCGACCTCGGAGCCCTTGACCTCCTTGCCGGCGGTGTCGGTGAAGGTGTAGCCGGCGAGGTTGCCGGTCAGGCCCACCTTGATCAGGTCCTGGTAGTGCAGCAGGCGGGCCTTCTGCTCGGCCGGGGTGCCGTTGCCGGCAGCGGAGTTGGGGTCGGTGTAGAGGCCGGACGCGAAGCCCTGGACACCGGGGTCCTCGTCGAAGGGTCCGCCGCCGCGCACGGCGTCGCGGGCCCGGTCGGAGAAGGTGGCGACGCCGGTTCCGGCCATGTTCTTCTGGGTGGCCTGCACGAAGCGGGCGTCGTCGGCGACCTCGCCGAAGTTCCAGCCCTCGCCGTAGAGGACGATCTTTTTGCCGTCGACGCCGTCCTCGGCGGGGGTGAGCGCGTCGAGGGCCTTCCTGACGGCCAGGATGTTGGCCTTCGGGTGGTGGCCCATCAGGTCGAAGCGGAACCCGTCGACCTTGTACTCGCGGGCCCAGGTGACGATCGAGTCGACGACCAGTTTGCCCATCATGGTGTTCTCGGTGGCCGTGTCGGCGCAGCAGGTGGAGGTGGCGACCGTGCCGTCGGCGAGGAGGCGCTGGTAGTAGCCGGGGACCACCTTGTCGAGCACGCTCGTGCCGGCCTGCCCGTCGGCGGACGTGTGGTTGTAGACCACGTCCATGACGACCCGCAGACCGTCCTCGTTCAGCGACTTCACCATCTGCCGGAACTCGACCGTGCGGCGCGTCCCGTCGGGGTCGGTGGCGTACGAGCCCTCCGGCACCGTGTAGTGGTACGGGTCGTAGCCCCAGTTGTACGCGTCCTTCGCCGCGCTCTTCGCCACGCACTCCTGCTGCTGGTCGGAGTCGGCCGCGTAGGAGGCGAGGTCGCAGTCGGGGACCGCCTGGTCCGCCTTCCTCTCCGGAATCGTGGCGATGTCGAAGGCGGGCAGGAGATGGACGTACGAGGTCCCGGCCCCGGCGAGCTTCCTGAGGTGCTTGGAGCCCGCGCTGTCCTTGTCGGTGAAGGCGCGGTAGGTGCCCTTGTCCTTCGCCGGGACGGTCTTGTCGTCGACGGAGAAGTCACGGATGTGCAGTTCCTGGATCTGCGCGTCCTTCAGCGGCACTGCTGCGGGCTTCTTGAGGCCCGACCAGCCGCCGGGGGCCAGTGACTTGTCGGCCAGGTCGACCACGAGGCTGCGCTCGGAGTCCGCGGTGAGGGCGACCGAGTAGGGGTCGGTGACCTTGTTGGTGACGACCTGGCGGACGCTGGGCGCCCACACCGTGACGACGTACCGGTAGGGCTTGTTCTTCCAGGACGCGGGCCCGGTGACGGACCAGACCCCGGTGGCGGAGTCCCGCTTCATGGCGACGGTGCCGCCGCCGATCTCCAGGGAGACCTCCTGCGCGGTCGGCGCCCAGACGGCCAGGGTGGGACGGCCGCCGCGGAACGTCGGCCCGAGGCCGGCCTTCTTCGCGGCCGTGCCGTACACGTCGTCGAGCACACCGGCGATCTGCACGCCGGTCGCCGCGAGGACCGCGCCGTTGGCGGCCCGCCCGGAGGCGACCAGTTGCCCGCGCAGGGCCTCGCGCACCCGGTCCCGGTCGCGCGGGTCCACGGACCAGGCCGTGTAGTCCTTCAGGTGCGGGAACGCAGCCTTCTGGGCGTCGGTGAGCGTGGTCCTCCCCAGCCGCAGCCACCGCTCGTCCTCGCTGGTCAGCGTGCCGTTCTCGGCCTTGATGGTGCCCTTGCGCGAGTACAGCAGCTGGGTCGACGCGGCGCTCTCGTCGCCGTTCCAGGCAACCGTGTCCCGGTCGATCCACACCGCCTCGGAGGTGGTCAGGTCGAGTGCGGCGGCGCTGCCCGCGGGCTGCGGCAGGAGGTGCTTCTCCTGGCCGGCGAGCAGCCACACCTCGTGACCGTTCGCCGTGAGGTCGAGCGACCGGTCGGTGGGCAGGTCCTTCTCGTCGCCCTTGTGCAGGATGTAGCTGAGGCTCGTCGCGCCCTCGGCGAGCGGTACCTCGTAGACCGCGCCGTACGTGTCGGTGCGCACCGGTTCCAGAGGCTTGGACCAGTCCGTGGGGTTCGCGGCGCCGGTCCAGGCGTGCAGGCCCCAGCCGTCGTACTTCCCGTCGGCACGCTGGTAGTGCAGGACCGCCTTGGTCTTGTCCGGCGCCGGATAGTCGGCGGCCGGCTTCTCGGTCCGTACGGCCTCCTTGCCCTGCTCGACCCAGACCTCACCCGTCCTCGTGACGTCGATCGTGCGGTCGGCGGAGACGTCCTTGGTGCCGTCCTCGTCGATGACAAGGAAGTTCACGGCCGAGGCGCCCGGCTTGAGTTTCACGTACGCGAAGGCGCCGTAGGCGTCCCGGCCGGTGAAGTCGTGGCCCTCGGGCCAGGTGGTTTCCTCGCCGTCGGCCAGGTCGCCCCAGGCGTACAGCCGCCAGTCGGTGTAGTCGGCGTCCTCGCGCTTGTAGTGGACGATCGCGTGGTCGCGCGAGGAGACGGTCGGCACCTCCGGCGCGGGCGGGGTGCCGGTGGTGGAGGCGGCCGTCGCGCTCGCCGTGCGGCCCGCCGAGTCGATGACGACGGCCTTGTAGCGCAGGGCGGTGCCGGCCGGCACGTCCTCGCCGACGACCTGGGTGACCGTGTACGGGGCATGGTCGGCGGAACCGAGCGTCCGCCACTTCCCCGCACCCACCTGCGCGGCGAGGACGACCCTGTTGAGCTGTCCACCGTCCACGTCGGCGGTGATCTCGACGGTGCCGGTGGCGCCCGCGGCGGGGGCCTTCAGGGTGACGGCCGGCTCGGTGGCGGGCGCGGCGAGCCGACCGGCGGCCTTGTAGACGACGGAGGAACCGGCCGGAACGGTCACGGCGACTCGCCCGTCGGAACCGCTCTTCAGCGACTTCCCGGTTCCGTGGATCCCCCGGAAGGTCATGTCCGCCGACCCGGTCGCGAAGGTGGCGCTCTTCGCCTCGCCCGCGTTGTTCACGGCGACGACGTACTCGACACCGGTCTTCGCGTCCGTGCGGGAGAAGGCGTAGACGCCGGCGCCGTCGGCCGCGTACCGCTGCGTCTGTACGCCGTCCGCGAGGGCCGGGTTGTCCTTGCGGAGCTTCGCGAGGGCGGCGATCTGCCGGTACAGGGGCGCGCTCGTGTCGTACGCGTCCTCGGCGTGCGTGCGGTCGGTGCCGAGCCGGTCGTCGTCCAGGTAGTCGGCGGTCCTCGACGCGAACATGGTCTGGCGGGCGTCCTTGTCGCCGCCCGCGCCCGTGAAGCCCTGCTCGTCGCCGTAGTAGACGACGGGGTTGCCGCGGCCGAGGAACATCAGCTCGTTGGCCAGCTTGTCCTTCTTCACCAGCTCGGCGTCGGACGCGCCGGGGTTGTCCTGCTTGAGGAACGTGCCGATGCGGCCCATGTCGTGGTTGCCGAGGAAGGTGACCTGCTCGTACGCGTTGGCCTTGTCCGTCGTGTACTTGTGGTCGTCCCCGAAGACCGAGGCGAGCCGCTGCGCGCTGCCGCCCTGGGAGGCGTACGCCCGTGCCGCGTCCTGGAAGGGGAAGTCCAGCGTGGAGTCGAGGCGGCCCTCGGTGACGTACGGGGAGGTGATCGACGTGTCGGCCGAGTACACCTCGCCGAACATGAAGAAGTCGTCACGGCCGTGCTTCGACGCGTACGCGTCCAGGGCGGTGGCCCACCGGGTCCAGAACTCCATGTCGACGTGCTTCACGGTGTCGATCCGGAAGCCGTCGATGTCGAAGTCCCGCACCCACCGCTGGTAGATCCTCTCCATGCCGGTGACGACCTCGGGACGCTCGGTCCACAGGTCGTCGAGCCCGGAGAAGTCGCCGTACGTGGAACTCTCGCCGGCGAAGGTCGAGTCGCCGCGGTTGTGGTACATCGACGGGTCGTTGAGCCAGGAGGGCACTTTGGTGTTCTTCTTCGCGGGGGCCACGACGGGCGTGCGCGGGAAGGAGCCGCTGCCGACGGCGGGGAACTCCCGTTCCCCGTCCGCGTGGTCGGCGTCGTCGAAGGGCTCGCCGTCCTTCGTCAGATACGGGAAGGCGCCCTTGGAGAGGTAGGAGTAGGACTTCTCCTCGTGGTCGACGACGTCGGCCGTGTGATTGGTGATGACGTCGAAGAAGACCTTCATGCCCTTGCCGTGGGCCTTGTCGATCAGCCGCTCCAGGTCCGCGTTCGTACCGAAGTGCGGGTCGACCTGTGTGAAGTCGGTGATCCAGTAGCCGTGGTAGCCGGCCGAGGCGTCGGCACCGGCGCCCTGCACCGGCTGGTTCTTGAAGATCGGCGCCAGCCAGATGGCGGTGGTGCCGAGGTCCTTGATGTAGTCGAGCTTCTTCGTCAGGCCCTTGAGGTCGCCGCCCTGGTAGAAGCCCTTGTCGGTGGGGTCGTAGCCCGTGTCGAGCCGGGAGCCGGTGAGGCCGCCCTTGTCGTTCGCCGTGTCGCCGTTGGCGAACCGGTCCGGCAGGACGAAGTAGAACTGCTCGCGGGTGAGGTCGTTACGGGCGGGCGTCCTGGCCAGGGCCGCGTCCGACGGGGGTGCGGGCGGGGTCGCCGCGCGGGCGGCGAGGGGCTGGACGAGCGCGGCGGCGAGGGCGGCCGCGGCGATGACCGCGGTCCGTCTGCGACGCGTCGTGCTGGGCGCGGACCGTCTCGGTATCACAGGCCTGACTCCTTGCGGTGGGATCGGCGTGACGCTATCCCCGCCGAAACGCTTTCTGCAAGAGTCTTGCAAGGACTGGAAAGAGGTTTCAGTCGCCGCCCGAAAGACCGCGCGGTTCCCCGCGCCCCTTCGAGGGACGCGGGGAACCGCGGCGAGCACCCCACCGGCCTGCAGGCGGGTCAGCAGGTGGGTCAGCAGGCGGACTTGCCCGTGTAGACCGCCAGCGCGGTGTTCGCCGCGAGCGTCGCCGTGAGCTGGCCCGAGCCGTTCACCGTCACCGTCGCGCCGGCCTGCACGTTGCAGTACGTGCCGGCCGCGAGCGAGGTCTGGTAGGTGCGGGTCAGCGAGGACGACTCGTGGTTGATGGCCACGAAGCCCTTGGTGCCCCGGCCGAACGCGATCGCGTCACCCCCGTTGTCCCACCAGTTGGTGAGGGACTGCCCCCGCACGGCGTTGCGGAAGGCGACCATCGAGCTGATCTCCGGCCAGGCATGCTGGCACTTCCATCCGTCCTGCCAACAGGCGCTCACCGAACCGCCGTTGGGCGGCCCCGCGTCCGTGGACGAGAACTCGTACCCCGAGTTGATGTCGGGCGCCCCGTACGGGTACGCCAGCATGAACACGTTGGCGAGGGTGTAGTTCGCGTTGTCCTTGTAGCTGAGCGTCGACCCGTTGCGCTCGGTGTCGTGGTTGTCCACGAAGACCCCCGAGACTCCGCTGCCCATATAGCCCCAGCCCTCGCCGTAGTTCTTCAGGTAGGCGAGGTTCTCGTTGTTGAAGACGCGCTTGAGGTCGAACGCGTACCGGAACTCCTGGACGTCCCCGGTCCCGGTGTACTCGGTCGGCTGGACCGCCTCACCGGCCCCGTAGATGGCCTCCTGCTTCCAGTACGCGGACGTGTTGCTCAGCCGGCCCTTGATGTTGGCGAGGTCGGCGGCCGGGATGTGCTTGGCCGCGTCTATGCGGAACCCGTCGACACCCAGCGACAGCAGGTCGTTCAGGTACTTGGCGACGGCGGAGCGGACGTACTCCTCGCCGGTGTCCAGGTCGGCGAGCCCGACGAGTTCGCAGTTCTGGACGTTGGCGCGGTCCTGGTAGTTGCTGATCTGCGAGGTGCAGTTGTCGAAGTCGGGCGAGGAGTACAGACCGGGGTAGTCGTACTTCGTGTAGGACGAGCCGCCCGTACCGGTGCCGCTGCCCGCCGACATGTGGTTGATCACCGTGTCGGCGACGACCTTCACGCCTGCCGAGTGACAGGTGCTGACCATGTTCTGGAAGGCCGTACGGTCACCGAGGCGCCCGGCGATCCTGTAGCTGACGGGCTGGTACGAGGTCCACCACTGCGCGCCCTGTATGTGCTCGGCGGGCGGGGAGACCTGGACGTATCCGTAACCGGCCGGGCCCAGCCGGTTGGTGCACTCCTTGGCCACGGACGCGAAGTTCCACTCGAAGAGGACGGCGGTGACGTCCTTGGTGCCCGGTGGGGAGGCGTGGGCGGTGCCCGCGGGGACGACGAGCGCGGCGGCCGCCACGGCGAGCGCACAGGACAGAGCTCTCTTGGCCATGTGGGGGTCCCTTCTCCGTTGAAGGTTCTTGCTGCAAGATTCAACAGCAGTGCGGTGCCGCAGATCGTAGAAGCCCGCCTCCCAAAGGGGAAGGCGGGCTTCTGGAATTTCCTGAAAGTTCTTGCAGGAAGGGTCGATTGGTGGTGGTTGGTGAACGGTCAGCCGGCGATCCACCACACGGTGGTGTCGGCGGACAGCCGCGCCGTGCCGTCGTCCGTCACGGTCACCTCACCGCTCGCGAGCAGTACGCGTCCGTACGCGGGGACGCTCACCGCCTCGCTCCGGGTGTTGGTGGTGCACGTGAACGCCCCGCGGCGGAAGGCCAGGACACCCTCGGGCGCCGTCAGCCACTCCACCCGGTCGCCCGCGCCGAGGTCGGCCCGCTCACTGCGCACGGCGAGCGCGGACCGGTACAGCTCCAGGGTCGAGCCCGCGACGCCGGTCTGCGCCTCGACGCTCAGTTCGCCCCAGCCGGCCGGCTGCGGGAGCCAGCTGCCGCCGCTGCCGAAGCCGTACGACGAGCCCTCGCGGTTCCACGGGATCGGCACCCGGCAGCCGTCCCGGAACCCGTCCTGGCCCGCGCCGCGGAAGTACGCCGGGTCCTGGCGCACCTCGTCCGGCAGGTCGACGACGTCCGGCAGGCCCAGCTCCTCGCCCTGGTAGAGGTACGCGGACCCGGGCAGCGCGAGCATCAGCAGCGTCGCGGCGCGGGCCCGGCGCAGGCCCAGCGCGCGGTCCCCGGCGAGGCGGATCTGGGTGCCGAGCCCGGCCGGGTTGGCGAACCGCGTCGTGTGCCGGGTCACGTCGTGGTTGGAGAGCACCCAGGTGGCGGGGGCGCCCACGGGACGCATCGCGTCGAGGGTGCGGTCGATGCAGGACCGCAGCTCCTGGGCGTCCCAATGGGTGCTCAGATACTGGAAGTTGAAGGCCTGGTGCAGTTCGTCGGGGCGCACGTAGTTGGCGGTGCGCTCGATGGTCGGCGTCCACGCCTCGGCGACGAAGATGCGGTCGCCCGAGTACTCGTCCAGTACGAGGCGCCACTGGCGGTAGATCTCGTGCACACCGTCCTGGTCGAAGAACGGCATGACGTCGTTGCCCAGAAGCTTGAGCTGCTCGTGGGATCCCAGGTCCGGCAGCCCTTCCGCCTTCACCAGACCGTGTGCCACGTCGATGCGGAAACCGTCGACGCCCATGTCGAGCCAGAACCGCAGGACCGAGCGGAACTCGTCGCCGACCGCCGGGTGGGTCCAGTCGAAGTCGGGCTGCTCCGGCGCGAAGAGGTGGAGGTACCACTCCCCGGGGGCGCCGTCCGGCTCGGTGACCCGTGTCCAGGCGGGGCCGCCGAAGATGGACTCCCAGTCGTTGGGGGGCAGTTCGCCGTTCTCGCCCTTGCCGGCGCGGAAGTGGTAGCGCTCCCGCGAGGGCGAACCGGGCCCCTCGGCGAGGGCCCGCCTGAACCACTCGTGCTGGTCGGAGGAGTGGTTGGGGACGAGGTCGACGATGATCCTGAGGCCCAGCCCGTGCGCGTCGCGGATCAGCGCGTCCGCGTCGAGCAGGTTGCCGAACATGGGGTCGACGGCCCGGTAGTCCGCCACGTCGTAGCCCGCGTCGGCCTGCGGCGAGGCGTAGAAGGGGCTGAGCCACACGGCGTCCACGCCGAGGTCGCGCAGGTACGGGAGTCGGGCACGTACGCCCTCCAGGTCGCCCATGCCGTCGCCGTTGCTGTCGGCGAAACTGCGGGGGTAGACCTGGTAGATCACCGCGTCGCGCCACCAGTCGCGGCGGTCGGCGACAGTGGCGAGAGCGGAGTTCGGCGCCGGGTCGGCGGAGTGCTGCTGGCTCATGGCTTCCTTGATACGTAACGGAGGTAGCGTCCCGTCAGGGGCGCGGGGAACTGCGCGACCAGCCACGACGGGGCCGCGGACAACCAACGGTCTCAGCGGCCGACGTCACCCCTTCGTGCCGCCCGCGGTCAGGCCGGTCACCAGATTCTTCTGCACAAGGTAGAAGAACGCGGACACCGGAACGGCCACCAGCACCGCGGTGGCGGCCATCAGGTTGCGCTGCGCGTCGTGCTCGCTGACGAAGCTCTGCAGTCCGACCGCGAACGTGTACTTCGTGTCGGACAGCATGAACGTCGAGGCGAACGCGACCTCGCCGAACGCGGTGATGAAGCTGTAGAAGGCGGCGACGGCCAGCCCCGGCTTGGCGAGGGGGAGGATCAGCCGGAAGAACGTGCCGAAGGGCGACAGGCCGTCGACGCGCCCCGCCTCGTCGATCTCGAAGGGGATGGTGTCGAAGTACCCCTTGAGCAGCCACGCGCAGTACGGCACGGCGGTCGAGCAGTAGACGAGGATCAGGCCGAAGTAGTTGTCGATGAGCTGGAGTTCGCTGAGGATCTCGTACATCGGGACCATCAGCACGGCGACCGGGAACATCTGGGTCACCAGCAGCACCCACATGAACTTCCGGTAGCCGGGGAACCGCATGCGCGAGACCGCGTAGCCGGTGGTGGCGGCCACCATGACGCCGATGACGGTCGTGCCCAGCGACACGACGAGCGTGCTCCGCAGCCAGTCGAAGAACGGCGTGTGCTGCAGCACGAACGTGTAGTTGTCGAGCGTCATCTTGCCCCAGATGCCTCCGGGGTGCAGGTAGTCGTCCTTGTCCGGGCCGAGGGACAGATAGACCAGCCAGGCGATCGGGAAGAGTGCGATCAGGCTCGCGACACCGAGGATGCCGTGCGAGGTCAGGGTGCCGGCGCGGCTGCGCTCGCCGCGCCTTACGGTCGTGGTGCTCATGGGGGCTCCTGCCTCAGGCCGCGAGCTGCTGCTCATTGCGGGCCAGCCAGCGGCGGTAGACGGAGGTGAAGACGATCAGGATGGACAGCAGCAGGACGCCGTACGCGGCGGACTGCGCGTAGTCGCGCGGCTGCTGCCCGAAGCCCAGTTGGTAGGCCCAGGTGACGAGGATCTGCGCGTCCGGCGCGGTGTCGCCGAAGAGCAGGAAGATGATGGCGAACTGGTTGAACGTCCAGATGATGCCGAGCAGCACGACGGTGGAGCTGACGGACCGCAGGCCCGGCAGGGTCACGTGCCGGAAGCGCTGCCAGGCGTTGGCGCCGTCCATCTCGGCGGCCTCGTACAGAACGGCGTCGATGGACTGCAGGCCGCCGAGGAGCGAGACCATCATGAACGGCACACCGCACCAGGTGTTGACCATGATCGCGGCGAACCGCTGCCAGAAGGTGTCCTCCAGCCACAGCGGCGACGGCAGGTGCACCGCGTCGAGCACGGTGTTGATGATGCCGCCGTCGGCGAGCATGAAGCGCCAGCCGAAGACGGTGACGAAGGTCGGCACGGCCCACGGCAGGACGAGTATCAGCCGGTAGAAGGTGCGGCCCCGCAGCTTCTGGTCGAGCAACAGCGCGAGTCCGAGCCCGATGGCGTAGTGCAGCAGCACGCACAGCGCCGTCCACACGATCGTCCAGATGAAGTGCGACCAGAACCGGTCGTACGCGGTGGGGCCCCACAGGATGTCGGCGTAGTTGTCCAGGCCGACGAACTCGTAGGTGGCGTCGATGTGGTTGACGCCGATCGTGCGGGCCGAGTTGAGGCTGGTGGCGTCGGTGAACGTCAGGTAGACGCCGCGTACCAGCGGATAGAGCACCAGCACACCGAGGACGACGACCACCGGGGCGGTCATCACGTACGCGTACCAGTACCTCTGGTACGCGTGCTTCAGGCGCTGGAGCGGGCCGGGGCGCGGGACCCGGTCACCGCGGCGCTTGCCGGTCGCGCGGTCGATGGCGACTGTCATGGTTCGACACCTTCTGGAAAATCAACGGTTGGGCGCACGTTCTGGACGGTCACGGTCACGGTCGCGGCCCGTCGGGAGCCGGCCACGGGCCGTTCGCGGGCACGGCCGGTGGCCGCCGGACGGTCCCGTGGGGAACGGTCCGGCGGCCACCCGGGCTCACTTGCCGAAGTCCGGGACCAGCTTGGCGATCGAGGTCTCCGCGTTGTCCAGGCCCTTGTCGAGGGACTCCTTGCCGCCGGCGATCTTCGGCAGTTCGGTGTCCAGCGGACCCCACAGGGAGCTGTACTCGGGCAGCGCCGGGCGCGGCTGGGCGGCGGAGAGCACGCCCTGGTAGCCGGCGATCCCCGGGTCGGACTTGACCTCGGTGGTGTAGGCGTCCTCGCGGGTCGGCAGCGTGGAGTTCTTGAGGGCGACGGTCTCCTGGGACTTCGCCGACGTCATGAACTTCAGGAACGTGAGCGAGGCCTTCTGGTGGGCCTTGTCCGAGCCCGCGTACACGGACAGGTTGTGGCCGCCGGTCGGGGCGCCCGCCTTGCCGGTGGAGCCGGCCGGGACGGTGGCGATACCGAGGTTGTTCCTGTCCTTGAAGGCCGAGCCCTTGTAGAAGTTCGTGATCTCCCACGGGCCCTGGATGATCGAGGCGACCTTGCCGTTGACGAAGGCGTCCTGGATGTGGGCGTACGCGTCGGCGGTGGTGTCGGCCTTGTGCAGGCCCTTGCCGTCGAACAGGCCCTGCCAGGTCTTGTAGCCCTTGACCGCCTCGGGCGAGTTGACGGTGATCTTCTTGGCCTCGGCGTCGACGGTGTCGGTGCCCTCGCCGTGCAGGAAGGACTGCGCGTAGTAGGCCTGGGTGGAGCCCCAGTAGCCGTCGACGCCCGTCTTGCCCTTGACGGTGGCGGCGTCCGACTTGAGGTCGGCCCAGGTGGTGGGCGCCCCGTCGAGGCCGGCCTTCTCGAAGAGCTTCTTGTTGTAGACCAGCGCGAGGGTGTCGGTGACCAGCGGCACCCCGTACGTCTTGCCCTCGTACTTGGCCTGCTCGATCAGGCTGGGCTGGAACTTGTCCTGCTCCGCCAGGGCCTCGGTGCCGTCGAGCGGCAGGAAGAAGCCCTTCTTGGCGAACGCGGGGGTCCAGCCGACCTCGGAACGCAGGACGTCCGGGGCTCCCTTGGAACCGGCGGCGGTGTCGAACTTGTTCTGTGCCTGGTCGAAGGGCACGTTGACGTACTTGACCTTGATGTCCGGGTTGGCCTTCTCGAATTCCTTCACGAGGGCCTTGTACGTCGGTGCCTCGTTGGTGGCGTTGGACGTGTCCCACCACGTGAGGGTGACCGGGCCGTCCGCCTCGCCACTGTCGTCGCCGTCCGAACCGCAGGCCGTCGCCGTGAGGGCGAGGGACGCCACCAGTGCGGTGGCCGCTATGCCACGCCGCATGAGTTCTCCTTGAGGGTGAAAGCCCGTGTGCACGAGGGGGCGGCCCCGTCCGCCGTCCCCACCGAATTCGCCGACCGCACCGTTGCCGCCGCCGGGCGACGTGAACGTAACAGCGATGTAAGCGGCGCGAAAGACCTTGCAGCAAAAAAATGCAAGACCGGCCGACAGTTACCCCGCCGTAATCTCCTCTCGACCGCCCCGAGGCCTTGCCGCAGGCCGGTTCACCGGGGGTGCGGCCGTCGTGCAAGACTCTGCAAGCTCTTGCCATACCGGTCCGTCGCGAGGATCATCGGCCCCTCGGTGCCTTGCAGGACCCACCCCGTCCGCACGGGCGCCCGCGGCCGACGACGACCACCCAGCCGACCAGGATCACGAGGGAACGCGATGACGCAGCAGCCCGGAGCGGGCCGTCCAACTGCCCGTACACGGCGTTCGGTCGGTGGGCAACGCGATTCCCGGCCGGTACAGTCCCATCCCGTGACCACACGGCTTGCCGACATCGCAGCGCAGGCGGGGGTGAGCGAAGCGACCGTCAGCCGCGTACTGAACGGGAAGCCGGGCGTCGCCGCCACCACGCGCCAGTCCGTTCTGGCCGCCCTCGACGTGCTGGGCTACGAACGGCCCGTCCGCCTGCGCCAGCGCAGCGAGGGGCTCGTCGGGCTGATAACCCCCGAGCTGGAGAACCCCATATTCCCGGCCCTGGCCCAGGTCATCGGCCAGGCGCTGACCCGGCAGGGCTACACCCCGGTCCTCGCCACCCAGACCCCGGGCGGTTCCACCGAAGACGAGCTGACCGAGATGCTGGTCGACCGGGGGGTCGCCGGCATCATCTTCGTCTCGGGGCTGCACGCGGACACCTCCGCGGACATGCAGCGCTACGAACAACTGCGCGGTCGGGGAGTGCCGTTCGTCCTCGTCGACGGTTTCTCGCCGAAGGTGCAGGCTCCCTTCATCTCACCCGACGACCGTGCGGCGATGGCCCTCGCGGTCACCCACCTCGTCTCGCTCGGCCACACCCGGATCGGTCTCGCGCTCGGGCCCAAGCGCTTCGTCCCGGTGCAGCGCAAGATCGAGGGCTTCGTCCGCACGATGCAGGACCTGCTGGGCCTGGCCACGTCGGACATCGAGGAGCGGCTGGTCCAGCACTCGCTGTACACGCTGGAGGGCGGGCAGGCGGCCACGGCGGCGCTCATCGACCGCGACTGCACGGCGATCGTCTGCGCGAGCGACATGATGGCACTGGGTGCCATACGGACGGCGCGGCAGCGCGGCCTGGAGGTCCCCGACGACATCTCCGTGGTCGGCTTCGACGACTCCCCGCTGATCGCCTTCACGGACCCGCCCCTGACCACGGTCCGCAAGCCGGTCCCGGCCATGGGCCAGGCCGCGGTGCGCACGCTGCTGGAGGAGATCGGCGGGACGCCGGCGCCCCACAGCGAATTCGTGTTCATGCCGGAACTGGTGGTGCGCGGATCGACCGCTTCGGCCTCCGGGGACCGCGGTCGCGCGTAGCGGCGGCGCCGTCATGCCCAGGACGTAGTGCTCCACCTACCCCGGGCGTAGAACGTGCGGGCAGGACCCACCCAAGGGATGATCGGTGGGGAAAGGCTCATCTGGCAGACTCTGTCCCTATGGGTGAGAGCACCGTGACGACACTGGAAGGCCAGGAGCAGGCCCCTCCACAGCCCGTCGCGGACGAGGCGCACGTCAGCGCGGGACACCGTCTCCTGCGACGGCTGCGCGCGCCCCGCCGCCCACGGCTCTGGTTCGAGGTCCTGCTCGTCGGGGCGAGCTACTGGACGTACTCACTGATCCGCAACGCGGTCCCGGAGCAGCGGTCCCAGGCGCTGGAGAACGCCGACTGGCTCTGGAGACTGGAGCACCACCTCGGCATAGCCGTCGAGGAGTCGGTCAACCATGCCGTGAACTCGGTGACTTGGCTGATCGTCGGCATGAACTACTACTACGCGACGCTGCACTTCGTGGTGACCATCGGCGTCCTGGTGTGGCTCTACCGCAGCCACCCGGGCCGGTACGCGGCGACGCGCACGGTCGTGTTCGCCACCACGGGGGTGGCCCTGGTCGGCTACTACCTGTACCCGCTGGCCCCGCCGCGCCTGATGACCGGCAACGACTTCGTCGACACGGTCGTGGTCCACCGGACCTGGGGCTCGATGGCCTCCGGCGACCTCAAGAGCGTGTCGAACCAGTACGCCGCGATGCCCTCCATGCACATCGGCTGGTCGCTGTGGTGCGGCCTCACGATCTTCGCGCTGGCCTCGGTCCCGTGGGTGCGCGTCCTGGGCCTGCTGTACCCCACCGCGACGCTGGTGGTCATCGTCGCCACGGCCAACCACTTCTGGCTGGACGCCGTCGGCGGGATGGCCTGCCTGGCCTTCGGCTACGGGGTCGCCAGGCTCTGGTACGGCGCCCTCCCCCACGCGCTGCCGCGGTCGGTGCCGGACCGGGACCGTGCGGCGCGGATCAGACGACCCGGCCCGGATCGCCGGTCAGCGCGGCGGCGGTCAGGGTGAGGTGCTGGACCAGGACCGCGGCCGCGGTGTCGGCGTCGCGGGCCAGCGCCGCCTCCTCCAGCCTGCGGTGCTCCTGCGCGCCGTCCCGGCCGGGGGCGCGGTGCGCCGACCAGCGGCGGGCCAGCTCGCTCGCGGTCCACAACCGGTCGAAGGTCTCCAGCAGTACGGGGTTGCCGCAGCCCTCCAGCAGCGTGCGGTGGAACGCCCGGTGGGCCTCGGCCCAGGCGTCGGTGTAGTACTCGCCCTTCTCCGGCAGGTACGCCGGGGTGCGGACCAGGCGATGGTGGGCGGCGCGCACCCGCGCCTCCCAGTCGACGTCGCCGCGCTCGACGGACATCCGCAGCACGGCCGGTTCGACGGTCCGGCGGGCCTCCGCGATCTCCTGCCACCGGCGGTCGGAGTAGGACGGGACCGTGAACCCGCGGTTGGGCAGCCGGTCGGCCAGCCCCTCACCGACCAGCCGCACGAGCGCCTCGCGCACGACGGCCAGACTCACCCCCTTCTCCTTGGCCAGGTCCTGCGGCTTCAGGGCGGCACCGGGGGCATGCTCTCCGCGCATGATCGCGTCCCGTAGGTGTGCGTGGACCTGCTCGGAAAGCATCTGCTTCCCGGAGGGAGCCGGGCTGTGAGGCGTGACGGTCATGACCTCAGCATAGACGATTCTCTCGATAATCGATTATTGGTGTTACTGTCGATTCCGTACCGCGGCCGACCGACGACATCCTTCGTCGGCCCCGCGGCCCGGAAAGGAACATCGCGTGCGCACCGACGACCTCTTCGCCCGCCTCCCCGAGGCGGCGTCCTTCACCGTCACCAGCACCACCGTCGCCGACGGGGCCGCCTGGCCGCCCGAGCAGCTCGCCTCGGGCCTGCCCGGCGGGAAGGACCTCTCCCCGCAGCTGTCCTGGAGCGGCGCTCCGGACGGCACCAGGAGCTACGCCGTCACCGTCCACGACCCCGACGCCCCCACCGGGTCCGGGTTCTGGCACTGGGCGGTCGCCGACATCCCCGCCACCGTCACCGAACTGCCCGAGGGCGCCGGCGACGACTCGGGTCCGGGCCTGCCCGAAGGCGCCTACCAGCTGCCCAACGACGCCCGCCTGGCCCGCTACCTCGGCGCCGCCCCGCCGGCCGGGCACGGCCCGCACCGCTACTCCGTCGTGGTGCACGCCCTCGACACCGCGTCCATCGGTGTCCCGGCCGACGCCACCCCGGCCGTCCTCGGCTTCACCATGGCCGGTCACATCCTCGGCCGCGCGGTGCTGACCGCCACCGCCGAGACCCCCGCCTGACAGTGCCCCGCGATTCCCGGGAGAACCGACCGTGACACACCTCGACCACCGTCCCCACGCCGTTCGCGCCGGCGACGGCCCCATGGACCTGGGCGCCGTCCGCGAAGTCGGCGACGCCGTCAACTCGGCGCATCTGTTCACCTACCTCGTCCCGGAAGGCGCCGAGGCGGCGGCCGGGTTCGGGGTGACCGACCGCGGACCGGCGTACCTGGCGTTCCGGTCGGCCGCGATGGGCGCGGTCACCTGGCAGGTCGTGCTCGCGGCCTTCTACAACTTCAGCCCGCGGGCGGTCCGGGCCATGGCCGGCGTCTGGGACGCCGCGCCGCCCGAGCGGTGGCAGGCGGCCCGCTTCCTGGCCGCCGGACGCGCGATGCGGCGGGTCGGCGCGCACCTCACGGCCGACCGGCTCGCCGAGGCACGCTCGCTGATCGACCCGGTCGTCGCCGGCGCCGACTACGCCGGCAAGGTGCTGGCCGCCGCGAACGCGTCGGTCGCGCTGCCGGCCGATCCGCTCGTCGCGCTGTGGCAGCAGATCACGGTGGCGCGCGAGTGGCGCGGCGACGCGCATCTCGTCGTGCTCGCCGACAACGGTCTCGGCCCGTGCGACTGCCTCGTCCTGCACACCGCGACGGGCCGCCTGTCGACAGCTCTCGCACGGGCGACCCGCCGGTGGGACGACGCGGAGTGGGCCGCGGCGACGGCGCGTCTCGCCGCGCGCGGCTGGCTCGGCCCCGACGGCGTCGTCACCGACGCCGGCAGCGCGGCGCGCGAGCGGATCGAGGCGGAGACGGACGAGCACTGCGCCGCGCTGTGGGCACCGATCGGCGCCGCGGGCGCCCGCCGCCTCGCCTCGCTCGTCGCGCCGATCACCGACGCGTTCACGGCGGCGGGGACGTTCCGGGGCGTCCGTCCGGCCCGAACGTCTTGAACGCGCGGTTGCGGCCCTGGCTCCGGACCCGGTTCCGGACCGGATTCCGGAGCCAGGGGCCCCGCCGTCACCCCGAGTAGAACAGCTCGTCCACGACCGCGCGCGCCCGCCGCGTCGTCCGCCGGTAGTCGTCGAGCATGTCGCCCACGTGCCCGGGGCCGTATCCCAGGTACCGGCCCACGGCCGCCAGTTCCCGCCCGTCGGACGGGAACGTGTCCCCCGCCCTCCCCCGCACGAGCATCACGGCGTTGCGCACCCGGGTCGCCAGCACCCATGCCTCGTCCAGGGTGGACGCGTCCTCCTCCGGGATCAGCCCGGCCGCCAGGGCCGCCGCCAGCGCCTCCCGCGTACGGGTGGTGCGCAGTCCCGGCTGTGAGGCCCCGTGCCGCAGCTGCATCAGCTGAACGGTCCACTCCACGTCGGACAGCCCGCCCCGCCCGAGCTTGGTGTGCAGCGTCGGGTCGGCCCCGCGGGGCATCCGCTCGGACTCCATCCGCGCCTTCAGCCGGCGGATCTCCCGCACGGCGTCCTCCCCGAGCCCGTCCGCCGGATACCGCAGCGGATCGGCGAGTTCGAGGAACTGCGCCCCCAACTCTGGGTCCCCCGCGACGACTTCGGCCCGCAGCAGCGCCTGCGACTCCCAACCCAGCGACCACCGGCGGTAGTAGGCCTCGTACGACTTCAACGTCCGTACGAGCGGCCCGGACTTGCCCTCGGGCCGCAGGTCGGCGTCGATCAGCAGCGGCGGGTCGGCGCTGGGGATCTGCAGCAGCCGCCGCATCTCGGAGACGACGGCGCCCGCGGCGCGGGCGGCCTCCTCCTCGGCCACGCCCGCCCGGGGCTGGTGCACGAAGAGCACGTCCGCGTCGGACCCGTAACCCATCTCGTGGCCGCCGAACCGTCCCATGCCGATGACGGTGAAGCGGGTGGGCAGCTCCTCGCCCCAGCCGTCCCGGACGACGGCCCGCAGGGTGCCGGCGAGCGTCGCCGCGGTGAGGTCCGAGATGGCGCCGCCGACGAGGTCCACCAGCGCGCCCTGGTCGGCGTTGGCGGGCGTCTCCTCGGTGCCGTACGAGCCGACGATGTCGATGGCGGCCGTACGGAACAGCTCCCGCCGCCGTACGCCGCGCGCCGCGGTGACCGCGGCCTCCCCCGTGCCGGCCCGTCCCACCGCGGAGAGGATCTCCTGCTCCAGGTGGGCCCTGGTACGGGTGACGAGCCCGCCGCCGGTGCCGTTGCCGAGCAGGGCCACGGCTTCGGGCGCCCGCATGAGCAGGTCGGGGGCGAGCCGTCCGGCGGACAGGACCCGGGCGAGGTTCTCGGCGGCGGCCCCCTCGTCCCGCAGCAGCCGCAGGTACCAGGGGGTCTTCCCCAGCGCGTCGGAGACCTTGCGGAAGTTGAGCAGCCCCGCGTCGGGGTCGGCGGAGTCGGCGAACCAGCCCAGCAGGACGGGCAGCAGGGTCCGCTGGATGGCGGCCTTGCGGGAGACGCCGGAGGCCAGCGCCTCCAGGTGGCGCAACGCGGCGGCGGGGTCCGCGTAACCGAGCGCGACCAGCCGTTCCCGCGCCGCGCCGGGGCTCAGCCGGCTCTCGCCGGGCGCGAGCTGGGCGACGGCGTCGAGCAGCGGCCGGTAGAAGAGTTTCTCGTGCAGGCGCCGTACGACACCGGCGTGGCGCTTCCACTCCCGGTTCAGCGAGGTGACGGGATCGTTGCGCAGGCCGAGCGAGCGCCCCAGACGCCGCAGGTCCGCCCCGTCCTCGGGCACGAGGTGGGTGCGCCGCAGCCGGAAGAGCTGTATGCGGTGCTCCATGGACCGCAGGAACCGGTAGGCCTCGTCGAACTCGACGGCGTCGGCGCGTCCCACGTACCCGCCCGCGGCCAGTGCCTTCAGGGCGTCGAGCGTGGTCCCGCTGCGCAGTGACGTGTCGACGCGGCCGTGCACCAACTGCAGCATCTGCACCGCGAACTCGACGTCCCGCAGTCCACCGGGCCCGAGCTTCAGCTCCCGCTCGACCTCGGCGGGCGGAATGTTCTCGACCACGCGCCGCCGCATCCGCTGCACGTCGGTGACGAAGTTCTCCCGCTCGGCGACCTGCCACACGAGCGGCGCCAGCGTGTCGACGTACTCCTGGCCCAGCTCGGCGTCGCCCGCGACGGGCCGGGCCTTCAGCAGGGCCTGGAACTCCCAGGTCTTGGCCCACCGCCGGTAGTAGGCGAGGTGACTGCTGAGCGTCCGCACGAGCGGCCCGTTGCGTCCCTCGGGGCGCAGGTTGGCGTCGACGGGCCAGATGGATCCCTCGACGGTGGTCTCGGAGCAGATACGCATCAGATGGGCCGCGAGCCGGGTGGCGGCCCGCAGCGCCTTGGCCTCGTCGGCGCCGTCCACGGCCTCTCCGACGAAGATGACGTCGACGTCGGACACGTAGTTCAGCTCGTGGCCGCCGCACTTGCCCATCGCGATCACCGCGAGCCGGCACATCGCGGCGTCCTCGGGCGCGGCCGCCTGTGCGAGGGAGAGCGCGGCCCGCAGCGTGGCGGTCGCGAGGTCGGCGAGCTCCGCGGCGACCTGTGCGATGTCGGTGGTGCCGCACACGTCACGGGCGGAGATGGACAGCAGGCACCGCCGGTAGGCGACCCGCAGCGACACCGGGTCGCAGGCCTCGGCGAGCCCGCGCTCGAACTCCGCGACCCCGGGGTGCAGGTCCTGCGGCTCGTACGTCACGAGGGCCTGCCAGTCGAGCGGGTGGCGCGCGAGGTGGTCGCCGAGCGCGTCGGAGGCCCCCAGCACCCCGAGCAGCCGGTCGCGCAGCGGCTTCGACGCGATCAGCGTGTCGAGCAGTTCGCGCCGCCCCGCGTCGTCCTCCTGCGCCTCGACGATCCGGACGAGCCCGAGCAGCGCCAGGTCCGGGTCGGCGGTGGCGCCGAGCGCGTCGAGCAGCACCGGGTCGTTCGTCACCGCCGCGAGCTCCGGGCTGTCGAGCAGCCGCTCGGCGGCCGACGGATCGGTGAAACCGTGCCGCAGCAGCCGCGAGAAGGTACTGCTCCTGCGCCCCGGCACCGTCATCCCAGGCCTCCGTCGTCCCACGCGATCGATCAAGGTCGTACGGCCATGAGCCTAACCGGAGAGGGCGGGGGAAGCGCATGGACGGTCTTCGTCGACTCGGTGGCGCCCGGGGCCGTTTTCCGTTTCGGTGGGGGGAGCCGTTTGCTTCCTTACGACGAAGGAGTCGTTCCATGGACATGGCCCTTGAAGTGATCATGCTGCCGGTCACCGACATCGACCGGGCGAAGGCCTTCTACCAGGACAAGGTCGGTTTCCACGTCGACCTCGACTCGGAGGTGATGCCGGGCTCGCGCGTGGTGCAGCTCACACCGCCCGGCTCGGGGTGTTCGATCGCGCTCGCCCAGGGCGTGCCGAGCCCGACGGGGACATCGCAGCCGGGCACGTACCACGGTCTGCAGCTGGTGGTCGCGGACGCCAAGGCGGCGTACGAGGAGCTGACCGCGCGGGGTCTGGAGATCAGCGAGCCCGTCCAGTACGCGCCCCAGGACGGCGGCACGTTCATGCACTTCACCGACCCGGACGGCAACGGGTGGGCCGTCCAGGAGTACCGCGAACGCGCCGCGAAGCCCCTGCACCGGCTGATGGCCGAACTGGCGGCACAGCAGTAGCGGAGCGGGCCCGTCCGGACCGACGGGCCGGGGGCCGGGGTCGGGGGGCGGCGGGGTCGGCGGGGTCGGGCTAGGAAGCCGCCCCGGCGGACCGGCCGGGCCACCGGGTGAAGCGCCGCATCCCGCGTCGCGCGGGCCTGAGCGGCTGGTCCTCGGGAGCGAGCACACCCGGACCGGCGGTCGTCGGCGCCTGTCCCGTGCCCCGCCCCTGCCCCGGGGGCAGGGCGGGAACCGCGGACGGCGCCCGCACGGAACTCCCGCCCTGTGCGAGCCGGCCCTGGACGGCGCGGGCCATGGCCTGGTGGGACGGTTCCAGCAGCAGGCCGCCGGCCGACAGTTGCTCCCACATGCGCAGCAACTCCTGTCCCCGGGTGGCCACCTGTGCCTGGTCCTCCAGTCGCTGCCACGCCGCCGTGGCACGGGCCACGTCGGGCGCCGCCCGGTTCAGGTCGGTGCGGCAGCGGATGCGTGCGACGGTCAGCGCGAGGGTGATGGAGAGGGTGTAGTCACCGCGCAGGTACGCGAGGTACGCCTCGATCGCCCGTGCCTCCAGGGAGAGTTCGTCCTCCGCGCCCCTGCGCAGCGTGAGGTGCTCCCGCAGCGCGCTGGCGAGGACGAACGCCGCGTGCAGCTCCTCGCGCTGCGCGTGCTGGATGACCCGCTCGACCCGGGCGAGCGGGGGGAACGCCGCCTCCTCCGCGGCGGTGCGCTCGTGCCCGGGCGGCAGGTCGTCCTCGTCGGCGATGGTCCGGCTCGACCCGTCGGGGTACACCCGCACGCGGGCCACCTGCATCACGGTCCGGTCGATGACGGTGGCCGCCACCGGCGCGCCCAGGGTCCGGGCGAACATGGCGACGGCGTCGAGGATCGCCTCGTTCGGCGGCCGGGTGCCGCCCATCTGCAGCAGATGGCCGTTGACCACCGTCGACCCGTCCTCGGCCACGTAGGCGTCGAGACGGATCAGCGGCGGTGCGCTGAGCACGGGCAGGTTCCCCTGGTGGCGGGGGACCGGCGAGTTGAACGCCGATGAGGACGACGAAGGGGACGGCGAGGGGGACGACGAGTGGGGCATCCGCTCAGGCTCCAGGTCGGACGACACCGAGGATGGACATGGAGGCGGCCGGCGCGGTCGTGATCGTACGTCCGGGCCGCGGTGCGTGGACGATCTTCCCGCCCCCGATGTACATGCCCACGTGCGTGGCGTCGTTGAAGTAGATGATCAGGTCCCCGGGCCGCGCGGAGGACAGACTCACCCGGGTCAGTCCCGCCCACTGCGCCTGCGACGTACGGGGGATGGGGTGCCCCGCCCGCGCCCACGCCACGGAGGTGAGTCCCGAGCAGTCGTACGCCGAGGGGCCCACGGCGCCCCAGCCGTACGGTTTGCCGATCTGCGCCATGGCGAAGGAGACGGCCTGCGCCGCCGCCCCGGTCGCCTGCGTGCCGCCGCCGACCGAGCCGCCACCGCCGCCGCCACCGCCGTTGTTGTCGGAGCCACCGGCCCCGGAGCCGCCCGCGCCGGTCCCGGTCGAGGTGCCGCCGCCCGCGCCGGAGCCCGTCCAGCGGGCCTCGGCCTCCTTGGCCTTGTCCTTCTCCAGCCGGGCGAGCCTGCGGGCCTCGTCCGCCTTGAGTCCCGCCTCGACCTGTTCGGCCTCGGCGATCTTCCCCTCGATCTTCTTCTTCGACTCGGCCTTGTCCGCGCGGCTGTCCTCGAGCTTTTCCAGCTCCTTCTCGGCGCTGTCGGTCTGCCGGTCCAGTTCCGCGCGGGCGGTCTTCTGGGTCTCGGCCACGTTGACCAGGCTCCGCAGTGCCTGCCGGGCCTGGGACGCATCGTTCAGGGCCTGGTCGGGGTGGTCGCCGAGCAGCAACTGGATGCCCGTGGCGGCGAGGCTGCCCCCGCGGTACTGCGTACGGGCCGCCGCGCCCGACAGCTCCTGCAGCTCGTCCACCCGGTCCTCGGCACGGGCCAGGCCCTTGCGGAGGGACTTCAGCCGCTTCTCCTGCTTGGTGGCCTTCTCGTTCGCGGCGTTGTATGCCTCGGTGGCCACCTCCGCCGTGCGGTAGAGGCCCTCCAGTTCGGCGTGGATCTCCTCGACGGACCTGCCCCGCGGGTCGGGTTCACCCGGAGCGGCGTAACTCGGCCCGGGCATCACGAACATCCCGGACATCAGGGAGATGGCGAGGACAAGGGTCGCTGTGGTGGCGCGGCTCCGCAGCCGTCTGCCGCCGGTCGACACGTTCATCAGCTTCACTCTCAGAGGTCGCGTGCAGGCGGCTCGGACGGACGGAGTGTCCGTCGCGATGGCCACCGCGGTTCACCCGGTGGACCGTTCAAGCCTCGAACACAGTACCTTCCCCCGAACCTCTGCCCCCTATGTCCCCACGGGTGTCAACGTGCCCGTGCGCAACGTTCTTATACCTGTAGGACGACCGACATCAGCGACGGGTTGCGTACGCTAGGAAACCGGCCCATGCGCCTGGGGAGACGGCGAGTTGGGGCCCGCGCCGCGCTTTGGAGTCACGGACGTGGACGGCGCCGGACCGGGCGGCCACCTCGACGCAGTCGCCGCTGCCGCTGCCGCTGCCGCTGCCGCTGCCGCTGCGACTGGACTTGCGCCAGGACAGGGCCACTTCGACGCAGTCGTCGCCCTGCGAGCCGCTGTAACTGCTCTTGAACCAGGCCAGGCCGGACGTGTTCATAGCGCTCCTCGCATTCGCCGCAGCAGGCCCAGCGAGTCCTCGGGCGTCAGGGCCTGTGAACGCATCTTGGCATAGCGCTGATGGAGTCGGCTGATCTCTTCCGGTGCGGTGATGAGCCGCCCGTTCTCCTGTCCTTCGGAGTACCCGAACCACCGGTTGTCCGGGGTCTCCGCCAAGCGCATCGGCCCGTCCAGTCCTGCGTGCACCGGCTGCCGCAGCGGCATGAGTTGGAACTCCACGTTCCAGTGCCGTCCGATCAGGTCGAGCAGGTGGTCGTACAGCTCCTGCGTGACCTCCGCGCCGCCCGTATGCCGCTCCAGGACCGCCTGCTCCACGATGAAACTGAACGCCGTCGGGGGCCTGCGGCTCGTCGCCAGCAATTCGTGCCGAGCCATGCGGGCCGCGATGCGCTCGTCCATCTCCTCCGCGGCGGGAAGCGGCGGCACGCTGAAAGACACCGCTCGCGCGTACCCTTCCGTCTGCAACAAGCCAGGTACCACCCGGCACTCGTAGGTGTACAGGCTCACCGCATCGGCCTCGAACCGCGCCCACTGACGGAACCAACTCGCCAGCCCGGGCCGCCGGGACACATGCCGGGCGGCCCCCCGCAGCGCCCCGAACGCGTCGAGCACCTCCTCCGCCCGCTCGACGAAATCCGGCGGCGGAAAGCGGCGCCCCTGCTCGATGGAGGCCACGGTCGGCAGCGAGTACCGCACTCTGGGCGCGAACTCCTCCTGCGTCAGCCCCGCCCGCTTCCGGAATGCCTTGACCACCTCGCCGAACGTCTTGAGGCTGTCGGACACCTCCGGCTCGCCGCTACCGCTACCGCCACCGCACCCCGGGGCACCCGCCCCACCCACGCCGTCCGCCATCCCAGCCCCTCCGTCGACCCACACCCACCAACTCCACCAAGTCACCTATGGTCACGGACGGTTACCCTTACCGTCCACCGCGTGACCCGTACGCCGGGCCCGCGTACGGGTGGTCGACAGCGCGCGCCGCAGGAGCCGGAGCTGGAGCCGGAGTCGTACTCGGCGGCGAGCGACACGTACCGCGCTCGTACGTCGAGAGTCGCGTCGAGGATCTCCGGAGTGGACGGCGCGAGAACCAGCCGCATCTGCCGGGTCCGCGCCGTGAGCGCACGGAGGATCCCGTCCGCCGCGGCCCGCCCGGCGCGACGACGATCGCCCCGGCCGTGCCGTCGGACAGGGCGCGAACCGGTGCGTGGATGCCGCACGCCTCCGCGTGGCTCGCGTGGCTCAGGAACCCTGGGCCGACTGTCAGAAGTGGCCGGTAGCCTCGGGCGCCATGGGCATTCAGATCGATGCAGTGGTGGGTTACCCGGTCGACGACGAGGTGGAGAGGGTGCTCGGACTGGCCGAGGCGGTCGGGGAGCCCGTCACGGTCACGTTCATGTGGGAAGGGCGTGAAAAGGCGGAACGCGTGGTGCTGGTGCCCGCGGCCACGCTGGCGCTCTGGGAGCACTGGGCCCCCACCGCCTACGCGACGAGGGACGTCGGTGCCGAGAACGGGGCTGTCTCGAAGGAGCCGGAACTGGCCCACCCGGCGGAGTTCGGGGCGTTCACGCTCCTTCGGCGTCGCGTGGGAGGGCGCACGGCGGTCGCCCGCGAAGGCGTGGTGGTCGCGGAGCTCCTGGACCCCGACGAGGCGCACTGGCTCCAGGAGAAGGCCCGCCATGTCCGTCAGGGCTTCATGGATCCGAAGCAGAAGGCGGCGTTCGAGGAGTTCCGTGCCCGCCAGGCATCCCTCGGCGAGAGGTGACACTCGGTCACACCGACGCAAATGCGTGCGGAGGACGTCCGTTCCGCCCCGCTCAGGCCAGCAGGACGTCCTCGCCCGCCGTCACGGGGACGACCTGCCCGGCCGGTGGCGCCTCGGCCTTCACCGGCGTCCCGAAGTCCGACAGTGTCATCGTCGTCACGGCCTTCATGCCGCCGAAGTAGGACAGCCGGGCCTGCACGGCGCGCCCCTTCCCGTCGACCCACACGTCCGCGTAGACGGGCACGTCCTCGCCCAGTTGCTCGCGTACGTCGTCCAGTCCCTGTTTCGTCTTCGTCGTCATCCGGAGCGTCGCGGTGGCATGGTCGATCGTGCCCCGGTAGTGCACCGCGGGGGCGTCGTTCACCTGCTCCTGGCCCTCCTTCGTCACCTGCCGCATCGCCTTCATCTGACGGAGCAGGTGCTCGGGGTCGTTCAGCGGCGCCCGCAGGAAGTAGCGGGTCAGGGCCTCGCTCCGGACGGCCGAGGCCCATGTGCCCTCGTCCACCGCCCGCGAGCCCCGCACATAGACGGTGTCGCCGACGAAGACCTCCTCGACGGGGTCCATGCCGCTGTCCTTGAGACCCACCGTGAGCCGGCCCCGGTCACCCGCCAGGTCGAAGGCGCCGGCGATCGTGAACACGTACGTCGTGGGACTGTCCGTGGACCGCATCTCGATCGTCTCGGCCAGGCGGGCGCTGTCCGCGCTCGTCCTCCCTATCGCGGCGCGCACGGCCGCCCCGTGGTCCACGGTTCTCTTCTCCTCTCCCTCCGAACCGCTGGAGCAGGCGGTGCAGAGCAGGAGGACGGCAACGGAAAAGAGATGGGCGCGGCGCATGGGCTCTCCGAGGAATCGTCACTGCGGCGGGGCGGAGCCCGAAAGGGCCTGTAGATCTTCGCATGGAGCCGGCGACGGGATCCGGGGACGCCGAAACGCCGTCGGGGCCGACGGTCCACGACCGCCGGCCCCCGCGACCAGACCGGCGGAACCCCCGCCGACCCGCCCCTACAGCACCGGCAGGTTCTTCCTCAGCTCGAACGCCGTGACCTCGGAGCGGTACTCCTCCCACTCCTGGCGCTTGTTGCGCAGGAAGTGACATCGGTCCGGAGCGACCTCACGCCATCGACGTAGGCACAACGCCGGCCTGTGGTCGAGCAGTCATCATCGGTCGTTGTTGGTCACTGTGGGCCACCCTTCGACGGCCCACAGACGGCCCGGCGACCTCATGGTCTGCTCCAGCCAGCGACCCTCTTGCTCGTGGTTTGGTCGAAAGCCCTCACAAACCGGCGAGTCGTTACTAGTCTACGACTGTAAGCCTTACCAGGGGGTTGGTTTGTCCACTTTCTTGCGTGCGTTTGACGGATTCTGGCGTCGCCCACCAGCAGAATACGAACACGCAGTGCATAACTATCGAATATCCGTCGACACTAATGTCCTACTCGAACTATATCGATTCACACCCAAATCCCGCGATGAGCTACTGAGCGTCCTTTATCTTCTCAAGGATCGACTATGGGTCACGCATCAAGTCGCATCGGAGTACTACGCCCGCCGCATATCCGCCGTAAAAGATCATCTAGGACTATACAAGACAACCTCGGCAGCACTTGAAGCGCACGAACGCAAGGTACTTCAAGAGGTTAATACTTTCGCAAAAAGGTGCTCTCTCAGCGGCGAGGAAAGAAATAAACTCACCGCCCCAATCAGTAAGGCATTCGCTGACGTTCGAGCTGAAATAGAAATGCACCGGGACACATTTGACCTGTCCCTTGAAACTGTTGTGAACTCCGATCCAATTTTGGCCAGACTAGGTGAGATCTTTGACGAGAGAACCGGTTCAGGATTCGAAGATGGAGAAGCTTCCCAGCTCGTAACTGAGTTCCAGCGGCGCGCCGCAGATGGAGTTCCCCCCGGCTATATGGATGCCGCCAAACCTGAGAATGCTCACGGTGATTTCTTCATATGGGAGCAGCTACTTCGTGACTGCAAGGAAGGTTCACACTCGGTTCTCTTCATCACGAACGACACCAAAGAAGACTGGGTCAGGAAGGAGTCCGATCTAATCGTTGGAGCACGCCCTGAGCTGCTATCCGAGTTCAGGAAAAGGTGCAACGCTGATTTCATGGTGACACAGCTTGGAAGATTTTTGCAGATAGCGAAGAGGGAGCTCGGCGCCGCGATTAGCGAATCAACTGTCGCCGAGGCCGAAAACCCTCCTCTCCGAGTAGGCGCGGAAGATATCTATCGCTACGAGATCCCTGAATCTCAGTACATCGAAATGGTGAGCACACTTCGCGAGTACATAGATATGACTCCCGAGGAAGTCGCAGAGCAAAGCCTGGCGCGACAGCGTCGACACTGGAGGATAATCGACGACGTCGAACGCATCGTCAACCATATAACCAAGAATCCCAGACTGTCTGGCAATGACGTAATTCTACATATGCCCCTCGGGGACTGGCAGCTCGCGTATTCCATGGTGCAAGACAAGCGGAAACGTCAATTCGGCCGTGACGCTCGAGATGATTTCGCAGCACCGCATGAGGTGTCACAAGCTTGGCTACACCTAAGTGCCCTTGAGGATGAGATCAAAACTCTGAGGAATCGGCGCGCCTCGCTATCAGTAATGAAAGAGCGCGAAGATGGCTCATCCCAAGTGCATCTAGCTGAACTTGACAGGCATATTCACACACTTGAAGAGAAACTCGACAGGGCCATTTATCGCATGCGGAATGAGCAACTCAGCGCCAACCAGAGGGAGGGTAAGTGAGTAAGTGCCCATGACTTTTCCGCAAATGGAGTTCATCCACTAACTGGCGGCTGGCCTTCGAGATCATGCTGCCCACGAGTGAGTTTTTACTCCAAACCGCTCTCGCGCGGGCTTCGGTTAGTCATCTGAGACCCCGTAACTCTCGGATCAGGGACCCGGACAAACTGTCCGGGTCCCTCTGCATACCGAGTCTCATACTCGTTCTGACGCAACAGGAGCAAGGTCATCTACCCCGCTTGACCACCTGTTTTGTACGGTGAGGTGGGCTCCTACAAGCAGCAGGAGGCGGCACTAAGAACTCGTAACACGATCTTGCTGGTGTGCAGCGGCTGATCGGGCGGTGGGACCCTTGGGTCGAGCTTAGCCAGGCACCAGTCGATACGTTCTCACCCTTCTGGCTTGCCGTACCAGTAGAGCGTTCAGCATTTTCTGAGGATGGCTCTGCAGTTCCCGTGTTCACGGTCGCTCCGGGTACTTGGTACCTCGCAGTTGAGGAGCGAGGCCCAACACTTGTCATACAAGAGCGGGACGGCCGTCGCGGAGTACTGCAGGACACAACGGGCATCCAAAAAGGTTAAGAGTTGAAGGCGTGACGGCCCAGAGACGGCCCAAGGGCAGTGAAAAGCTGTGGGGCCGACGGTCACTGACCGTCGGCCTCACATGCCGTTGCAGCGGGAAACCCCCGCCGACCCGCCCCTACAGCACCGGCAGGTTCTTCCGCAGTTCGAAGGCCGTCACCTCGGAGCGGTACTCCTCCCACTCCTGGCGCTTGTTGCGCAGGAAGAAGTCGAAGACGTGCTCGCCGAGCGTCTCGGCGACCAGCTCGCTGCGCTCCATCAGCGTCAGCGACTCGCCCAGGTTCTGCGGCAGCGGCTCGATGCCCATCGCGCGGCGCTCCGCGTCCCGCAGGGCCCAGACGTCGTCGTCGGCGCCCGGCGGCAGCTCGTAGCCCTCTTCGATGCCCTTGAGGCCGGCGGCCAGCAGGACCGCGTACGCCAGGTAGGGGTTCGCGCCCGAGTCGAGGGAGCGCACCTCCACCCGCGCCGAGCCCGTCTTGCCGGGCTTGTACATCGGGACGCGCACCAGTGCCGAGCGGTTGTTGTGGCCCCAGCAGATGTACGAGGGAGCCTCACCGCCGGCGCCCGCGGTGCGCTCGGAGCCGCCCCAGATGCGCTTGTACGAGTTGACCCACTGGTTGGTGATCGCGGCGATCTCCGCCGAGTGCTTCAGCAGGCCCGCGATGAAGGAGCGGCCGACCTTGGACAGCTGGTACTCGCTGCCCGACTCGTAGAACGCGTTGCGGTCGCCCTCGAAGAGCGAGAGGTGCGTGTGCATGCCCGAGCCCGGGTGCTCACTGAACGGCTTCGGCATGAACGTCGCCTGGATGTTCTGCTCCAGCGCCACCTGCTTCATGACCAGGCGGAACGTCATGATGTTGTCGGCCGTGGAGAGCGCGTCCGCGTACCGCAGGTCGATCTCCTGCTGGCCCGGGGCGCCCTCGTGGTGCGAGAACTCGACCGAGATGCCCATCGACTCCAGCATGGTGATCGCCTGGCGGCGGAAGTCCATGCCGACGTTGTGCGGGGTGTGGTCGAAGTAGCCGGAGTTGTCGGCCGGGGTCGGGCGCGAGCCGTCCGTCGGCTTGTCCTTCAGCAGGAAGAACTCGATCTCCGGGTGCGTGTAGAAGGTGAAGCCCAGGTCGGAGGCCTTGGCCAGCGCCCGCTTCAGCACGTACCGCGGGTCCGCGAAGGACGGTGAGCCGTCCGGCATCAGGATGTCGCAGAACATCCTGGCGGTACCGGGGGCCTCGGCCCGCCACGGCAGGACCTGGAAGGTCGACGGGTCCGGCTTGGCGATCATGTCGGACTCGTAGACGCGGGCGAAGCCCTCGATGGCCGATCCGTCGAAGCCGATGCCCTCGTCGAAGGCCTGTTCCAGCTCGGCCGGGGCCACGGCCACGGACTTGAGGAAGCCCAGCACGTCCGTGAACCACAGGCGTACGAAACGGATGTCGCGCTCCTCCAACGTACGGAGCACGAACTCCTGCTGCTTGTCCATCTTCCGCTTCCACCCAATCTTGCTGGTCAGGCCGCCTGCTCCCGTCCCAGGGAGGCGGTCGGGCACCTGTGCATCACACCACAACAGCATTTCATGCGCGTTGCGGGCCCCGATCCTCCGGCCGACCTCCGCCCGAACGCCTCACGTACGGCGCATGTACTGCTCCGACGCCCATCTTGCCCCCTGGGCGCCGCACATGAAATGGCCGACCACCGCCGCCTCCCCGCCTCCTCCTCCCTCGTCCCCCTCTCCCCGCCTTCTCCCCGTCCCCTCCCCCACGCTTCCCGCACACTCTATAACTTGCATTTCAGATGCAAGTTTCAATACGGTGCCGTCAGCCGAGCCGAGGAGCCCCGATGCTGTCCGAGCAGTCCGCCGCCACCATCCGCGCCACTCTTCCCGCCGTCGGCGGGGCCCTGCCGGAGATAAGCGACCGCTTCTACGCGGGCCTCTTCTCGGCCCACCCCGAGCTGCTGCGCGACCTCTTCAACCGGGGCAACCAGTCCTCCGGCGTCCAGCGCCGGGCCCTGGCGGGCGCCTTCGCCGCCTTCGCCACCCAGCTCGTCGAACGGCCGGACGTACGGCCCGACACGATGCTGAACCGCATCGCGCACAAGCACGCCTCCCTCGGCATCGCCCCCGAGCAG
The DNA here is from genome assembly GCF_030817535.1 of Streptomyces sp. V3I8. Lineage (NCBI taxonomy): Bacteria > Bacillati > Actinomycetota > Actinomycetes > Kitasatosporales > Streptomycetaceae > Streptomyces > Streptomyces sp. V3I8. Next base: position 6,265,342 of record NZ_JAUSZL010000002.1, on the reverse strand, counting down.
TACCCGGTCGTCCACACGTACCTCTTCGCCGCCGTCGCCGACGTGCTCGGCGAGGCGATCACGCCGCCGGTGGCCGCCGCCTGGACCGAGGTGTACTGGCTGATGGCGAACGCCCTCGTCGCCATCGAGAAGCGGCTGTACGCGGCCGCCGAGGCGGCCGGTCCGGGTGGCCGGCGCACCTGGAAGGTCGTCGGGCGCGTCGAGGAGACCGCCGACGTGACGACCTTCCTCGTCCGCCCGGCCGACGGCGCCCCGGCACCCGCCTTCCGGCCCGGCCAGTACGTCTCCGTACGCGTCGAACTGCCGGACGGGGCGCACCAGACGCGCCAGTACAGCCTGATCGGCGCGCCCGGTTCCGCCGTGCGCCGGATCGGGGTGAAGCGGGTGCACGGCGGCGGAGCCCCCGACGGGGAGGTCTCCCACCACCTCCACGCGCGTGTGCACGTCGGGAGCACGCTCGAACTGTCCGCCCCGTACGGCGATCTCGTGCTCGACGCCGGGGACCGGACACCGGTGCTGCTCGCCTCCGCCGGCATCGGCGTGACGCCGATGATCGCCATGCTGGAGCAGCTCGTGGCGAACGCGCACAGCGCCCCGGTGACCGTGGTCCACGCCGACCGCTCCCCCGCCGGGCACGCGCTGCGGAAGGAGCACGAGGCGTACACGGCGAAGCTCGCCGACGCGGCGGCGCACTTCTGGTACGAGCGGCCGCAGCCGGGGCACCCGGCCGACCGCACCGGTCTGGTCGACCTCTCCGGAGTGCCGCTCGCGTCGGGCACGCGCGCGTACCTGTGCGGCCCCCTCCCCTTCATGCGGGCCGTACGCACCCAGCTCCTGGAGAAGGGCCTGGCGCCGGCCGACATCCACTACGAGGTCTTCGGCCCGGACCTCTGGCTCGCCCAGGACTGAGAGAAGCAGCCCTGTCAGGGCAGCACCCCGTCCCGGCCCTGGCCCCGGCCGCGACCAAACCCCCGGGCCGGGCCTACCTCATGGTGATGCCCAGCAGCAGCGGCCCCGTCGGGGCGGCCACCATGTCCTCCACCGTCAGCGGGTCCAGCGAGACGTAGAACGCCTCCTGGGCCCGCCGCAGGGCGGCCCTCAGTCGGCATCCCGAACTCAGCGGGCAGGGCGCGGCACCGTCGCAGTCGACAACGTCCCCCTCCCCCTCGAAGGCCCGCACGACCGCTCCGACCGAGGCCGTACGCCCCGCTTCGGTGAGCGTGAGACCGCCGCCCCGCCCCCGCCGCGCGGCGAGGAGCCCGAGGTGCTGCAGCTCGGCGACCACTTTCGCGGCGTGCGTGTACGGCACCTCCATGGCGGCCGCGACATCACGGGTGGTCGGCGTCGTCGTCCCGTCGGCGACGGCGAGCCGCATCAGGACGCGCAGAGCCAGGTCGGTCGATCGCAACAGCCGCATACCAGCAGCGTAAATAATGCGCATCTCTCGTTCAAATTATCCGCCGGGGCCCTGGCCATTCGGCCAATCCCGTGGGCTTCTGGCCTACATCCGCTCCTCCCCCATTACGATCAGCTGACCACTCCACTGCCCCTTTCCCCCAGAAGGACCACCCCATGGGTTCCGCCAAGAAGACAGACACCACGTCGCGCAAGGCGCGGATAGAGGAGATGCGGCGCGCCGAGCAGTCCCGCGAGCGCCGCAACCGGATCCTCACGATCACCGCCAGCGCGATCGTCGTCGCCGGTCTCGTCGCCGGTGGCGCGTTCCTGATCACGTCGCAGTCCGACTCCTCCGACGACAGCGCGGCGAGCGACTCGAAGGCGGCCTCGGGGAAGTTCGTCACGGGCAAGGACGGGGTGAGGAAGTGGAGTACGAAGCTCACCCAGAACCACGTCGCCAAGGACGTGAAGTACCCGATGGAGCCGCCGGTCGGCGGTGACCACAACCAGGTCTGGATGAACTGCAACGGCGACGTCTACGACAAGGCGATCAAGAACGAGAACGCCGTGCACTCGCTGGAGCACGGCGCGGTCTGGGTGACGTACAACAGCAAGGCCCCGGACGCCGACGTGAAGGCGCTCGCCGAGAAGGTCAGGAAGACGCCGTACTCGCTGATGAGCCCCGTCGAGGACCAGCAGGACCCGATCATGCTCTCCGCGTGGGGGCACCAGCGGACCGTGAAGGCGGCGAGCGACCCGGACGTGGCCACGTTCTTCGAGACGTACGTCCAGGGCAAGCAGACACCGGAGCCGGGAGCCGCCTGCACCAACGGTCTGTCGAAGTGACCGGGACCAGGACCGCGGGCTGGATCGGCGGAGCCGCCGCGGCCGTCCTCGTGGCGGCCGGGGCGATCACGTACGCGGTCGCCGACGGCGACGACTCCGGGATGAGGCCTCCCGCGGCCGACTCCGCGGACGCGGGCTTCGCGCGCGACATGTCCGTGCACCATCAGCAGGCCGTCGAGATGTCGTACATCGTGCGCGACCTCACCGACGACGAGGAGGTGCGCCGCCTCGCGTACGACATCGCGCAGACCCAGGCCAACCAGCGCGGCATGATGCTCGGCTGGCTGGACCTGTGGGAGCTGCCCAAGGTGTCCGCCGACGAGCCCATGGAGTGGATGGGCATGGCCGGCATGGGGACCGGCGAGGACGGCGCGCTGATGCCCGGCATGGCGACCGACACCGAGCTGGACGCGCTGCGCAAGCTCGGCGGCAAGGCGGCCGAAGTGCGCTATCTGCAGCTCATGTACGCCCACCACGTGGGCGGTGTGCACATGGCCAAGGGGTGCGTGGAGCGGTGCCAGGTCGGTGTGGAGCGACGGCTCGCGCAGGGCATGGTCCAGGCCCAGGAGTCCGAGATGAAGCTGATCTCGGACCTGCTGGCGAAGCGCGGCGCCGAGCCGCGGAACTGACCCGGCACCGGGCCGGTCGGTCAGCCGGTGGCGGGGGGCGGGTGCCGTGGTGTGTCCAGGACCGCGTCCGCCACGTCCCCGGGGCGGTCGAGCATGACGAGGTGCCCGGCCGGGGCCACCGTCCGGAACGTGCCGCCGAGCCGGTCCGCGAGGCGTTCCTGGCGGTCGAGCCATCGTCGTGAGCCGCCCGCGTACGCGGCAAGCACGGTGACCGGCGCGGCGAGCCCGAGCCGCTCCCGGAGTGAGGCGAGCTCGGCGGCCTGGTCCCGGTAGCTCGCGTTCTCGGCGAGGACGGCCCGGAGGAAGCGGCTGGTGGAGTAGGCGCTCCGGACCAGGTCGTAGGGGGCGGGGTCGTACGCGGCCGGGTCGTACGCGGCCGGGTCACCGCCGCTGCGGAGTCCGGGCCGGTGTCCGATGTGGCGTCCGGCGCGGACGGCGGTACGGCGCAGGAGTGGTCCGAGGGCCCGTGGGAGGCCCGCGCCGGCCAGGAATGTGCCGCACGCGCGCGTGGCCGTGTTCCGCAGGGCCGGGGCCCTTCTCGGGCGCGGGTCCTCCTCGGTGCCGGAGTCGACCAGGACGAGCCCGGCCGTCCGCTCCGGGTACAGCCGGGCGAAGGCCTCGCAGTGGAGACCGGCGAGTGAGTGGCCGACCACAGTGACCGGTGTGCCGATCCCGGTGGCGTCGAGCACGCACGCGATGCGCTGCGCCTCGCCGGTGAGGGTGGGCCACGCGTGCGCGGGCGCGGGGCCGCTGAGTCCGAGACCTGGCCGGTCGAACCGGACGACCGTGCGGTACGGGGCGAGCAGCGGGACGACGGGGTCCCAGTCGAACCAGGACATGCCGAGGCCGACGCTGAGAAGGCAGGCGGGGCCCGGTCCGGAGCCGGTCCGGGGCCCGTCCACACGGATGTGGTGCGGGATTCCCCCCACGCGGACGAAGGTCATGGGCGCGTGCCGCTGTCCTGAAGGGTGGGGGTGGGGGTGGGGGTGGGGGTGGGGACGGGAGCGGGGGCGGAGGCGTGGCTGTCGGGTGGTGGGGAGGCCGCGGCGGCCCGTAGGAGGGTCACGGCCTGTGTGGCGAGCCACACCGCGATGACGCCGACCTGGAGACGCTGGGCGAGGCCCACGCCCCAGCCGTCGTGGCCGCCGCTCTCCAGCGCGGCGATCGCGGCGAGCGTCCAGGCCGTGGCCGCCGGTTCCAGCACCGCGAGGGCGAGGCTCGCGCGGGCCTGCGGGGACGTGGGCGCGTACCGGCGGGCGGTGCGGGTGAGGGCCACCATGGCGACGAGGACGCCGCACAGGGCGAGCGTGCTGCTCAGGGTGTGCGCGGTGTGGGCCGGCGGTACCAGGCCCGCCGTCTCCCTCGCGGCGCAGGCGGGGTCGGTGGTGGGGGTGCAGCTGAGGGGGAGGCGGGAGTCGATCGCGGTGGCCGCGCCGAAGAGGAGCAGTCCGGCCCGGCCGACCCGTGTCCACGGGCTCCTCCCGTGGAGTCCGGTCCGCGGCGCCGTCAGGGCGGCGGCGCAGACGAGCAGGCCCGCGGCCAGGTCCGTCGTGCGGAACAGGGTGCCGTACGGCTGGTTTGTCGCGGCCAGTTCGCTCACGTACGTGTGGGCCGGGGGGAGGCCGGTGTCGAGGACCGCCTCCAGGGTCCAGGCGGAGTAGGTGAGAGCGGCCAGGGTCAGGAGGGTGGCCGCTGTGGCGGTGCGGGGTGTCGTCATTGCTGACCATGGTGGGGGCGGGGGGCGGCTCGCGCATGTCTTGGACCGCGGGCCGGCCGGGGGGGGACGAGGAGGGATCGGCGTACGTCCTCGACCGCGGGCCGGCGGGGGCTTGTCGCGCCGCTGCCCGCGCCCCTGGCGGGGCGCCGCCGGCGAGGCGGTTCGGGCGGGGCGGCCGTTCCGGGGGCGCCCCGCCAGCCATCGCGTCGCATTGACGATTACACTGGTGGTGTGCCTCAACTACGCCTCGCTCTGAATCAGATCGACTCGACCGTCGGCGATCTCTCCGGGAACGCCGAGGCGATCGTCCGCTGGACCCGGCACTCCGCCGAGCAGGGGGCGCACCTCGTGGCGTTCCCCGAGATGATGCTGACCGGGTATCCCGTCGAGGACCTGGCCCTGCGGTCGTCCTTCGTGGAGGCCTCCCGCGCGGCCCTGCACGCGCTCGCGGCCCGGCTCGCCGACGAGGGGTTCGGGGAGCTGCCGGTCGTCGTCGGCTTCCTCGACCGTGCCGAGAAGGCCCAGCCCAAGTACGGCCAGCCGGCCGGTGCCCCGCGGAACGCGGCGGCGGTGCTGCACCGCGGCGAGGTGGTCCTCACCTTCGCCAAGCACCACCTGCCGAACTACGGCGTCTTCGACGAGTTCCGCTACTTCATGCCCGGTGACACCCTGCCGGTCGTACGCGTGCACGGCATCGACGTCGCGCTCGCCATCTGCGAGGACCTCTGGCAGGACGGCGGCCGTGTCCCGGCGGCCCGTTCGGCCGGGGCCGGTCTGCTCATCTCGATCAACGCCTCGCCGTACGAGCGCGACAAGGACGACTCCCGGCTGGACCTCGTGCGCAAGCGCGCGCAGGAGGCCGGCTGCACGACCGCCTACCTGGCCATGATCGGCGGTCAGGACGAGCTGGTCTTCGACGGCGACTCGATCGTCGTCGACCGGCACGGTGAGGTCGTCGCGCGGGCGCCCCAGTTCTCCGAGGGCTGCGTCGTCCTGGACCTGGACCTGCCCGCCGCCGCTCCCGAGCCGCCGTCGGGTGTGGTGGACGACGGTCTGCGCATCGACCACCTCGTCCTCTCCGACGAGCCGCTGCCGCCGTACGAGGCGGAGCTCTCCGGCGGGTACGCCGAGCGGCTCGACGACGACGAGGAGGTGTACTCCGCGCTCGTCGTGGGGCTGCGGGCGTACACCGCGAAGAACGGTTTCCGCTCGGTCCTGATCGGGCTCTCGGGCGGTATCGACTCCGCCCTCGTCGCCGCGATCGCCTGCGACGCGCTCGGCGCGCAGAACGTGTACGGCGTGTCGATGCCGTCCAAGTACTCCTCGGACCACTCCAAGGGCGACGCGGCCGAGCTGGCGCGGCGGACCGGGCTCAACTACCGGACCGTACCGATCGAGCCGATGTTCGACGCGTACATGGGGTCGCTCGGACTGCACGGTCTCGCCGAGGAGAACCTGCAGTCGCGGCTGCGCGGCACCCTGCTGATGGCCCTCTCCAACCAGGAGGGGCACATCGTGCTGGCGCCTGGCAACAAGTCCGAGCTGGCGGTGGGGTACTCGACGCTGTACGGCGACTCGGTGGGCGCGTACGGGCCGATCAAGGACGTGTACAAGACGTCGGTCTTCCGGCTCGCGAAGTGGCGCAACCGGGCCGCGGCCGAGCGAGGGCAGACGCCGCCGATCCCGGAGAACTCCATCTCCAAGCCGCCGAGTGCCGAGCTGGCGCCCGGGCAGGTCGACACGGACTCGCTGCCGGACTATCCCGTGCTGGACGCGATCCTGGAGCTGTACGTCGACCGGGACACGGGCGCCGACGCGATCGTGGCCGCCGGGTACGACCGGGAGCTCGTCACGAAGACGCTGCGGATGGTCGACACGGCCGAGTACAAGCGGCGGCAGTATCCGCCGGGGACGAAGATCTCGGCGAAGGGGTTCGGCAAGGACCGGCGGCTGCCGATCACGAACCAGTGGCGCGAGCGGTTGTGACGGCCTGCGCGTGAAGGGGCGCCCGGTGTTCGCCGGGCGCCCTCTTTTTTTCTGCCCGGCGGCGGCTCGTTCGCCTGCTGCAGGCCGGTGGGGGCCGGTCGCGCAGTTCCCCGCGCCCCTGAGAAGCCGTTGCCGCGTCGTTCCCCGCGTCCCTAACGGGTGCTCCTGGCTGTCGTCGGGGTTCTGTCGGTGGCCGGGGTGTGGGCCGCCACTATGCGGCCGGGGTGGAGCGTGCCGCGGTTGCGGTCCACGGTGTAGGCCACCGTCGCCACCGCCAGGCCCAGGACCGCGAGGGCCGCGCCCGCCAGGGCCGGGGACGTGACGCCGTGACCGGCGGCCAGGGCCAGGCCGCCGATCCAGGCGCCGCCGGCGTTCGCGAGGTTGAAGGCCGCCTGGTTGGCGGAGGAGGCCAGGGACGGGGCCGAGGACGCCTTCTCCATGACCATGAGGAGGAGCGGGGAACTGGTCGTGAACGCCGCCGCGCCGAGCAGGACCACGGCCAAGGGCGCGCTCCACGCCGTGCTCATCATGAGCGGGAACAGGGCCAGGACCGCCACCAGCGAGACCAGGCCACCGAACAGGGTGCCGCGCATCGAGCGGTCCGCCAGGCGGCCGCCGAGCAGGTTGCCCGCCGTCGCGCCCACGCCGAACAGCGCGAGCAGCAGGGTCACGCTGGAGTCGGCGTACCCGGCGGAGTCCGTCAGCATCGGCGTGATGTAGCTGTACGCCGAGAAGAGCGCGCCGAAGCCGGCGACGGTCGTGCCGAGGGCCAGCCAGACCGGGAGCGACCTGAGGGCCGCGAGTTCGCCGCGCAGCCCGGTGGCGGCGGAGTCCTGGCCGGAGGTCCGCGGCAGGAGCAGGGCCAGGGAGACGATGGCCGCCACGCCGATCACGCTGACGCCCAGGAAGGTGGCGCGCCAGCCGAGGTGCTGGCCCATGAGGGTCGCGACGGGGACGCCGGCGATGTTCGCGACCGTCAGGCCGAGGAACATCAGCGAGACCGCCCTGGCCTTGCGCTCGGCGGGGACCATGCCGGTGGCGACGACGGCGCCGACGCCGAAGAACGCGCCGTGCGGCAGACCGCTCAGGAAGCGGGCCGCGAGCAGGGAGTGGTGGTCGGGGGCGAACGCCGAGAGCGCGTTGCCCACGACGAACAGCACCATGAGCCCGATCAGGACCTTGCGGCGGGCCATGCGCGCGGTCACCGCGGCGAGCAGCGGGGCGCCGACGACGACACCGATCGCGTACGCGGAGACGAGGTGGCCCGCGGTGGGGATCGAGATCCCCAGGTCGTCCGCGACGTCGGGCAGCAGGCCCATCATCACGAACTCGGTGGTGCCGATGCCGAAGGCGCCCACGGCGAGGGCGAGCAGGGCCAGGGGCATGAGGGACCTTCCAAAGGATGAGCGGTGTTCCGTACGGAATAAGTTCAAGTACGGAACAAAGTATCCCGGTCCCGGTATTCCCGGAGGTTACGAGGTGGTTGCCGACAGCTTCACGCGGGCGGCGACCGGGAGATGGTCGCTGCCCGTCTCCGGGAGCGTCCAGGAGGTGACCGGCTCCAGGCCCTTGACCATGATCTGGTCGATCCGCGCCATCGGGAACGACGCCGGCCAGCTGAACCCGAAGCCGCTGCCCGCCGCGCCCTGCGTGGAACGCATCTGCGAGGTGACCGCGTTCAGCGCGCGGTCGTTCATCGTGCCGTTCAGGTCGCCGAGGAGGGCGATGTCCGTCAGCTTCTCGTCGGCGATGGCCTCGCCGAGCGCGTCGGCGCTCTTGTCGCGCTGCCGCGCGGTGAAACCGGCCTTCATCTTCACCCGAACGGAGGGCAGGTGCGCCACGTACACGGCGAGTTTCCCGCCGGGCGCGGTCACCGTCGCCCGCATCGCGCGCGTCCAGCCGAGCTTGATGTCGACCGGGGCGGCCGCGCTCAGCGGGTACTTGCTCCACAGGCCGACCGTGCCCTGGACGGAGTGGTACCGGTACGTCGCGGTGAGGGCCTTCTCGTAGACCGGGACCGCCGAGGCGGTCAGCTCCTCCAGGGCCACCACGTCCGCGCCGGAGGCGGCCACGTCGCGGGCCGTGCCCTCCGGGTCGGGGTTGTCCGCGTTGACGTTGTGCGTGGCGACGGTGAGGTCGCCGCCGGAGCCCGTGCGGTCGACGAGCAGTCCGCCGAAGAGGTTGACCCAGATGATCGCGGGCAGCAGCACGGCGATCAGCGCCGTCGCGGACCTGCGGACCAGCGCGAGGACGAGCAGCACCGCAACGAGGAGGCCCAGCCAGGGCAGGAACGTCTCCAGGAGGCTGCCGAGGTTGCCGAACCTGTTCGGGATCTGCGCGTGCACCGCCATCACCAGGGCGAGCACGAGCGCGAACGCGGCGACGACGATCCCCCGGCGCCAGATGCCCCGGTCGGTGCGGAGTTGCGTGAGCAGGCGGCGGATGCGGGTTCCTCTGCGGTCGGGCCCCTGGCCGCCGCTGCCCGTCTCCGTCATGTACGCCTGCGCCATACCGTCGCCTCACCAACTGCCGTTCACATCGTCCCCGCGCCTAAGACCCTAGGGGATGATCGCGATCGTTCCCGCCGCAGCGTCGCGGCCGTACGGGCACGAGGACGAGCGGGAAGGCGTCCGGAGTTCCGGCGGCGGGCCGAGTGGGGTGGTCTGTGACGCAACGCGCACATTCTCCCCGGCGCCGCTCGCGGTTCACCGCTCGCAGGTCACCTCTCGCAGTTCACCGCTTGCAGTTCACCGCTTGCGGCTCAGGGACGGTGGGGCCGAGGCCCGCCAGGACGGTGTCGACGATCCGTTCGGGCAGTCCCTCCTCCAGGTCGGCGTCCGGGCGGACGACGGCGCGCACGAGCATGGGGGCCATGAAGAGGTCGTTGGCCAGTGCGATGTCGACGTCCGCGCGGATCTCACCGTTCGCCTGGCCGCGCCGCAGTACGTCGAGCGACTTGAGGCGGCGCGGTTCGACGACGGCCGTGTGGTAGACCTTCCACAGCTTGGGGCTGCTCTTCATCTGCGCGTAGACGTTGTGCAGGATCACCGACGAGCGGTTGGCCAGCCCGCGCTGCCGCAGCGATTCGAGCAGGACGACCAGATCGTCGCGCATGGACGTGCCGGGGAGTTCCGGGTCGGGAGGCTCGGCGGTGCGCATCACGTCGCAGAAGAGCTCCTCGCGGCCGCTCCAGCGCCGGTAGATGGTGGCCTTGCCGACCCCGGCGATGCGCGCGACCCGTTCGATGGAGATGTCCGCGAGCGGGACACCCTCCTCCAGCAGCCGCATGACGCCCTCGACGATCGAGCGCTCCACCGCCTCGCTGCGCGGACGGCCCCTGGCGGGCCCGCGCCGTCCCGCCGCGCCCGCCTCCTGCTCCGCGCCGCCCACGTGTCCGCTCCGCTCTCTCGTGTGCCGTGCCGTCCCGCCGCGTACCGTGCCGCCGTACTGCCGGGTGCCGCCGTCCTGCCTCCGTGCCACGGTCGATTGTCCCCGGCCGGCGCGGGGTTCCGCGGCCCGCCCTCCCGAGCGGGCCGCGTCCCCCGTACGCGCCGGTGTCCGGCTCAGTGGTCGGCGCCGACCATCTCCGCGCCCTTGCCCGCCGGGTCCGGGGTGCGGCCCGGCAGGAACAGGTACACGACCAGCGCGCCCACCAGGGCGACTCCCGCGCCGCACAGGGCCGTCACGTGCATCGCGTGCAGGAAGGCGTCGTTGGCCGGGCCGACGAGGGCGTCCCCCTTCGGGCCGAGCTTCGCCGCGAAGCCGAGCGTCGCCTCGATGGACTCGCCCGCCTCGTGCCGGGCGGCCTCGGGCAGCTTGTCCTCGATGCCCGAGCGGTACGCGGCGGACAGGACCGAGCCGAGCACGGCGATGCCGAGGGCGCCGCCGACCTGGCGGAACGTGTTGCTCAGCGCGGAGGCGGAGCCGGCCTTCTCGCGGGGCAGCGCCTGCATGATCACGACGCTGGTGGGCGTCATGATGTGCGCCATCCCGGTGCCCATCAGGAAGAAGATGATCTCGAGGAGCCAGATCGGCGTGTCCGCCTCCAGCGTGGCGAACGCGGCCAGCATGGCGGCGATGATGAGCATGCCGCCGGTCGTGGTGGCCCGGTTGCCGAAGCGGTCCACGACGAGCCGGGCGCGCGGCGCGAAGACCAGCTGCGCGACGGCCAGCGGCAGCATCAGCAGTCCGGTCTGCAGGGGCGAGTAGCCGCGCACGCTCTGGGTGTAGAAGACCGAGAAGAAGGTCACGCCCATCAGCGCGAAGAAGACCAGCGCGATGGCGGAGATCGCCGCGGAGAAGACCTTGTTCCTGAAGTAGTCGACGTCGATGGACGGGTGGTCGCTGCGCTTCTCGTACACCACGAAGCCGACGAGCACGGCGAGTCCGGCGCCGATGGTCGCGAGGACCTTGGCGTCCGTGAAGTCGGCGAGCTGGCCGCCCTTGATGATGCCGTACACGAGCAGGACGAGGCCGATGACGGAGAGGACCACGCCCACCAGGTCGATCCGGCCGGGCTTCGGGTCGCGGGAGTCGGGGACGAGCCAGACCATCAGGCCGAGCGCCACGATCACGATCGGTACGTTGATCAGGAAGACGGAGCCCCACCAGAAGTGGTCCAGCAGGATCCCTCCGGTGATCGGGCCGATGGCGATGGCCAGGCCCACTCCGCCCGCCCAGATGCCGATCGCCTTCGGCTGCTCGTCGCGCTCGAAGACGTTCATCAGGACGGCGAGGGTGGCCGGCATCACGAAGGCGGCGCCGAGGCCCATCACCGCACGGAACGAGATGAGTTCGACCGGGGAACCGGAGGAGGCGGCGAGCGCCGAGCCGACGCCGAACACGAGGAGGCCGCCGAGCAGGACCTTCTTGCGCCCGAGCCGGTCACCGAGGAGACCGGCGGAGAAGAGCAGACCCGCGAAGACGAGGGTGTACGCGTTGATGGCCCATTCCAGCTCGCTCTGGGTGGCCCCCAGGCCGGTCGGGGCGGGCGTCGAGATGGTTTTGATCGCGACGTTCAGGATCGAGTTGTCGAGGACGACGATCAGCAGGCTGAGCATCAGGACACCGAGAATCGCCCAGCGTCGCCGGTGCACGGCTTCCGGTATACGGGAGGCGGGATCGGCAGGAGTTGTCATGCCGAAAAGGCTAGAGGAGATTCGATACGAGACCGTCTCGTATCGGAGTCCTTTACCGAGACCTTACGAGCTCTGGAGACGGACTTGGCTCCTGCGGTGACCGCGCCGGGACCCGGTGCGGTCCCGGCGGGAAACCCGGCCGGGGGCGAGACGAGGCCCACGGTGGACCCCCTAGCCGTTCCATGGCACGAGGTGCCACCATGGAGGTGATCCGGGGACGCCGTCAGGGCGCCTCGAGATGACTGAAGGAGCCGTTGCCATGACGCAGCCCCCGGCTGCCCCGAAGCCCGCCGACAGCAGCAGCAAAGCACTGTACGGAGGCAAGGGCACCCGCCGTATCACCGTCCGCGACATCACGGTGGCCAAGGAGCGCGGCGAGAAGTGGCCGATGCTCACCGCGTACGACGCGATGACCGCGTCCGTCTTCGACGAGGCCGGCATCCCGGTCATGCTCGTCGGCGACTCGGCGGGCAACTGTCACCTGGGGTACGAGACGACCGTCCCCGTCACCCTCGACGAGATGACCATGCTGTCGGCGGCCGTCGTACGGGGCACCTCGCGCGCCCTCGTCGTCGGCGACCTGCCCTTCGGGTCGTACCAGGAGGGGCCGGTGCAGGCCCTGCGGTCGGCGACCCGGCTGGTGAAGGAGGCCGGGGTCGGGGCCGTCAAGCTGGAGGGCGGTGAGCGCTCGCACGGACAGATCCGGCTGCTCGTGGAGTCCGGCATCCCCGTGATGGCGCACATCGGGCTCACGCCGCAGTCCGTGAACTCCATGGGATACCGGGTGCAGGGGCGGGGCGAGGAGGCCGCGCAGCAGCTTCTGCGCGACGCCAAGGCCGTGCAGGACGCGGGCGCCTTCGCCGTCGTGCTGGAACTCGTGCCGGCCGAGCTGGCCGCCGAGGTGACGCGGACGCTGCACATTCCGACCGTCGGGATCGGGGCGGGGGCCGAGACGGACGCGCAGGTCCTTGTGTGGACCGACATGCTCGGGCTCACGGGCGGGAAGATGCCGCGGTTCGTGAAGCAGTACGCCGATCTGCGGCGGGTGATGGGGGACGCGGCGAAGGCGTTCGCCGACGATGTGACCGGCGGAACGTTCCCTCAGGAGGAGCACTCCGTCCACTGATCCACTGCGGCACAGAGGCAGCCCGCCGATTCCCCCGTCGGCGGGCTGCCGTATTTTTCCGCCTCCGCCGCCCCTTCCCGTCCCCGGACCCCGCTCCTCGGACGCCGGGGGGCCGGAGGTCCGGGAGCCTGTCGGCCGGCTGTCGGTGGTTTGTCGGTGGGGCGTGGGAGTTTGGTCGGCATGACGCGAATCGACAAAGATCCCCGGCAGGACGGCACGGGCCGTCCGCACGCCGTCACCGTGCGGGGGCTGGTCAAGCACTACGGCGAGACCAAGGCACTGGACGGCGTGGACCTGGACGTGCGCGAAGGCACCGTCCGCGGCGTGCTCGGCCCGAACGGCGCGGGCAAGACGACCCTCGTACGCATCCTCTCCACCCTGCTCGTCCCCGACTCGGGCCGGGCCACGGTCGCCGGCTTCGACGTCGTGCGCCAGCCCCGCCGCCTGCGCCGGGTGATAGGCCTCACCGGTCAGTACGCCTCCGTGGACGAGAAGCTCTCCGGGCGCGAGAACCTCTACCTGATCGGCCGGCTCCTCGACCTGCCCCGCAAGGACGCCCGCACCCGTGCGGACGAACTCCTGGAGCGCTTCTCCCTCACCGACGCGGCCAAGCGGCCCGCAAGCACGTACTCCGGGGGCATGCGCCGCCGCCTCGACCTCGCCGCGTCCATGATCGGCAGCCCGACCGTCCTGTTCCTGGACGAGCCGACGACCGGTCTGGACCCGCGTACCCGCAAAGAGGTGTGGACCGAGGTCAAGCGGATGGTCGGCGACGGTGTGACCGTCCTGCTGACCACCCAGTACATGGAGGAGGCCGAGCAGCTCGCGAACGAGCTGACGGTCATCGACCGCGGCAAGGTCATCGCGAACGGCGCCATCGACGAGTTGAAGGCGAAGGTCGGCGGCCGCACCCTGCGCATCCGCCCGGCCGACCCGCTGGAGCTGCGCCCGACGGCCACCGCGCTCGACGAGTTCGGCCTCACCGGTCCGGGCAGCGCCACGGTGGACGCCTCCACCGGCACGGTCCTCGTCCCGATCCTCAGCGACGAGCAGCTGACCGCGGTGGTCGGCGCGCTCACCGCCCGCGGCATCACCCTCGCGGGCCTCGCCACCGAACTGCCCAGCCTGGACGAGGTGTTCCTCTCCCTCACGGGCCACCGGGCCACCGATCCGACCGACCCGCGTGACGCCCCGGCCGACCGCTCCTACGAGGAGGCCGCCGTATGAGCGCCGCCGTGCTCGACTCCCCCGCCGCCGTCGCCGCCGACGACGCCCCCCGGGTCGGGCTGCGCGCCCACCTGCGGCACATCAGCGCCCTGGTCCGCCGCAACGTGCTGTGGATCCGGCAGGACCCGGAGTCCATGTTCGACGTCATCCTGATGCCGATCGTGTTCACGCTGCTCTTCGTGTTCGTCTTCGGCGGCGCGATCGCCGGCAAGGGCAACCAGGACGAGTACGTCAACTACGTGGTCCCGGGCCTCATGGCGATGATGGGCATGAACCTCGCCATGGGCGTGGGCACCGGCTTCAACCAGGACTTCCAGACGGGCGTGATGGACCGCTTCCGGTCCCTGCCGATCTCCCGTGCCTCGGTCCTGATCGCCAAGATCGCGGTCGAGATCGGCAGGCTGTTGCTCGCCATCGCGATCCTGCTCTCGGTCGGTTTCCTGATCGGGCTGTCCGTGTCGAACGTCCCCGGCCTGTTCGCTGCCATCGGCCTGGCCCTGGTCTTCGGCTCCTCCATCATGTGGATCTTCCTCACCATGGGCGTGATGATGAAGAACGCCCAGGCCATCCAGGGAATGGGGTTCCTCGTGCTGATGCCACTGCAGTTCGGTTCGTCGATCTTCTCGCCGCCGTCCACCATGCCGGGCTGGCTGCAGACGTTCACCGACTACAACCCGCTGTCGTCCCTCGCGGACGCGGCCCGGGGCCTGATGAACGGCGGGCAGCCGATCGCCCACGACGTCACGACCACCCTGCTGTGGTCGGTCGTCATCACCGTGGTGATGGCCCCGATCGCGATCCACAAGTACCGCACCAAGAGCTGAGCCGGGCCACCCCGGGTCAGACCAGGGCGGCGGCCTCCTCGCAGGAGAGGCCGTCGCCCTCCGCGTACGCGCTCTCGTACGCCGCGTCGCCGAGGACCGCGCGCGCCGCCGTCTCCGCCCGTGCCCGCATCTCGCGCTCCATGACGACCCGGAAGTGCGCGGGCGGCAGCAGCCCGTCGGCGGCGCCCAGGCAGCGGGCGGCGTCCGGGGCGCGCCGGCCGCCGTCGGCCCCGGCGAGCGCGAGGGCGGCGGTGGTGAGGTGCGCGGAGAACATGTGCGGGGCGATCAGCTGCGCCAGCGGGTCCTTGGCCCGGTCCAGGGCGCTGCGCACCTTCGTCAACGCCTCCTCGTACAGGCCCTCCATCGAGTCCAGCCAGGCCTCCACGCCCCATACGAACCCGTCGAAGATCATGACCCTGACGGCGCCGAAGTCGTTGCGCAGCCGCTCGATCTGCATGCGGGCCTCGGGGATCCGGCCGGTGCGGCCCAGGCACATCGCGAGGAAGAGCCGGGCCCCGGGCATCGCCTCGTTGTGCGTGCCGTCGCCCTGTTCCAGCACGTCGCGCAGCAGCCGCTCGCCCCGCTCGGTCAGGCCCGCGTCGATGAGGACGCTGCCGAGGCGGGCGCTGAGGACGGCCGCCTGGGCGCGGGCGCCGAGGAGCTCGGCGTGGGTGATGGCCGTCTCGTAGTCCGCCGCCGCGAGCTCGTACTCACCCCGGCGCTCATGGGCCTCGCCCCGCGCGGAGAGGGCCTCGGCGGCGCCCCAGCCGTCCTCCAGCCCGACGAAGAGCTCCAGCGACTCGTTGGCGTCGCGGGTCGCGTCACCGGCCCAGTCGGCACGGTTGGCGAGCATGTTGGCGCGCATCTGCAGGGCGACGGCCAGCTCCCAGGTGTAACCGAGTTCGCGGCAGGTCTCCACGCTCGCGTCGATGACCTCGCGCAGCCGTTCGATCTTCCCGGTCATCAGCACGGCGTAGAACCAGAGGTAGCCGGGGTTGCGGCAGACCTGCGGGAAGCCGGGCTCGTAGGTGCCGGTGATGCGGCTCAGCCTGGCCTCGGCCTCCGGTGTCTGCCAGCTGTCCGTCTCCAGGTCCATGTGCGCCATGTTGAGCAGATGGACGCCGCGCCGGGCCTCGGCGAGGACCTCCGGGCTCATGGGCGGCGGGGCCGCGATGCAGGACTCGTACAGCGGGACGGCGCGCTCGGCGCCCGGCGCGAACGGGTCGGGGCCCAGCGCTATGGCCTCCCGCGACCAGTTGCGGGCGACCATGCGCACGTCGCGGATCTGCCAGTACCAGGCGAGGGAGAGGACGAGGCAGAGCGCCTCCTGCTCGTCGCCCTCGGCGACGGCGTGCTGCAGTGCGGCGCGGGTGTTCTCGCTCTCCAGCTGCAGCAGTTCGATGGCCGCGCGCTGGCCGGGACCGCGCAGCAACGCGTCGGTGGTACGGGCGAGTTCGCGGTAGTACGTGAGGTGGGCGCGCTCGGTCGCGGAGCGTTCGCCGCTCGCGTCGAGCCGCTGTCCCGCGTACTCGGCGACGGTCTCCAGGAGCCGGTAGCGCATCTCGCCCTCGCTGCCCGAGGGGGCGGCCACCACGAGGGACTTGTCGACGAGGGAGCCCAGGGCCTCCAGCGCGGCGGGGCCGCAGACGGCCTCGGCGGCGGCGAGGTCGCAGCCGCCCGCGAAGACGGACAGCCGCCGCAGGACGTCGCGTTCGTCCTCGTCCAGCAGGTCCCAGGACCAGTCGACGACCGCACGCAGGGTCTGCTGGCGCGGCAGGACCGTACGGCTGCCCGAGGTCAGGAGGCGGAAACGGTTGTCCAGGCGGTCGGCGATCTGGCGCGGGGTGAGCATCCGCAGCCGGGCGGCGGCGAGTTCGATGGCGAGCGGCAGTCCGTCGAGGCGCCGGCAGATCTCGGCGGCGGCCTCCGGGTCGTCCTCGACGCGGAAACCGGGCCGGGCGGCGGCGCCCCGGTCGGCGAGCAGCTTCAGCGCGTACGGCTCGGGCAGCGGCTCGACCGGCCGCAGCAACTCCCCGGGTACACCGAGGGGTTCGCGGCTGGTGGCCAGTACGGTCAGGCCGGGGCAGCGCTCCAGCAGTTGCTCGACGAGCCGGGCGGCGGCGTCGATGACGTGCTCGCAGTTGTCGAGGACGATCAGCATGCGGCGTTTGCCGCAGTGCTCGGTGAGCCGTACGAGCGGGTCGTCCTGCCGGTCGGTGACGACCCGCAGCTCCTCGGCCCCGGCGCTGCGCAGCACGGTCTCGCGTGCGCCGACGGCGGTGAGGACGGCCTCGGGGACGGCCTCCGGGTCGTCGACGGGCGCCAGTTCGGCCAGCCACACCCCGTCGGGCACGGAGTCGGCGACGCTCTCCGCCGCCTCCTGCGACAGCCGGGTCTTGCCGGCGCCGCCCGGCCCCAGCAGGGTGACGAGCCGCGCTCCCGCGAGGTCCCCCCGGATGGTGGCCAGATCCGTGTCCCGGCCCACGAAGGAGGTGAGCCGGGCCCGCAGGTTCCCGCGCGACACGGGCCGCTCGCGCGGGGCGGCCGCGGCGCCGGGGCCTGCGGGGCCGGCGCCTGCGGGGTCGTACGGGGCGGACCCGGGGCCGCCGCCGCGCGGGAGCGGCCCGGTGGCGTCGCCGTGCGGGGGGCCCGGGCGGTGGCCGTCCGGGGGCGGGCCCTGCCCGGACGGGGTGCCGTTCAGCAGCTCTCCGTGCAGGGCGCGCAGGTCCGGGCCCGGGTCGGTGCCGAGGCGGTCGGCCAGCAGGCGGCGCACGGTCTCGTAGCCGGCCAGGGCCTCCGCCGCGCGGCCCGCGTCGCGCAAGGCGCGCAGGCGCAGCAGTTGGAGGGGCTCGTCCAGGGGGTGGGCGTCGCAGAGCGCGGTGAGGTCGGGCAGGCACTGTTCGGCGTGGCCGAGGGCGAGGGCGGCGGTGAGACGGGCGCGCCGGACGTCGAGGCGGCGGGTCTCCCAGCGGGCCGACTCGGCCGAACGGTCCGGGAGGTCGGCGAGCGCGGGGCCCCGCCACAGGGCGAGGGCGTCGTCGAGGACGACGGCCGCCTTGCCCGGGTCGCCGTCGGCCAGCGCGCGGAGGCCCTCGCCCGCGAGCCGTTCGAAACGGTGCAGGTCGACGTCGTCGGCCGCCGCGCGCAGCCGGTAGCCGCCCTCGGCGGAGCCGATCGTGTCCGCGCCGAGGGCCCGGCGCAGCCGTCCCACCAGGGCCTGCAGCGCGCCCGGGGCGTCGGACGGGGGGTCGGCGCCCCACACCTCGTCGACCAGCACGGGCGCGGAGACGGTCCGGCCGGGGCGCAGGGCGAGCACGGTCAGCAGAGCGCGCAGCCGCGCCCCGCCGACCGGTACGAGGGTGCCGTCGGTACGGAGTGCCTGGGTGGTGCCGAGGATGCGGTAGCGCACGCGCACCATTGTCCCTGTTGACGGACCGGGCCCGCTCCGGATTTCGGACCGGCGTGGACAGCGGGTGCCCGGGAAGGGGCGGGGAGCCGTAGGAACCTCCGACCCTGGGTAGGACGTTCTCCTCGCACCACCGGTACGGTCGACCCGCCACACCCAGCCCGTTCGAGCATTCCAGGGAGCCCCACCCCATGACCACCGCCACCAACCGGCACAGCGACCGGCAGATCAGCCCGGTGTTCATCGGGATCGTGGCCGTCGCGGCGGTGACCGGCTGGGCCACCTGGACGGGCTTCGCCGAGCAGCCCGGCATCGCCGTCTTCCTGTTCGTGACGGCCGCGTGGATCGTCTCGCTGTGTCTGCACGAGTACGCGCACGCGCGCACGGCCCTGCACAGCGGCGACATCTCGATCGGCGCGAAGGGCTACCTGACCCTGAACCCGCTGAAGTACACGCACGCGCTGCTCAGCATCGTGCTGCCGGTGATCTTCGTCATCATGGGCGGTATCGGCCTGCCCGGCGGCGCGGTGTTCATCGAGCGCAACCGCATCCGGGGCCGCTGGAGGCACAGCCTGATCTCGGCGGCGGGTCCGCTGACGAACGTGCTGTTCGCCGTCGTCTGCACGGCCCCGTTCTGGCTGGACGCGCTGGACGGCGTACCGGTGGAGTTCCAGTTCGCCCTCGCGTTCCTGGCGATGCTGCAGGTCACGGCCGCGCTGCTGAACTTCCTGCCGATCCCGGGCCTGGACGGCTACGGCGTGATCGAGCCCTGGCTGTCGCACGGCGTCCGTCGCCAGGTCGAGCCGTACGCGCCGTTCGGACTGCTCTTCGTCTTCGCGATCCTGTGGATCCCCGAGGTGAACCACCAGTTCTTCGACGCGATCGACGCGCTGCTGCGCACCCTGGGCATCGACGAGATCCGTACGTACTGCGGGCAGAACCTGTACCGGTTCTGGACGGAGACCGACCAGTACTGCTCGGTCAGCCGGTGACGGAGGGCGCCCGGCGCCGCATCCGGTCCCGGCGCAGGTAGTACCAGGTCATGTTGGACGACAGACCTGCGAGCAGCACCCACACGATCCCCAGCAGGCTGCCCTGGACGAAGGAGACGACGGCCGCCGCGACGGCGAGGACGCAGACGACGAGGGCGTAGAGGGCGAGTCGGGACATGCGGTCGGCTCCTGTCGGGGTCGGGGAGCTCCGGGGCCCGGCGGAACGCGCGGATCCCGGAGGGGGACACTCGCCTCCAGTGTCCCCCACCCCCGGAGCCCGCCCGCACGGGCACGCCCGCAGCCGCGCGCTCCCGGACCCCGCACTGCTACAGGTCGGTGAGCCGCAGGCCCGCGTGGGCCTTGTAGCGCCGGTTCACCGAGATCAGGTTCGCCACCAGCGACTCGACCTGGTGGGCGTTGCGCAGCCGTCCGGCGAAGATGCCGCGCATACCGGGGATGCGGCCGGCCAGCGCCTGGACGAGCTCGACGTCCGCCCGCTCCTCGCCCAGCACCATCACGTCGGTGTCGATCTCCTCGATCCCGGGGTCCTGGAGCAGGACGGCCGACAGGTGGTGGAAGGCGGCGGTGACCCGCGAGTCCGGCAGCAGGGCGGCGGCCTGCTCGGCGGCGCTGCCCTCCTCGGGCTTCAGCGCGTACGCGCCCTTCTTGTCGAAGCCGAGCGGGTTGACGCAGTCGACGACGAGCTTGCCCGCCAGTTCCTCCCGCAGCGACTCCAGGGTCGCGCCGTGCCCGTCCCACGGCACGGCGACGATCACGATGTCGCTGCGGCGGGCGGTCCCGGCGTTGTCGGCGCCCTCGACACCGTGTCCGAGTTCGTCGGCGGCGGCCCGCGCGCGCTCCGCGGCCCGCGAACCGATGATCACCTTCTGCCCGGCCCGGGCCAGCCGGTAGGCCAGTCCCTTGCCCTGTGGACCGGTGCCGCCGAGCACGCCGACGACGAGCCCGGAGACGTCGGGAAGGTCCCAGGGGTCCTTGGCGGGGGCCTTCTGTGCGCTGTCAGTAGAGGTCATGGGCCGACCTTACGTGCGGGTCCGCGGTGCCCGCCGCCCAGGTGAGGTCCGCTCGGACGTCCGCCGCTCAGGTGAGGGCCGCCACCGGGATCCGCCGGAAGGTGACCGTCTCGTACGCGCCGAAGTCGCCCGTCTCGTAGAGGAGCCCGACCGTGCCGTCGTCCACGCGCACGAGGTCGGAGTACGCGGCGGGCAGTCCGTCCACGGTGTGGGCCGTCCGCCAGGTGACGCCGTCGTCGAGGCTCGCCCGGATCGTCATCAGGGCGCGGAAGCCGGGGTCGGCGGGGCCCGAGTAAAGGAGGACGTCGGGGTCGCGGAGCTGGAGCACGCTGCCCTCGACGACCGGGCCGGTGAGGCCGGCCTGCGGGCGGAACGGCTTGACCAGGGTGCGGCCGCCGTCCCGCGAGTACGCGTCGGCGCGGGTGCCGGGGGCGGTGGAGTCGGTACGGGTGTTGAAGTAGACGCGGCCGTCGGGGAGTTCGGCGGCGGTGGTCTCGTTCACGTTGACGTAGCCGTCGGGGGTGTCGTCGACGTACCCGATCCGCCAGGTCCCGCCGCGGTCGTCGCTGAGCAGGCAGTGCCCGCCGTTGTACTTGCCCTCGGTGCCGTTGTCCGTGCCGGCCGGCGGCAGGGAGTGGTTGGCGGGTACGACGACCCGTCCGGTGGAGAGCTGCAGGGCGTGGCCCGGGGTGGTGGCGTACCAGCGCCAGGCCGTCTTCCTGGTCTGCTTCGTGACCTCCTTCGGGGCCGACCAGGCGGCCCCGTCGTCGTCGCTGTGCCGGACCCAGACGCGGCGCCCGTCGGCGGCGCCCACCTTGCCGCGGCGGATGGCGTCCTCGGTGGCGAGGGCGGCGTTGCGGATGTGGACGAGCAGGATCCTGCCGGTGTCGAGGACGACGGGGGCCGGGTTGCCGGCCAGCGCCTCGCCGTTCTCGGCGGCGACCTGGAGCGGTCCCCAGGTCAGCCCCCCGTCGGTGGACCGCTTGAGCACGATGTCGATGGTGCCGAAGTCGTCACGGGAGCTCTTCCTGCCCTCGCAGAAGGCGAGCAGGGTTCCCCGCGCGGTGGCGACGACGGCCGGGATGCGGAAACTCGCGTAGCCCTCCTGTCCGGCGCGGAACGGCACGGACGTCTCGCTGCTGGTCATGGAAACCCTCTCCCTGTCGGTCGGGGTCGATCCGGTGAGCGGTACACCCTGCCCAGGTCGGGCGAATTCGTGGTGAACTCCAGCTGACGGGTGGCCGGTTGCGGCAGGATGCGTGCGCATGGATGCCGTACGGGTGGCCCTGTTGCGCGACGTGCTCGCCGGGACCGGGTGGCCGGACGCCACGCGGCGGTTCGCGGGGACGCTGCGGTCGTCCGTGCTGCCGCACGGGGGCGGGCTGCTGCTGGTGGGAACGGCGCGGTACGAGCCATGGCACCTGGCCGCGCATCTCGTCGACGAGGCCGCCTGGTCGGGCACGCCCGAGCTGGCACCGACGCTCGTACGGCACGGGGCGCGGCCCGGTGATCCGGCGCACCTGGCCGTGGGGCTCGGCCGGATCGAGGCGGCCCGGCGGGGCGAGACGCTGCTCGTCGTGGCGCCGGACGCGCCCGGGGCCCCGCTGCTGGAGCGGGTGCACGACGCGCGCCGGGCCGGGGCGACGGTCCTGGCGCTGGGCCCGGGCGACCGGGAGCTGCACGCGATGGCGCACGAGGCGCTCACGGTACCGGCCGGACCGGACTGCGACGCGGGCCTCGACCTGGACACCGTGCAGCATCTGGTCAGTGCGGCGGCCGGGGAGAACGCGCTGCCCGCGCCCCGGGGGCGCCGGCGTCTCGCGGACCGGTTGTCGCGGCTGGCGGACCGGCTGACCGCTCCGCCGCCGGCCCGCTGGTGACCTGACGGCCCGCCCTCCGGAGGCTGCCTGCCGTCCCTGGTCGAAAAAGCGTTTGTACCCGGCGGGTTCCACGACGGACCATTCTCCGTCGTGACGGAACCGACCGAGCCCGAACCCGATGCCCATGCCGCCGCCCCCGCCTCCGGGGGCGGTGTTCCGCGCCTGCGCGCGCTGCTGCCCGATCTCGCGCCGTGGCGGACCTCGCCCGACTTCCGGCGGCTGTGGGTGGCGGGGCTCATCACCAGCTTCGGCAGCTTCCTGACGTTCGTCGCGCTGCCGGTGCAGATGAAGGAGCTGACCGGTTCCGCGGTGGCCGTCGGGGCGATCGGCGCCGTGGAACTCGTCCCGCTGATCGTGTTCGGGCTGTACGGCGGGGCGCTCGCCGACGCCCTGGACAAGCGGAAGCTGATCCTGTGGACAGAGGCGGGGCAGGGGGTGCTCTCGGCGGTCCTGCTGGTCAACGCGCTGCTGCCGGAGCCCATGGTGTGGCCGCTGTACGCCGTCGCCGCGCTGTCCTCCGCGCTCGTCGCGGTCCAGCGCCCCGCGCTCGACGCGCTCACCCCGCGCATCGTCCGGCACGAGCACCTGCCGGCGGCCGCCGCGCTGAACTCGCTGCGCTGGACGGTCGGCGGGGTCGCCGGTCCCGCGGTCGCCGGGCTCGTCGTGGCGTACGCGGGACTGGGCTGGGCCTACGCCGCGGACCTGGCCACGTTCGCCGTCTCGCTCGCGCTGGCCGTGGGGCTCGCCGCGTCGCCCGCCGCGCACGAGGCGGCCAAGCCGTCGCTGCGGTCGATCGCGGAGGGCGCGCGGTACGCGTGGAGCCGCAAGGAGCTGCTGGGGACGTACGCGGTCGACCTGGCGGCCATGTTCTTCGCCTTCCCGCTCGCCGTGCTGCCCTTCCTGGCCGACGAGCTGGACGCCGAGTGGTCGCTCGGGCTGATGTACGCCGCGCTGCCTGCCGGGTCGCTGCTGGTGAGCCTCACCAGCGGGTGGACCTCGCGGATCCACCGGCACGGGCGGATGGTGGTGCTGGCGGCAGCCTGCTGGGGGCTCGCGATGGTCGCCGCCGGCGCGGCGCACGACGTGTGGCCGGTGCTGCTGTTCCTGACGCTCGCCGGCTGCTGCGACATGGTCAGCGGGATCTTCCGGGCGGCGATGTGGAACCAGACGATCCCGGACGAGCTGCGGGGGCGGCTGGCCGGGATCGAGTTGCTGTCGTACTCGGTGGGCCCGCAGCTGGGACAGGTGCGGGCCGGCGGGATGGCCGCGTTCCTCTCCGTGCGGGCCTCGGTGTGGACCGGGGGTGTGATGTGCGTGGCCGCGGTGGGGGCGCTGGCGGTGTGTCTGCCGAAGCTGATGGCTTACGACGTACGGACGAATCCGCACGCGGTGCGGATGAAGTCCTTGCGGGAGGGGGAGGGGGTGGCCGGGGAGCGTTGACGACTGCCGGCCGGCGGGGGCCGAGCGCGCAGTTCCCCGCGCCCCTGGGTGGTCGGGGTGCGGGGAACCGGGTCGAGTGCCCTTGTACCGGGCGGGTGGGGAGAAGGGGTTCAGTTGTCGTCCGCGCCCCGCGGAGCGGCGTCGTGCCACTTGGGGTCCGTCTCCCAGTCGAGGTTGCGCTCGCGGGCCGTGTCCATCGCCTGCCGGGCCTCCTCCCGGGACGCGTACGGGCCGAAGCGGTCCTTCGCGGGGCACTCGGGGCCCTCTTCGACCTTCTTGTGCTCCAGGCAGTAGAACCATTCGCCCGGTTTACCGACCGTCCGCTTCTTGAACAGCGCCATGACCAGCTCCTCTCGCCACCGACATGTTCCCCCATCCCCGCTGGTTAGACTCGCTGGCATGTCTGGCCAGTCGCTGCTCGTCCCAGGGGAGCTGTCCCCCATCCGTTCGGTGCCCGGAAACATCCGCCGCCCCGAGTACGTCGGCAAGCCCGCGCCGACCCCGTACACCGGGCCGGAGGTGCAGACGCCCGAGACGATCGAGGCGATGCGTGTCGCCGGCCGGATCGCCGCGCGGGCCATGGCCGAGGCCGCGAAGCTCATCGCGCCCGGCGTCACCACGGACGAGCTGGACCGCGTCGCGCACGAGTACATGTGCGACCACGGCGCCTATCCGTCCACGCTCGGCTACCGCGGCTTCCCGAAGTCCCTGTGCACCTCCGTGAACGAGGTCATCTGCCACGGCATCCCGGACTCCACGGTCCTGCGGGACGGCGACATCATCAACCTCGACGTGACGGCGTACATCGGGGGCGTGCACGGCGACAACAACGCCACGTACCTCGTCGGCGACGTGGACGAGGAGTCGCGGCTGCTGGTCGAGCGGACCCGCGAGTCGCTCGACCGTGCCGTCAAGGCGGTCCGGCCCGGCCGCCAGATCAACATCATCGGCCGGGTCATCGAGTCGTACGCGAAGCGGTTCGGGTACGGGGTCGTGCGGGACTTCACCGGGCACGGCATCAACTCGTCGTTCCACTCCGGGCTGATCGTCCCGCACTACGACAGCCCGCACGCCACGACGGTCATCCGGCCGGGGATGACGTTCACGATCGAGCCGATGCTGACGCTGGGCTCGTACGACTACGACATGTGGGACGACGGCTGGACGGTCGTGACGAAGGACCGGCTGCGGACCGCGCAGTTCGAGCACACGCTGGTCGTCACCGACAGCGGGGCCGAGATCCTCACCCTGCCGTAACCTCCGGCCCCGCACGCACGCCGCCCGCTCGGTTCCGAGCGGGCGGCTTCTTCATGTTCCCCCTGGGGGAACGGTGGGGATCCGGGGTACGGTTTTACCGACAGGGCGTCGGAAAACCTTTGACTTAGGTAAGCCTAACCATAGAAGATGGGTCCGGCTCCCGTCTCCCCCCTTCGCCCCCGGAGGTCCCATGAACCCGTCGAGCACCCCGTTCTCGACGCTCATCCGCACCGCGTCCCACGAACAGCATGTGGAGGCGGAGACCTCGACGTTCATGAGCGATCTGCTCGGCGGCAGGCTCGGCGTGGACGCGTACGCGCGCTACACGGAACAGCTGTGGTTCGTGTACGAGGCACTGGAGTCGGGCGTGCGTGAGCTGTCCGGCGATCCGGTGGCCGGCCCGTTCATCCAGCCCGAGCTGATGCGGCTCGCCTCGCTGGAGCGCGATCTCGCCCACCTGCGGGGGCCGAGGTGGCGTGACGGCCTCACCGCGCTGCCGGCGACGCGGGAGTACGCCGGGCGGGTGGCCGAGTGTGCCCGTACGTGGCCCGGTGGATACGTCGCGCACCACTACACGCGTTATCTCGGCGACCTCTCCGGTGGGCAGATCATCCGGGGCAAGGCCGAGCAGACGTGGGGGTTCGCGCGCAAGGGGGACGGGGTGCGGTTCTACGTCTTCGAGGGCATCGGGAATCCGGCCGCGTTCAAGCGGGGGTATCGCGAGCTGCTCGACGGTCTTCGCGTGGACGATCTGGAGAAGCAGCGGGTCGTCGCCGAGTGCCGGCGGGCGTTCGCCCTGAACACCGGGGTGTTTCGGGCGCTGGGGGAAGAGTTCCGCATCAGCGCGTAGTCGTTCCACCGGGGTGCGCGGTGTCGGGTGCGCGTTGTCGGTCGGGTGCGGGTGCGTCGTGGCTGGTCGCGCTGTTCCCCGCGCCCCTGGAAGACAACGGACTGCGCCGTTCCCCGCGCCCCCGGAAGTAGGGGCGCGGGGTTTGGGGTCAGTGTTCCAGGAGGACCCTGCCGCCCAGTTCCGTCCAGCCTTCCGGTTGGGGGGCCGTGAGGAGTTGGGAGCCCTTGCCCTGGATGATGTTCAGGGCTCTGCCCAGCCGGGCCGTCAGTTGCAGGGCCGCGGCGCCCGTCGCCTCGTCCTCCTCGACGCCGTCGCCCCGGCCGGGGAAGCCCCTGGCGCGGACACGGCCCGCCGCCTCGTCCTCCCAGGCCCAGGCGTACAGCCACTCCCCCGGCGGCGGTACGGGAAGTGCGTCCACCTCGGCCGCCGTGGCGTACCGGCGCAGGGTACGGGGCCCGGCCCACTCCGGACGGGCCTCTATCCAGGTGAACTCGCCGTCGAGCCGGGTGCCCACCACGCCCGCGGGCGTGACGAGTTCGGGTATGTCGAGCAGCCAGGCCGCGCCCACGCAGGGGTGTCCGGCGAAGGGCAGCCGCGCACCGGGCGTGTAGATGTCGATGAACCCGCGCTCGGGATCGTCCACGAACACCGTCTCGCTGAAGCCGAGTTTGGCCGCGAACGTCTGCCGGTCGTCCCGCTCCGGCAGTACGGAACCCTCCCGTACGACCCCGAGTTCGTTGCCGTACTCGCCACGGGGTCCGCAGAAGACCCGTAGCACGTCGTAATCAGTCACGCGGGCATCCAACACCATGGCACCGACAGTCGTGGACACGCGCCCGGCCGCCGGCCCCGGGAAGGGGCCGGCGGTCGAGCGCGTGCCGCGTCCCGGTCAGGCCCGGGCCGCGTCCGTCATACGGCGGCGGCGTACGGCGAACACCACACCCGCGCCCGCCGCGACGGTGACCGCGGCGGCCGCCCCGAGCGCGCCGACGGGCACGTCGGAGCCGGTGGAGGCGAGGCTGCCGGCCACGTCGCCCGTGGTGGAACCGGTCGTGCCCGCACCGCCGGTGGTTTCGCCGGTGGTTCCGCCGGCCGTGTCGCCCGTGCTGCCACCCGTGCCGCCCGTGCCACCGCCCGAGGCCGGGTCGGCGTCCGGGAGTTCGGCGTCCTCGGTGAGGGCCACCGCGAGGTCGACCGGGTCGAGTTCGGCGCCGGCCCGGTAGAAGCCGCCGAAGGCCTTCGCGCCCGCCTCGGTGAGGGTGGCGGTGACGCCGCCGACGGTGATGACGTCGTCCTTCGCGGTCAGGTCGGCCGACTTGGGCCCGAGCTCGGCGAGGGTCACGTCGCCGGACTTCTCACCGAGGCTGTCGACGTCGGCGGTCAGCTTGCCGGAGCCGCCGTCGATCTCCGCCTTCAGGTCGCTGAGGGTGAGGTCGAGACCGTAACCGCCGTTGTCCTCGTGGCCCTTGAAGTTGACCGAGCCCTTGAAGGAGGCCTTGAGGGTGTCGGCGTCCGTGTCGTAGGTGCCGGTGGCGTCGGGGAAGGTGAAGACGCCGTTGCCGGACGCCTGCGCCGCCCCGCCGGAGACGGTGACCTTCCCCTTGGCCACGCCGTCCACGACGTACGTACGGAAGGACTGCTTCACGCCCCAGCCGAGCGTGCCGTAGCTGATCCTCCCCTTGGTGGCGGCCTCGGTGGGCGAGGGCTTCGGGCTCGTGGAACCGGTCGGATCCGTGGAGGGGGAGGGGGTGCTGGACGGCGTGGCCGGGGGAGTCGTCGAGGGGGCGGTGGAGGGGGTGTTCGTGGGGGTGCCCGAAGGGGGCGTGGGGGTCGGCGACCCGGTCTTCTTCTCCACCACCGTCAGGGGGTCGCCGGCCGCGCCCGTGTACGAGGCGCTGCCGAAGACGTCCCCGGCCTCCTTGGTCAGCCTGGTCGGCATGTCCGCCATGGTGCGGGTGACGGTGACCTCGGCGAGCGGCACATCCTGCCGGGTCGCGCTCGCCCTCGTCACGTCGGCCGTGATCGTGGCCGCCCTGCTGTCGAACTTCAGGTCGGACAGCGAGAGTTCGAAGCCGTGCGCCTTGGAGACGATACCCAGGGAACCCTCGAAGCCGAGAGCGACGGTGTGGGCCTCGGAGTCGTAGCTCCCGGTGCCGTCGACGAAGGTGAAGACACCGTTGCCCTCGGCCTGCGTGGCACCGCCCGCGGGCGTGAAGGCGCCGGCCGCCGTGCCGGTGACGTAGGTGCGGTACGACTCCTTGATGCCCCAGGTCAACTCGTAACCCTTGAGCGGCACTTCGGCGGCGGAGGCGGATGTCGCGGCGAGCGCGGTGGCGCCGAGCGTGACGGCGGTCGCGCAGGCTGCGGCGAGGACGGTGGGGCGGCGGCGGTTGGCGGCCATGATCGTGGATCTCCTGGAGTCAGCGTGCGGGAGTCCGCCCGGCCGGAACCGGCGGACGGCGAGGGGGAGTTCAGTTCTTGTCGGACGCGTCGGACGCGTCA
The DNA here is from genome assembly GCF_030817535.1 of Streptomyces sp. V3I8. Lineage (NCBI taxonomy): Bacteria > Bacillati > Actinomycetota > Actinomycetes > Kitasatosporales > Streptomycetaceae > Streptomyces > Streptomyces sp. V3I8. The sequence continues at coordinate 6,237,093 of NZ_JAUSZL010000002.1, read as the reverse complement.
GGTACGTGGGATGCGTCAGGTACGCGGGATGCGTCGGCCGCCGGGCTCGTACGGCGCCTGCGCAGGAGCAGGAAGGCGGCGGCGACCGCGGCCAGGGAGGCGGCCGTGAGGCAGATGGGCAGGACGGGGACGCCCGGGTCGCTCGCGGTGGCCTCGGTCTTTGGCCCGGCCGCCTTCGGCTCGGCGGCGGCCTTCGGAGTGGCCGACCCGGTGCTGCCCAGGTCGGGCAGGGCGGGCAGTTCGGCGTCGGCGGTCAGGGCGGCGGCGAGGGAGACCGGGTCCATCTCCGTGCCCGCCCTGTACATCCCGCCGAAGGCCTCGGCACCGGCGGCGGTGAGCTTCGTGGGTGCCTCGGTGATCCGGGCGAGGCCGTCCTTCGGTGTGAGGTCCTCGGCGGCGAAGGTGACGAGCGGCACCCTCTTCCGCGTCTTGCCCGCGCTCACGACGTCGGCGTACAGCGTGCCTTTTCCGTCGTCCGTGACCTCGGCGCGGATCCCGCCGAGCCTCAGGTCGAGGCCCTGTGCGCCGGTGAAGCGGACGGCTCCGGCGAAGGTCGCGTCCAGGGTCCGCCCCTTCTCGTCGTACGTGCCCGTGCCCGCGGGGAAGCGGAAGAGCGCGCCGCCGTCCTGCGCGCCGCCGGTGAGCTTCCACCCGCCTTCCGCGATCGCCCCGGTGACGTACTCGCGGAAGGTCCTGCGCACCCCCCAGTCGACGGCGCCGCCCTTGATCCGGCCCGAAGTCTCCTTGTCCGACTTCGACTTCGGCTTCGGCTTCGACTTCGGCTCGGACTCGGCCGAGGACGGGGACGGGGTGCGCGTCGGCCCGGCGGCCGCCGCCCGCACGTCCGCGGAGAGGCTGACCGGGTCCAGGGCGGTGCCCGCCGTGTAGTACCCGGCGAAGGACTTGGCGCCCTGGGCGGTCAGGGTGGCGGGCAGGTTGTTCAGTTGGACGGCGTCGCCACCGCCCTTCATGTCGATGCCGCCCAGGGAGAGGGAGGCGAAGGGCACCTGCGAGGACGTCGTGACCGCCCCGGTGCCCTTCGCCTTGCTGGTGATGTCGACGTAGAGGGTGCCGCCGTCGCCGGCCAGGCGGACGGTGGGGCGGCTGATCGTCAGGTCGAGCTGGTGGGTGCCGTTGCCCTGTTCGTGCCCGAGGAAGTGGACCCCGCCGGAGAAACCGGCGGTGAAGGCACCCGTGGAACCGTCGTACGTGCCGGTCGCCGAGTGGAAACGGAACTGGCTGCCGCCGACCGTGGCCGCTCCCCCGGTGAGGGAGAAACCGCCGTTCGCTGTCGGGCCGGTGACGTAGCTCTGGAAGGAGGATTTGATGCCCCAGTCCAGGCGGCCGCCCTGCACGGTGCGACTCGCCGCGTGGGCTTGGGCGGCCGGGAGCAGCGTCGCGAGGACCGCTGCGAGGACCGCTGCGCAGAGCAGGGGCACGTAGGCGCGTGGCTGGGGGCGGGCTGGCATGTGTCCTCCGGACCGGGCGGATCTGGCCGCTTCCTGGGAAGTAAGGCAAGGCTAACCTAAGCTATGTTCGCTGTTGCGGGAAGCGGTGGATGAGCCGGAGGGGCTGCGGGTGCTTTCGCCCGACCGTTCGTTGTGGCTGGTCGCGCGGTTCCCCGCGCCCCCGACGGGGCGCAGCCCTCCGGAAGGTCTCGCTCCACCAGTCAAGCGAAAGGAACTACGCGGCCGATGCGACGCATGCGTGGACGAGTGGCGGGTGCGCTGCTTGCGGTACTTATGGTGGCGGGCTGCAGCTCGCAGGAGGCGGTGCCCGAGCGGCCGGCCGCGAAGGCGGGCGCCGTCGCGGACCGGGTCGAGCCCCTCGCGGACACACCGGAGCCCCGGCTCCCGGTCACCGTCCGCTCGTCCGACGGGCACGACGTGACGGTCCGGGACGCCGAGCGCATCGTGCCGCTCTCCGGCGGCCTCAGCGAGATCGTCTTCACCCTCGGCCTCGGCGACCGGGTCGTCGCCCGTGACATCACCGCCACCTTCGCGCAGGCGGAGGAACTGCCGGTCGTCACCCGCAACCACGACGTCTCCGCGGAGAGCGTGCTCTCCCTCAAGCCGGACCTGGTGCTCGCGGAGGCCGCCACCGGGCCCGCGGAGGCGATGGGCCAGATCCGCGACGCGGGCATACCCGTCCTGGTCGTGGCCCCGGCGCGGGGTCTCGACGACGTGGGCCCGCGTATCCGGGCGGTGGCCCGCGCCCTCGGCGTGCCGGCCGCGGGCGAGGAACTCACGAAGCGTTCCGCGCAACGGCTCGCCGCCGTGCGCGAGGACGTCCCGAAGGACACCGACGAACCGCGCGTCGCCTTCCTGTACCTCCGCGGCTCCGCCTCCGTCCATCTGATCGGCGGCAGGGGCTCGGGGGCCACCTCGCTGCTCGAAGCGGCGGGTGCCGTGGACGCGGGCGCCGCGTCGGGTCTGGAGAAGGACTTCACCGCGATCACCACGGAGGCCCTCGCGCGGGCGGCCCCCGACGCGATCCTCGTCATGTCCAAGGGGCTGGAGTCCGTCGGCGGCGTCGACGGACTCGTCAAGATCCCCGGCGTGGCCCAGACCCCCGCCGGGACGGACCGCCGGATCGTCTCGGTCGAGGACGGCGTCCTGCTGAACTACGGGCCCCGCACGGACGCCGTACTGAAGTCCGTCGTCAGCCAGTTGTACGGGGACACGAAGTGACCGCGCCCGGCCCGGCCTCGGCGGACCGGATCGCGGTGGCCCGGGTCGCGCCCGCCGCACCGGACGTCGCCACGCCGGACGCCATGGCACCCGCCGCCCCCGCGCCGGAAGTCGCCACACCCGCCGCCTCCGCGCTGGACGCCTCCGTGCCCGCCGCCTCCGTGCCCGATGTCCCCGTGCCCGCCGCCTCCGTGCCCGATGTCCCCGCGCCAGACATCCCCGGACCCGACGTTCCCGCATCCGATGCCCCCGTCCCTGACGCCGCCGCGCCGGACGCCCCCGCATCCGATGCCCCCGCACAGGACAGGGCGTCCGCCGAGGAGCCGGGGCCGGGGAACCGGGACGCCGGGAAACGGGCCTCCCCGGCTTCGGCCGCCTTCGCCCGTGGCCTCACCGCCCGTCCCCGCCCCCGTCGCAGTGTCCCCTGGCTGCTCACCGCCGGACTGGCCGTCCTGCTCCTGCTGCTCACCCTCGCCTCCGCCGGGCTCGGCGCGTACGAGATCCCGCCCGGCGACGTCCTCTCCTCCCTCGCGCACCGCGCCGGTCTGGGCGGCGGCGCGCTGGACCGCGTGCCCGAGTCCGTGCTGTGGAACGTGCGCTTCCCGCGGATCGTGCTCGCGCTGCTCGTCGGTGCCTCGCTGGGCTGCGCGGGCGCGCTGATGCAGGGCGTGTTCGGCAACCCGCTCGCCGAACCGGGCGTCATCGGCGTCTCGTCGGGCGCGGCCGTCGGCGCGGTCGCCGCGATCTCGCTCGGCCTCGGCTTCCTCGGCACCTGGACGGTCCCGGCCTTCGCCTTCGTCTCGGGGCTCGGCACGGCGCTGCTCGTGTACGCGATGTCCCGCTCGGGCGGCCGTACGGAGGTGGTGACGCTGATCCTCACCGGCATCGCGGTGAACGCCTTCGCGGGCGCGCTGATCGGCCTGTTCATCTTCCTGGCCGACACCGCGGCGGTGAACCAGATCACCTTCTGGCAGCTCGGCTCGCTCTCCCAGGCGACCTGGCCGAAAGTGCTGGCCGTCCTGCCGTGCGCGGTGGCCGGCCTCACCGTCGCACCTCTGTACGCGCGCAAGCTGGACCTGCTGGCCCTGGGCGAGCGCCCGGCCCGGCACCTGGGTGTGGACGTCGAACGGCTCCGGATCGTGCTGGTCCTGGTCGTCGCGCTGCTCACCGCGGCGGCCGTGAGCGTCTCCGGCGTCATCGGCTTCGTGGGCCTGGTCGTCCCGCACCTGCTGCGCATGGCGGCGGGCCCGGGCCACCGTTTCCTCCTGCCCGGGAGCGCCCTGGGCGGTGCGGTGGTCCTGCTGGCGGGCGACCTCGCGGCGCGCACCGTCGCCGATCCCGCCGAGCTGCCGCTCGGTGTGCTGACCGCGCTCTTCGGCAGCCCGTTCTTCTTCTGGCTGCTGCGCAGGACCCGTCGCAGACAGGGAGGCTGGGCATGAAGTCGCCACGCATGAAGTCACTGGACCCGAGGGCGCCGGGCGGCGGGTGGCTCCGGACGAGGACCGTGTCGCCGGGGCCGGTGGCTCCCGGCGACGTGCTCGCCGAGGCGTCGGCCCTGCGGGTCGGACTCGGCGGCCGTGAGGTGCTGGCGGGCGTGGACGTCGTGGCCCGCGCGGGCGAGGTGCTGGCACTGGTCGGCCCCAACGGGGCCGGGAAGTCCACCCTGTTGGGCGCCCTCGCCGCCGATCTCCCGGCCGCCGCCGGTGTCGTACGCGTCCACGGGCGCCCCGTGTCCGGCTGGTCGGCGCACGAACTGGCCCTGCGCCGGGCGGTGCTCCCCCAGTCCGCCTCGCTCTCCTTCCCGTTCCCGGTCGAGGAGGTCGTACGGATGGGGCGGGCGCCCTGGGCCGGACGGCCCGAGGAGGCCGAGGACGACGCGGCGGTGGCTTCGGCGATGGCGGCGACGGAGGTGACCGGGTTCGCGGACCGGCCCTTCTCCGCGCTGAGCGGCGGCGAGCGGGCCAGGGTCGCGCTCGCCCGGGTGCTCGCGCAGCGCGCCCAGCTGCTGCTGCTCGACGAACCGACGGCCGCGCTGGACCTCAGGCACCAGGAGCTGGTGCTCCGGGTGTGCCGGGAAAGGGCGCGCGCGGGGGACGCGGTGGTCGTGGTGTTGCACGACCTGGGTCTCGCGGCCGCGTACGCGCACCGGGTGGTGATCCTGTGCGCCGGGCGCGCGGTCGCCGACGGGGCGCCCGCGGAGGTGTTCACCGACCGACTGCTTTCGGACGTGTACAAGCAGCCGGTGGAGGTGTTCCCGCACCCGCGCACGGGTGGGGTCGTGGTGGCGCCGGTGAGGGGCTCTTGACCCGCGTTTGACTGTTTCGTGGGGGTGGGATTGAGCCGCCGTGACCGGACCGTGCTCATACACCGTCCATGAGATCCGAATCACTGGACGAGCGGCTTTCAGTCAGGTAAGCCTCAGATAAGTTAGGCCAGCCTCACCAAGCACCGAACCCAAGCACCGAACCCGCGCCCCGTCCCCGCGTCACCCGCGTCACCCGTGCCACCCGCGTCCTCCCCGTGAACTCTGGAGCCTGCATGCGAGCCGTCCGACTCTCCGTCGTCACCGCCGCCGCGACCGCGGCGGCACTGGCCGCCGTCACGGGATGCACCGAGAAGAGCGGCGCGGCCGGCGGGGACCGGGTCGTCGAGGTGACGGCCACGGACACCGGGTGCGAGGTGTCGAAGAAGGAGTTCCCGGCCGGGCACGTCCAGATCGACGTGACCAACAAGGGCTCCAAGGTCACCGAGGTCTACCTCCTCTTCCCCGACGACCGGATCGTCACCGAGCGCGAGAACATCGGCCCCGGCACCAGCCAGAAGGTCACCGCCGAGGTGAAGGCCGGCGACTACCGGATCGCCTGCAAGCCCGGCATGAAGGGCAAGGGCATCCGGCAGGACGTCACGGTCACCGGCGCCGGCAAGGTCGCGAAGCGCGACCCGCGGCTGGACGCGGCGGTCGCCTCCTACCGGCAGTACGCCCAGGAGCAGGCCGACGGGACGCTGCCCGAGGCCAAGGTCTTCACGGATGCCGTCAAGGCCGGTGACGTCGAGGCCGCGAAGAAGGCGTACGCGCCCTCGCGCATCGGCTGGGAGCGGACCGAGCCGGTCGCCGAGTCCTTCGGTGACATCGACCCGAAGGTCGACCTGCGCGAGGACGGTCTGGAGGAGGGGCAGGACCTGGAGAAGGACTGGACGGGCTGGCACCGCCTGGAGCGCTCGCTGTGGAAGGACGAGAAGCTCACCGACCGGGACTCCGAGCTCGCCGACCAGCTGATGAAGGACCTCACCGACTGGCAGAACCGCGTCGGCAAGGCGGAGATCACCCCGACCTCGATGGCCAACGGCGCCAAGGAGCTCCTCGACGAGGTCGCCACCGGCAAGGTCACCGGCGAGGAGGAGCGCTACTCGCACACCGACCTGGTCGACTTCAAGGCGAACGTGGAGGGCGCCGAGAAGTCGTACGAGCTGCTGAAGCCGGTCGCCTCGGAGAACGACGCGGCGCTGACGAAGGAGCTCGACACCCAGTTCGCGGCGCTCGACACGCTGCTGGACAAGTACCGCAAGGACAAGAGCTCCTACGAGTTCACGTCCTACGACAAGGTCGGCAAGGCGGAGCAGAAGGAGCTCTCGGACGCGGTGAACGCGCTCGCGGAGCCGCTGTCGAAGCTCGCCGCCGCCGTCGTCGCGACGAAGTAGGGACGGCCATGACGGACACGCCCTCCGGGAAGACCGGACAGGTCGCGGCGGCCGGGGAGCAGCCGGCGGGCGAAGAGCGCCCGGTGGCCGGGGGAGCCGCGGCGGCAGGGGAATCCACGGTGGCCGAGCAGGCTGCCGCGGGTGCTCCCTCGCGGCGCTCGGTGCTCGGCTGGGGCGGTGCCGGGCTCGCGCTGGGCGCCGCCGCGGCCGGTGGCGCCGTGGCGGTGGCCCGGGCGGGCGACGACACCCAGCCGGCCGCCGCGGAGTCGGGTGCGGCGGTCGCCTTCCACGGTGTGCACCAGGCGGGCATCGCCACCCCCGTGCAGGACCGGCTGCACTTCGCCGCGTTCGACGTGCGGACGACCGACCGGGCCGTGTTCGTGCAGCTGCTGAAGGACTGGACCGAGGCGGCCCGGCGGCTGACCGCGGGGCAGGCGGTCGGCGAGGGCGCGTACGGCGGACTGGCCGAGGCGCCGCCGGACGACACCGGCGAGGCGCTCGGCCTCAAGCCGTCCCGGCTGACCCTGACCATCGGCTTCGGCCCCTCCCTGTTCGAGAAGTTCGGCCTCGCGGACCGGCGCCCCGAAGCCCTCGTCGACCTGCCGAAGTTCGCCGGCGACAACCTCGACCGCGCCCGCAGCGGCGGCGACCTGTGCGTGCAGGCCTGCGCGGACGACCCGCAGGTCGCCGTGCACGCGATCCGCAACCTCGCCAGGATCGGCTTCGGCAAGGTCGTCATCCGCTGGTCCCAGCTGGGCTTCGGCAAGACCTCGTCGACCACTCCGGACGCCCAGACCCCCCGTAACCTCATGGGCTTCAAGGACGGCACCCGCAACATCGCGGGCACCGAGACCGGCCGGCTGAAGAAGTTCGTGTGGGTCGAGGACACGGACACCGGCCCGGACTCGGCCTGGATGACGGGGGGTTCGTACCTGGTGGCCCGCCGCATCCGGATGAACATCGAGACGTGGGACCGGACCTCGCTGCAGGAGCAGGAGGACATCTTCGGCCGTGACAAGGGCGAGGGCGCCCCCGTCGGCCGGGCGAAGGAACGCGACGAGCCGTTCCTGAAGGCGATGAAGCCCGACGCGCACGTACGGCTCGCGCACCCCGACACCAACGCCGGTGCCACCCTCCTGCGCCGCGGCTACTCCTTCACCGACGGCACCGACGGGCTCGGCCGCCTGGACGCGGGCCTGTTCTTCCTCGCCTACCAGCGGGACGTGCGCAAGGGCTTCGTCCCGGTCCAGCGGAGCCTGGCGGCCGACTCGCTCAACGAGTACATCCAGCACGTGGGTTCGGCGGTGTTCGCGATCCCGCCCGGCGTCCGCGACAGGGACGACTGGTGGGGCCGTGCGCTGTTCGCGGCGGCTCCCGGCGACGGTACGAATTCCGCCGGTACGAATTCCAAGGAGGCGTAGGCCGTGTTCGGCAACTATCTGATCGGCCTGCGTGAAGGGCTCGAGGCGAGCCTCGTCGTCTGCATCCTCATCGCCTACCTGGTGAAGACCGGCCGCCGGGACGCCCTGAAGCCCGTCTGGGCCGGCATCGGCGTCGCGGTCGGGCTCGCCCTTGCCTTCGGCTTCGCGCTCGAATTCGGGTCCCAGGAGCTGACGTTCGAGGCACAGGAGGCGCTCGGCGGCTCCCTGTCGATCGTCGCGGTCGGCCTGGTGACGTGGATGGTCTTCTGGATGCGGCGCACCGCCCGGCACCTGAGGGCCGAACTGCACGGCAGACTCGACGCGGCCCTGCTGATGGGCACGGGCGCACTGGTGGCGACCGCCTTCCTGGCCGTCGGACGGGAGGGCCTGGAGACGGCCCTGTTCGTGTGGGCGTCCGTGCGCGCGTCGAACGACGGCACGCAGGGTCCGCTGATCGGCGTGCTGCTGGGCATCCTGACGGCGGTGGTCCTGGGGTGGCTGTTCTACCGCGGGGCGCTGCGGATCGACCTCGCCAAGTTCTTCACCTGGACCGGCGGCATGCTGGTGGTGGTGGCCGCGGGGGTCCTCGCGTACGGCGTGCACGACCTCCAGGAGGCCGACTTCCTGCCGGGCCTGACGGACAAGGCCTTCGACATCAGCACCACCGTCCCGCCGGACAGCTGGTACGGCACGCTCCTGAAGGGCGTCTTCAACTTCCAGCCCGATCCGACGGTCGTCCAGGTCCTCGTGTGGATCGCGTACCTGGTACCGACGCTGGCCTTCTTCCTGGCGCCCTCGCGGCCGCGGTCCGGCCGGAGCGCGGCCGGGGCATCCGCGCCGGTGCGCGAGGAGGCGTGAGACCGGTCGCGGTAGGGTTCGCCTCCGGGATTCGGGGATTCGGGAAGCGGAAGGTGACGGGACTCGATGAGCAGGGATCGCGGCCCTCGTAGGCCTCGGAGGCCTCGTGGTCTTGGCCGGAGCGCGCTGGCGGCGGCTTCGGTGACCGTGCTGTCGGTGACGGCGAGCGGGTGCGTGGTGGTGCACGGGGAACGGGAGATCCTCCCCGGGGCCACGAAGTCCGAGGCGGCGCGTGCCCTGTCGGACTTCACCGCCGCCTACAACAAGGCGAACGGCGCCAACGACCCGACCCTGGACGCGGACCGGGTCACGGGCGCGCTCGGGGACATCGACGGGGCGAAACTGCGGGCCGGCGGCAAGAACCAGCCGGGCGGCAATCCGAACTACGTGCCCCTCGAACTGACCGACACCGAGTTCACCATTCCCGAGAAGGCGGGCTGGCCGCGCTGGTTCGTCACCGACTCGAAGGCCAACAAGGGGCGCGGCGAGGACCGTTGGCTGCTGGTGTTCACCCGCGGCGACGCGAACGAGCTGTGGCAGGTGTCGTACCTGACGATCGCCGCCGCCAAGGACATACCGGAGTTCGCGAAGGACGAGGACGGCTGGGCCCAGCCGGTCGCGGCAAACGCGGCGGACCTGGCGGTCGCTCCGGGAAAGCTCCCGCAGCGGTACGCGGCCTACCTCAAGGACGGCGGCGACGCTTTCGCGGCCGGCGCGCACACCACCCGGTGGCGCTCCGACCGGAAGAAGAACGCGGCCCGCCCCGGCCTCGCCCAGCAGTACATCGACGAGCCGCTCGCCGCCGGCGACTACGCCCCGGTCGGCCTGCGCACCGCGGACGGCGGCGCCCTGGTCTTCTTCACCACCCGCCACTACCAGAAGCAGACGGCGGCCCCCGGCGTCCCCATCAACGTCACCAACGCCGACGTGAAGGCCTTGATGGCGGGCGACCCGAAACAGTCCCTGACCCTGGAGTCGACCAGCAACCAGGCGGTCCTGAACCCACTCCGATCAGCCCAGAACCCCAAGGTCCGGTTCGTGAGCCGGATCCAGGGCCTGACAGCGGCGAAGGGCGAATAGGAAACACGAAAAACGGCGCGGTCTTTTGCCTTTCACCCTTCAGGGGCGCGGGGAACGGCGCGACCAGCCACAACGCACCCGCAGACGATCGACCGCCCCGACGGGGGTCACCCCCGCAAAGGCCAGGCGGCCGCCTGCTCCCGCTCTCCCCCCACATACCGCGCACACTCGTCCGTCAGCACCTCGAGCAACGACAGCGGATCCGGCAACGGATGCTCGGGCCCCCGCAGCCACTGCACCGTCAGCTCCCCCGGCAGCCGCGCGGGCGGCACCAGCACGTACGACCCACGGCAGTGCCACCGCAGCCCCGGATGCTCGTCCATCGTCTCGGGATGGCAGTCCAGCTCGCACGGCCACCACTCGTCCTCGTCCTCCGGCGTCCCCCGCGTGGCGGTGAAGAAGAGCATCCGGTCGTCCCCGGACAACGCGACGGGCCCGACCTCGATCCCCGAGCCGAGCAACCGCTCCAGCGCCTCCCGCCCGGCCTCCACCGGCACGTCCAGCACGTCGTGCACCATGCCGGTCGCGGTGATGAAGTTGGCCAGCGGCTGGTGCCGCGCCCACCGCTCGATCTGCGAGCGGTCGGTCGTGGACTGCGTCTGCCAGGCGAAGGAGACGGGGTGACGCGCGGGGGTCGGACACCCGACGCGGTCGCAGGAGCACCGGTACGCGGAGGGATGGGCGGCGGGCGCGAGCGGCAGTCCGGCTCCGGCGGCGGCGAGCAGCAGTTCCTCACGGCCCGCGGAGTCGTCCGCGGCATCCGGTCGTGGGCGCCGGCCGCGCAGCCACTGGGAGATCCTGCCCTGCCCGCCGGAGCGGCCGTCCGTCTCTGCGCTCATCGATCCCCTTGCCTGGCTGTTGTGCGGGACTGCCTGTTCCATGCTGCCACCATCCTGCGCCCCGGGGGGCCGGAGCCCGCATCCGGGGTGGACGGGGCGATGCCCGCCCGCGGGGCTCATCGAGTGTCATTGCATACTTTGATGCGATTTACCGGCCTACGGTGTCGGCATGGTCACACGGACTGCGCTGACGGGTATCGCCGGTCTCACGTCCCTGGCCCTCGCGGGACAGGGCGGAGCGGTCGCCCCGCTGGAATGGGGCGCCGGCCCCCTCACGGTGTCCGCGCTGCCCCGCGTCGTCTACACGGCGCACCGCGGCGGCGCCCGCGAGGTTCCGGAGAACAGCATGACGGGACTCATGGCCGCGTACGAGCGCGGCACGGCCCAGGTCCTCGACCTGGACACCCGGATGCTGCGCGACGGCACGATGGTGGTCATGCACGACGCCACCCTGAACCGCACGACCTACACGGGCGGTCCGGTGCACGCCCTCGACCGGCACGACTGGCAGGGGGTCCGGCTGCGCCCCCGGGCCGCGCTGCCCGGCAGCTGGCGCTCGGAGCGGCCGCCGACGCTCGCCGAGGTGCTGGACCGTTTCGGCGGGCGGGTGGTGCTGATGCTGGAGGCCAAGGACCCGCGGAGCCTAGGGGCCGTCGCCGCCCTGCTCAGGGAGCGCGGCCTCACCCGCTCGGTGCTCGTCAACTCCAACCACCCGGCGCTGGCCCTGCGCACCCACCGGATGGGCCTGCTCTCGCAGTTGTGGCGTTCGGCCCGGCAGATGCGTACGGACCGGCCCGAGCGGTGGCGGCCGTTCGTGGACGTCCTCGACGTGGACCACCGGGCCCGCGACCGCGATCTCGTACGGGCCGTGCGGTCCGGCATCCCCCGCGTGTGGGCGCACACGGTGGTGACGCCGGCGCAGCGCGACCGCGTCCTCGCGCTCGGCTGCGACGGCGTCATCACGGACGCGCCGGGACGCCTGGCCCGTGCCCGTGCCCGCGCCCGTGCGCTGACGCGGGCCAGGGGTCAGCGAGGGGCGATGCCGTAGAGGGCGTACTCGACGAGCGTGTTCGCGTACGCGTGGTCGAGGGGGCCTGTCCCCTGCAGCCAGCGCTGCGCGAGCGGCGCGACGAAGAGGTCGCGGGCGATGTACGGGTCCACGTCCTGCCGTACCTGGCCGGCCTCCCGGGCCGCCCGCAGGCGCCGTGCGTACAGCTCCAGCGAGGGCATGAGCAGGGTGGCCACGAACTCCCGCGCGAAGACCGGGTCGCTCACGCCCTCCGCGGCGAGCGCGCGGGCCGGGGCGTCGTACCGCGGGTCGTTGAGCTCGTCCACGGTGGCGCGCAGGACCGTCTTGAGGTCGGCCTCCAGGTCGCCGGTGTCGGGGATGCCGTCGTCTTCGGCCCAGCCTTCGGCCCCGGCCGCCTCGGCCGCCTGGGCGCCGAGGTCGACGAAGGCCTCCATGAGGACCTCGGCCTTCGACGACCACCAGCGGTAGATGGTCTGCTTGCCCACGCCCGCGCGGGCCGCGATGCCTTCGATGGTGGTCCTGGGGTAACCGATCTCGCCGACGAGGGCGAGGGCGGCGGCGTAGATCGCGCGGCGGGACTTCTCGCTGCGGCGGGTGGAGTCGGGGGGCATGCACCGAACCTACCAGCCGGGCAAGACGACGCGTCTCGCCAGAACGTTCTCCGCCCCCGCCGCCCCTTCCCGTCCCGACCTCGGGGGCTCCGCCCCCGAACCCCCGGTCCTCAAACGCCGGACGGGCTGAAAAATTCAGCCCGTCCGGCGTTTGAGGACGAGCGCGCAAGCGCGATTGCGGGGGTCTGGGGACGGCAGCCCCCAGGGACGGGACGGGAAGGGGCGGCGGGGGCGAGGAAACTACGCCGGCGGCCACCCGTCGCCCCAGGACGCGTCCCGGGCCTCCTTGTAGAGGGCCCCCTGCCGCTTCGTCACGGTCGAGCGGACGATCCGCTCCCCGGTCGAACACAGATCCAGCAGCACCTGCCCCTTACGGATCTGCGGCCGCCGCACCACCCGCGAGGAGACCGGCGAAGCCGGAAACCGCGTCGCCGCGACATAGCTGAACTTCTCGTCCTCGTACGCCAGCGAGCCCCCCTTCACCTGCCGGTGCAGCGACGACCGGCTCACCCGCGCCGAGAAGTGGCACCAGTCCTCCCCCGGCACGATCGGGCACGCGGCGCTGTGCGGACAGGGCGCGGCGACCCGGAACCCGGCCCCGATGAGCCGGTCGCGGGCCGCGATGACGCGGGCGTACCCGTCCGGCGTCCCGGGCTCGACGATCACGACGGCCTGCGCGGCGGCCGCGGCGGCGTCCACGACCTCGGCGCGCGCGGTCTCCGTCAGCTCCCCGAGCACGTACGACACCGTGACGAGATCACTGCTCCCGATCGTGAGCGCCGCTCCGATCCGGGAGCGCCGCCACTCGGCGGACCGCAGCAGCGCGTTGCTCGACGCCAGTTCGCGGCCCAGGGCGAGCGCCGGGTCGGCCCAGTCGAGCACGGTCACCGGCCGTTCCTCGGGCCAGGTCGCGTTCACCGCCCAGGTCGCCGCGCCCGTACCGCCGCCCACGTCGACGTGGCTGCCGGGCACCCACTCGGGCACGGCGTCCGCGAAGGCGTCGAGCGCGGCCCGTACGGCCTCGAAGGTCGCGGGCATCCGGTACGCGGCGTACGCGGCGACGTCCGCGCGGTCGCGCAGGATCGGGGCGTCGGTCGGGGTGGTGCCCCGGTAGTTCGCGATCAGCCGGTCGACGGCCTGCGCGGCCACCTTCGGAGGCAGTCCGTCGAGCAGTCCCGCGAGGGCGGCGCGCAGGATCTCGGCCGGGGAGCCGGCGGAGGCGTGGGAGACAGGGGCGTTCACGAGGGGAGTCTACGAGGCCCGTACCGGCCTCGGCGCACCCCGCGGGCACCCCGCACGCGCCCGTACGTACCCCGCAGGCGTCCTCACGCTCCCCGGACCGCCCTGGCCAGCCGTGTGGCCGCCGCCGCCCGGGGCCCGTGGTCGGCGGGCCGGCGGCGCGGGTGGACCGTGTTCGCGAGGAGCACCAGGAACGTGTCGGTCGACGGGTCCAGCACCAGCGACGTGCCCGTGAAGCCCGTGTGGCCCGCCGCTCCGCGCCCGGCGAGGGCGCCCATGAACGACGGCCGGTCCAGGGCGAAGCCGAGGCCGGGCGGGGACAGGAGCAGTTCGACGTAGTCGGGGCCCAGGATGCGGGCGGTGCCGTAGGAGCCGCCCGCGAGGAGGGTGCGGCAGAAGACCGCCAGGTCGCCCGCCGTGGAGAAGAGGCCGGCGTGGCCCGCGACTCCGCCGAGCGCCCACGCGTTCTCGTCGTGGACCACCCCGCGCAGCATGCCCCGGTCGGCCTTGGCCCAGGGCCGCCGCTGGTCCTCCGTGGCGGCCGCGCCCGGGCAGGGCCCGAAGGCGGTGGCGGTCATGCCGAGCGGCCGGGTGATGCCGTCCCGGACGAGGGCGTCCAGCGGGCGCCGGGTGATGCGTTCCAGGACCTGCTGGAGCAGGAGCATGTTGAGGTCGGAGTAGCCGTACGCGCCGCCCGGCGCCGTCACCGGTTTCTCGGCCCGCAGGAGGGCGAGCCGCGCCCTGTCGTCCGGGCAGTCGTACAGCGGGAGGTCGGGACGCAGCCCCGAGGTGTGGGTGAGCAGGTGCCGCACGGTGATGCCGTACTCCGCGGCGGCGGTGAAGCCCGGCAGGTACGCCCCCACGCGCGCGTCGATGCCCAGCGTGCCGCGCTCCAGCTGCTGCACGGCCGCGACGCTCGTGAACAGCTTGGTGAGGGACGCCAGGTCGAAGGGCGTGCGCGTGGTGGTGGGCACCCGTTCCCGGCGCGGCAGTTCCACTCCCGCGTCCGCGTCCTCGTCGTAGGCGCGGTGGCGCACCGCCCAGCCCGCCGCCTCCTCGACGGCGACCACGGGCCCGCGCCCGGCGACCAGCACGGCGCCCGCGGCCCAGGGCCGGTCCCCGTCGGTGAGCCCGCGGAACTCCCTTACGAGACGGTCGAGTTCCCCGGGGTCGAGCCCGGCGCGCTCCGCCGTGCCGGGACGCAGTCTCGGTGCGCTCAGCTCCCCGCTCCCTTCGCTTCCGCCTGCTTCCGCCAGGGACGGCACAGTGCCATGAAGCAGCCGACGGCCACCAGGGAACACACGAGCTGGACGACGGCCATCGGGACGGCCGTGTGCTCCCCGGCGATGCCCACCAGGGGGGTGGCGAGCGCGCCGACGAGGAAGGAGGACGTGCCGAGCAGCGCGGACGCGGAACCCGCGGAGTGCCGGGTGCGCATGAGGGCGAGCGCGTTGGTGTTGGGCATGCACAGGCTCATCGCCGACATGAGGACGAACAGTCCGGCGGCGATCGGCACCAGCCCCACCTCGCCGAACACCCCGGCGGACATCAGGAGCAGCGCCGCCGACGCGACCGTGATGACCGCGAGACCGACCGCGAGCACCTTGTCGAGGCCGACCCGGCCGACGAGGATCTTGCCGTTGACCTGGCCGACGATCACCAGGCCGACGGAGTTGACGCCGAAGAGGATGCTGTACGTCTGCGGGGAGGCGCCGTAGATCTCCTGGATCACGAACGGCGACGCGGAGATGTACGCGAAGAGCGCCGCGCAGGCGAAGCCGCCGGTGAGCATGTAGCCGGTGAAGACGCGGTCGGCGAGCAGCGCGCGCATGGTGCGCAGGGCCTCGAAGGTGCCGCCGTCGTGGCGCTGCGCCGGCGCGAGTGTCTCGGGCAGCAGCCGCCAGACGACGGCGGTGAGCACGATGCCGATGACGGTCAGGACGTGGAAGACGCCCCGCCAGTCGGTGATCCGCAGCACCTGTCCGCCGATGAGCGGCGCGACGATCGGCGCGACGCCGGAGATCAGCATGAGGGTGGAGAAGAACCGCGCCATGTCCACGCCGTCGTACAGGTCGCGTACGACGGCCCGCGCGATCACGATCCCGGCGGCGCCCGCGAGGCCCTGCAGCAGCCGGAAGGCGACGAGGAGTTCGACGGTGGGCGCGAGGGCGCAGACGGCGGTGGCGAGGATGTAGACGAGCAGTCCGGCGATCAGCGGGCGCCGGCGGCCCCACTTGTCGCTCATCGGGCCGACGACCAGCTGCCCGAGCGCCATGCCGGCGAGGCACGCGGTGAGCGTCAGCTGCACGGTGGCGGCGGACGCGTGCAGCGCGTCGGTGACCTCCGGGAGCGCCGGGAGGTACATGTCCATGGACAGCGGCGGTACGGCGGTGAGGCCGCCGAGGACGAGCGTGACCAGCAGCCCGACGGAGCGGCGGGCGGCCGGCGGCGGTACCGGCGGCACCGCCGCGGCGGTCGCGCTCTCCTCGGTCACCGTCGTGCCCGGTACGGGCGCCCTCGTGCCGTCCTGGTCCCGCTCGGGCATGTGCCCCTCCCTGTCCGTGTGATCCGCCACCTATGCTCTCAGCTCGTACGGGTGCTCTCGTACAGGTGGTCGAAGCGGTGGGCGTACGTCCACCGCCGTCGGGGCCGTCGGGGTCGTCGGCGGCACGGAGCGAGGGGTCGGGCATGGCTGTCGGGGTGACGGGGGAACGCGTGCGGTGGGGTGTGCTGGCGACCGGTGGGATCGCCGCGGCGTTCACCGCGGACCTGATCGATCTGCCGGACGCCGAGGTAGTGGCGGTGGCGTCGCGCACCGAGGAGTCGGCGAAGGGGTTCGCGGAGCGGTTCGGGATCCCGCGGGCGTACGGCGACTGGGAGTCCCTGGCGGCGGACGAGGAGGTGGACGTCGTGTACGTGGCGACTCCGCACTCGGCGCACCGGGCGGCGGCCGGGCTGTGCCTGGAGGCGGGGCGCAACGTGCTGTGCGAGAAGGCGTTCACGCTGAACGCGCGCGAGGCCCAGGAGCTGGTCGACCTCGCGAAGGAGCGCGGGAGCTTCCTGATGGAGGCCATGTGGATGTACTGCAACCCGCTGGTCCGGCAGCTGAAGGCGCTGGTCGACGACGGGGCGATCGGCGAGGTCCGCACGGTGCAGGCCGACTTCGGCCTCTCGGGGCCGTTCCCTCCCACCCACCGGCTGCGCGACCCGGCGCAGGGCGGGGGCGCGCTGCTGGACCTGGGGGTGTACCCGGTGTCGTTCGCGCACCTGCTGCTCGGTGAGCCCGCCCAGGTGACGGCGAGAGCGGTGCTCTCCGAGGAGGGCGTGGACCTCCAGACCGGCATGCTGCTCTCGTACGGGAGCGGCGCGCTCGCCTCGCTGCACTGCTCCCTGGTGGGCGGCACGTCGACCTCCGCGTCGGTCACCGGTTCCGAGGGCCGTATCGACATCCCGTACGGCTTCTTCCACTCGGACCGCTTCGTCCTGCACCGCGACGGCCGTGACCCGCAGGAGTACACGGCCGACGCGACCGACGGCACCCGCGCGAGCCTCAAGCACGAGGCGGTGGAGGTGATGCGCTGCCTGCGGTCCGGCGAGACGGAGTCCCCACTGGTCCCCCTGGACGGCACCCTGGCGGTCATGCGCACCCTGGACGCGGTGAGAGCGGAAGTGGGCGTCACCTACCCGAACGAGACCGTCTAGAGGGGCCGGGCCCCTTCAGGGGCGCGGGGAACGGCACAGTCTTTTGCCTTTCGCCCTTCAGCGGCGCGAGGAACGGCGCAGTCTTTATGTCCTTCGCCCTTCAGGGGCGCGGGGAACTGCGCAGTCTTTTGCCTTTCGCCCTTCAGGGGCGCGGGGAACTGCGCGACCAGCCACCACACCCCCGCGGCCGACAACGAACACGCACCCCACCCCCACCCCCACCGCAGACCGGGCGGAGCCCTACGCCGGCTTCAGCCCCTGATCACCCACCTCGGTGACGAACGACGCCGCGGTGGTGATCGGCGCCCCCGGCGTCGTCACCGCCGGCACCGTCTTGAAGTCGGCCCGCGCGATCTCCCGCCCGAGCGACACGGTCGTGTACCCCCGCCGTCCGTTGTAGAACTTCAGGTGCGGATTGGCGGCCATGTACGTCTCCCAGTTGGCCGGCTTCTCCGTCCCGTCCCGCCCGCTGGTGACGGAGGTCGTCACGATCTCCGTCCCCAGTGTCCGGGACGAGGGGTCGTCGAAGTCGTCCTTGATGTCGAAGGCGTACGCGACATGGACGTCCCCGGTGAACACCATCAGGTTCTCGATCCCGGCCGCCTCGGCACCCGCCAGCACCCGCGCCCGCGAGGCCCGGTAGCCGTCCCACGCGTCCATCGACATCCTGGAGGGCGGGTTCAGGTCGAACTTGCGCTGGGAGAAGATGACCTGCTGCGGGACGACGTTCCACAGCGCCTGCGAGTCGTGCCAGCCGTCGATCAGCCACCGCTCCTGCGCCGAGCCGGTGATGGTGCGCGCCGGATCGTCCGACTCGGGACCGGGGACGTCCGCCCCGTCGCCGTACGCCTGGTCCGAGCGGTACTGCCGGGTGTCGAGGATGTCGAACTGCGCGAGCCGGCCCCAGTCGAGCCGGCGGTACAGCCGCATGTCGGCGCCCTCGGGCCGCTGCGGGCGGCGCAGCGGCAGGTTCTCCCAGTAGGCCCGGTACCCGGCGGCGCGGCGCAGCAGGAACTCCTCCGGCGGTACGGAGTTCTCGGGGATGCCGTCCGCGTAGTTGTTCTCGATCTCGTGGTCGTCCCAGGTGACCACGAAGGGGTGGGCGGCGTGCGCGGCCTGCAGGTCGGGGTCCGTCTTGTAGAGGGAGTACCGCAGGCGGTAGTCCTCCAGCGTGATCGTCTCGTGGTTGAAGAGGTCGGGCAGCACGCGGTCGGTGTAGTTGCGGGCGCCGCCCACGGAGTCGACCGCGTACTCGTAGAGGTAGTCGCCGACGTGGAAGACCACGTCGACGTCGTCCTCGGCGAGGTGGCCGTACGCGGTGAAGTACCCGTCGTGGTAGGCCTGGCAGGAGACCGCGGCCAGCCGCAGCTCGTCGACGTGCGCGCGGGACGACGGGGCGGTGCGGGTACGGCCGGTCTCGCTGATCCAGCTGCCGGTCCTGAAGCGGTAGTAGAAGACCCGGTCGGGGTCGAGGTGTCCGACCTCGACGCGCACGGAGTGGTGGAACTCGGGGTGGGCGATGGCCGCCCCGCGTCTGACGACGTGCTTGAACCGTTCGTCGTGGGCCAGTTCCCAACGTACGAAGACGCGTTCCGGCGGCAGCCCCGAGTCGGCCTGGTACGGGGCGGGGGCGAGCTTGGTCCACAGCAGCACGGAGGCGGCCTGCGGGTCACCGGAGGCGACGCCGAGCGTGAACGGGTTCTCGGTGATCTTCGCCGCGTCGAACTCGGCGGCACCGGCCACCCCCGCGGTCGGCAGGTTGGTGGCGAACGCGAGCGCGGCGGCGGCGCCGCTGACGGTGAGGAAGCGGCGGCGGCCGAGGTGACGGGCGGCGGCGCGGAGTTCGGGGGCGTGCTGCGAAGGTTGCTGATGGCCTGCGAGTGACATCTGGCCCTCCCCTGACGGTTGTTGTACGAGGTATTGGAGTGGCCAGGGTCAACGGTGGACTGTCGGGTACACAACACCCAGATGTCGGACGTATGAGTTCCACATCGCGGATACGGCGGATTGCCGACCCCCTCCCGTACGCTGCGGGGCCATGGACGCCAACGCAACGAAGATCGCCGTCGTGACGGGCGCGGGTTCGGGAATCGGTCGTGCCGTGGCCGTGGAACTGCTGCGCACCGGCTGGTCGGTGGTGCTGGCCGGGCGCCGCTCCGAGCGGCTTGAGGAGACGGCGGCGCTCGCGCGGGCGGGTCTCGCCGAAGGCCCGCCCCGGGACGCGGACGGGCCGGCCGGGAAAGACGGCACGTCGTTGTGCGTGCGCGCCGACGTCTCGCGGCCCGAGGAGGTGGCCGCGCTCTTCGCGGCCGCGCGGGAACGGTTCGGGTGGCTGGACCTGCTCTTCAACAACGCGGGCACGTTCGGGCCCGGCGGCGTGCCGTTCGAGGAACTGCCGTACGACGCCTGGCGGCACGTGGTCGGCACGAATCTCGACGGGGCGTTCCTGTGCGCGCAGGCGGCCTACCGGCAGATGAAGGAGCAGGACCCGCAGGGCGGGAGGATCATCAACAATGGCTCGATCTCGGCGCACACGCCCCGGCCGCACTCGGCGGCGTACACGGCGACCAAGCACGCGCTGACCGGCCTCACGAAGTCGCTGTCGCTGGACGGGCGGCCGTACCGGATCGCCTGCGGGCAGATCGACATCGGGAACGCGGCCACCGACATGACGGAGCGGATGCGGTCGGGGGTGCTGCAGGCGAACGGGGAGGTGGCGGTGGAGCCGGTGATGGACGTGGCGGACGTGGCGCGGACCGTGCGGCACATGGCGGAGCTGCCGTTGGAGGCGAACGTGCAGTTCGCGACGGTGCTGGCCAGCGGTATGCCGTTCGTGGGCCGGGGATGACCCCCACCGGCGGGGCGCTGCGACAGCACCGGCGGTACCGACGGCACCGAAAGCACTGGGAACACCGGAAGCACCCGGGACCGCGATCCGCGATCTGCACAAGTGGAAGTAGTTGGTCCGGTTCATTCCGGGCGCTGGGAGGCATATGATCGCCTCTTCTCCACCAGAACTTCACACTTGGAACACTGGTCTTCCGTGCCACATCCAGGGGGAGGGCGGCAGCCGTTCCGGTGCCGGTCGGGAGGGGGTTCCGCGCCACGCGGGATCACGGTCCGGCGCCCGGAACGGCTGCCCATGAACGGCCCGCTCAGAGAATTCCGATGTCCGGGCCCGCATTCTCAGCTCTCGCACATTCCCTGCTCAGGGTTCCTCAAAGGTTCGTCCATAGCTTGTGGCAGCGCCCACAGCGGGCGCCAAGAACCTTAGGGAACGGGATGTTTGGCATCTATCTCAAGCGCGAGCTGAGCCGGCGCAAGAAGTCGGCTCTGGTCATCGCCATGGGTCTGGCGCTCGGAATCGCGCTGGTCATCACCGTCAACTCGGTGTCGGCCGGCATGGCACAGGCGCAGGACAAGGTCCTGCAGTCGTTGTACGGCCTCGGCACCGACATGACGGTCACCAAGGCCAGGGAGGCGCCCTCCGGGAGCGGCAACCAGTCGGGCAGACCGACCTTCGAATTCGACGCCGGTTCCGACGACGACGAGAAGCAGAGCTCGGACCGCGTGACGGCACAGGGCGGTCAGACGCTCGCGTCCTCCCTCGTCCGGAAGGTCACCGCGCAGAAGGACGTGGCGAGCGCGGTGGGCGCGCTGACCCTGAACGTCACGAAGGTCGACGGCAGTTTCACCCAGGGCAAGGCCAGGACCGACACCTCCTCGCAGGGCTCGCAGGACCAGGGCGGCGGCCCCGGCGGTACGGGCGGCGGCGGTTCGACCGGCCAGCCCCAGGTGCAGGGCGGCGGCGCCTCCTTCGACGTGAACTCGTACTCCGTCTCGGGTGTCGACGTCACGGACCAGGAGCTGGGTCCGCTCGCCACCACGAAGATCAGCAAGGGCAGGACGTTCACGGCCGCGCAGACCGACGCGAAGGTCGCGGTGCTCAGCACGTCGTACGCCAAGGAGAACAAGTACACCGTCGGCGAGAGCGTCAAGATCTCCGGTACCGAGTACAAGGTCATCGGGATCGCGACGCCGGACAGCAGCGACTCCACCACCGACGTCTACCTGCCGCTCAAGCAGGCCCAGACACTCGGTGACGCCAAGAACAAGATCTCCACGATCTATGTGAAGGCGTCCGACTCGCAGCGGATCGACGCGGTCAAGTCGGCCATCCAGAAGAACATCCCGGGCACGACGGTGACGACCTCGGCCGATCTCGCGGACACCGTCTCCGGTTCGCTGTCGACGGCCTCCGACCTCGCGACGAGTGTCGGCAAGTGGCTCTCGATCGCGGTGCTGGCCGCCGCGTTCCTCGTCGCCGCGCTGCTCACCTCGTCGGCGGTCAGCCGCCGGGTGCGGGAATTCGGCACGCTGAAGGCGCTCGGCTGGCCGAGCCGCAAGGTCACCCGGCAGGTCGTCGGCGAGTCGGTCGTGAACGGCCTGCTCGGCGGAGCACTCGGCATCGCCCTCGGGCTGACGGCGGCGTACGCGGTCACGGCCGTCAGCCCGACCCTCACGGCCGAGCTCGGCGCCACGGGCGGCCAGGGCGGCGGACCCGGTGGCGGCGGACCGGGCGGGGGCGGCCGCGGCGGGCAGGGCGCGTCGAGCACCCTCGACATCGCCCTGTCCGCGCCGGTCTCCGTCACCACCATCGCGCTCGCCGTGGGCCTCGCGGTCGCGGGCGGCCTGATCGCCGGCGCCATGGGCGGCTGGCGCGCCTCCCGGATGCGCCCGGCCGACGCGCTGCGCAGCGTGTCGTAACCCACCACCCCCGACACCACGGCACGCCAACACCACGGCTCGGTACGGAGAAGACCTATGTACAAGCTCACCGGCGTCACCAAGCACTACACGAGAGGCAAGGAGACCGTGGAGGCGCTGCGCGGCGTCGACCTCACCATCGAGGACGGCGACCAGCTCGTCATCCAGGGCCCCACCGGCGGCGGCAAGTCGACGCTGCTGCAGATGATCGGCGGCCTGGACCGTCCGTCCTCCGGCAGCGTCGAACTGGACGGCGTGGACCTCGCGTCCATCGGCGAGGCCCGGCTGACCCGGCTGCGCGCGGAAAAGATCGGCATCATCTTCCAGTCGTTCAACCTCATCCCGACGCTCACCGCGCAGGAGAACGTCGAGACCGCCCTCGTACCGCTCGGGGTCAGGCCGGCCGAGCGGCGCGCGAAGGCCGCCGGGGCGCTGGGCTCGGTCGGTCTCGGCGACCGCCTCACCCATGCGCCCGGTGAGCTGTCCGGCGGTCAGCAGCAGCGGGTCGCGATCGCCCGCGCGCTGGTCAAGAACCCGAAGGTGCTGCTCGCCGACGAACCCACCGGCAACCTCGACGAGGGCACCCGCGACGACATCATGGCCCTGCTCGAAGGGCTGTGGCGCGAGCACGGGCTGACGTTCGTCATGGTCACGCACGACTCGTCGATCGCCCGGCGCGCACCCCGGGTCGCGACGATCGAGGAGGGCCGCATCTCCCTGACCGCACAGGAACCGGTGCCCGCGGGGTGACGGAGCCGCCCGCCACCCGATTGGCGGCGCGGACGAGGGCTCGGTCGGTCCTTCGGTGCGACGGTGGGCGGGTGCGTACGGGCCGGCAGGGACCGTACGGGTGCGGACAGCGAGGAGCGACGGGACCGTGACAGCTTTCGACCGACGTGATCTGGGACTGCTGCTGCTCCGCCTCGGTACGGGCGGAGTCCTGGCGGCCCACGGGGCGCAGAAGCTCTTCGGCTGGTTCGGCGGCGGCGGGCTCGCCGGGACCGGCGAGTTCATGGAGTCGATCGGGTACGCACCCGGGAGGGCGAGTGCCGCCGCCGCGGGCCTGGCGGAGGCGGGCGGCGGCGCGCTCCTCGCGCTGGGCCTGGCGACCCCGGCGGCGGGGGCGGCGGCGGCCGGGGCGATGGCGGGCGCTTCCGCGGTCCACGCGCCGAACGGCTTCTTCGCGCAGAGCGGCGGGTACGAGCACGCGGCGTACCTGGGACTCGCGGCGGCGGGCCTGGCCGTCACGGGCCCCGGCCGGATCTCCCTCGACCACGTCTTCGGCCACAGGTTCGACCGCGGCTGGATGGTGCCGGCCGCGCTCGCCGGAACGGCCGCGGCGACCGTGGCGGTGGTGGGGGCGCGGTACGCGCGGGTGCGCCGGCAGCAGGAGGACGCGCAGGAGCAGCTGTTCGACGAGGAGGGCGCGAGGTACAACTCGTAGCCGTCGGGCAGTCTGGATCCCATGAGCGCCGACGATCTCGACGATTTCTGGGAGTCCATCGAGCACCTCCAGGACTGGCTGGCACGGTCCCAGCCGGCCCGCCCGCCGCGGGAGACGCTGCTCCTGCGGATGCTGAAGCTCTCGGAGGAGGTCGGTGAGGTCGCCGAGGCCGTCATCGGCGCCACCGGCCAGAACCCGCGCAAGGGCACGTCGCACACCTGGGACGACGTACGGTCCGAGCTCTGCGACGTGATCATCACGGCCGCGGTCGCCCTGCGCACCCTCTCGCCGGACGCCCGCGAGGTCTTCTCCGCGCACCTGGCACGCGTGACGGACCGCTCCACCGGGCCCGGACCCGGACCGGCTCCCGCGAGCGGGACCGGACAGCCGGGATCGCCCAGGTGAACGCACACAGCACGCCGGAGAAGACACCCGATGGGCATCACGTCGTCATCAAGGGGCGGAAGTGGCGGGCCACCGACCCGTCCCTCCCCGAGGACGTCTCGGCCCGGCTGCGGCAGCACCTCATGGCGGCGCGCCGCGCGGTGCGCTCGGCGACCACCGCCGGCGACGAGCGGGCCGAGCGCGCCGCCCGCGCCCGCGTACAGCACGCGAAGGTCGCGCTCGGGGAACGCGGCACACCGTGGTGGGAGCAGTCGCCGGCCCAGCGCCGGGAGCGCTGGGAACACCACCTCGCCGAACTCGACGCCGACCCACCGGCCCGGAGGGCGACCGGAAAGGACGGCTGAGCCGGGACCTAGGCGGGCGTGCGCGTGAACCGGAGCGTCGACGTGACCGTCGTCAGCCCCCGCAGCATGCCCAGCTGGTTCCAGCCCAGGCCGAACTGGTCCCGGTCCACGGTGAACTCCGCGGTCAGCGTGACCCCGTCGGCGCTCGACTCGGTGAGCGTGGCGGTGGCGGACTGCGGCCGGCTGACACCGCGGACGGTCAGCTCACCGCTGATCGCGACGGTGTCGTCCTGGCGGAGCGCGGCGTCGTGGACGGCGAAGACGACGGTCGGGTGCCGCTCGGCATCGAAGAAGTCGGGACCGCGCAGGTGTGTGTCGCGCTTGGTGTTCTTGGTGTCCAGCGACGCGGCGCCCAGGGTGACGGTGCCGCTCGCGCCGCCGTCGGGCCGGACCTCGCCCTGACCCGTGACATCGCCGAAAACGCCCTTCACGGTGACCAGGCCCCACATCGTCCTGTGCTTGATCGCGACGGTGGAGCGGGCGGTGTCGAGCTGCCACAGGCCGGTTTTCACAGCGACGGTCATGGGATTTCTCCTGAAGGTGCGGTCGGACGGATCAGTAATCCAAATTTGGATGACCATGGGACGACCACACGCTAGCGGGTCATCCAAAAATGAACAACCGGTAGACTGGGGCATCATGACCGCCTCTTCCGCCTCCTCTGCGTCATCCGCCGCCTCCGGCTCCCCCACCCCCGCCGAGCAGCCCGAGGACGGTCTGCTGCCGGTGGAACTGCGGTCCTGGATGCGGTTGCTGGCGGCGGCGGGGACGATCGAGCAGCAGCTGCGCTCACGCGTCAAGGACGCCATGGGGGTCTCGCACGACGAGTTCCTGGTGCTGTGCCTGCTGGCCGACCAGCCCGGCGCCAGCCTGCGGATGACCCGGATCGCGGAGCTGCTGGGCCGCCCGAAGACACGGCTGACCTATCAGGTGGCCTGCCTGCAGCACGCGGGCCTGGTCACCAGGAACTCGGCGTGCGGCGACCGGCGCGGCATAGAGGTGGCGCTCACGGAGAAGGCCCGCCGGCTGCTGAGCGAGTCCACGGGCCCGCTGGCCGACGCCGTCTCACAGGCCATCGCCCGGACGGCGTGCGCCCAGCGGTTCACCCAGCTCCACGATCTGCTGCCGGCGGCCCCGGACACCGACGATCACGGCGCCGGCCACCGCGACGGCCACAGCGGCAGCGGTAGCTAGGCCGACGGGCGCGCCGGCAGCCGTACCGACGGCCGGGCCGGTCGGACTCCCGGCCACCGGCCCGGTGACCTAACCAGCGCCGCAGACGGTCCCGTTGAGGGAGAAGGCGGCGGGCGCCGAGCTGTTCCCGGTGTGGTTCGCCTGGTACCCGATGGTGACGCTCGCGTTCGGCGCGATCGTGGCGTTGTACGCGGCACCGGTGGCCGTCACCGCGCCGCTCGCCGGGGCGTACGTGGCGCCCCACCCGTTGGTGACGGTCTGCCCGGACGGCAGGGTGAAGTCCAGCCGCCAGCCCTCGACGCGGGTGGTGCCGGTGTTGGTGATCGTCACGGAGCCGGTCAGACCCGTGTTCCAGGCGCTGGTGGTGGCGGTCACCCTGCAGCCGCCCGGCTGGGGCTGGGGCGCGGGACCGGAGGCGTCCAGACCGAAGAACGTGAGGGCGCGGGCCGCCATGCCGCCGGCGTACAGGTTGTGGCCGACGCCCTGGAGGCTGATCGCCTCGACGGGGGCCCGGTCACCGGTGGCCCCGTAGCGGGTACGGGTCCAGCCGGACTGGGGCGAGTCGGTGGCGGCCGGGGTCCGGCCGACGCCCAGCACGTCGGTCCACTGGTCGATCTCCTCCCCGAAGTTGGGGTAGCGCAGCACGTCGTCCTCGGTGCCGTGCCACACCTGCATGCGTGGCCGCGGTCCGGAGTAGCCGGGGTAGGCGTTGCGCACCAGGGCGCCCCACTCCTGCGGGGTGCGCAGCACGGTTCCGCCGCTGCACGCGCTGTTCCACTCGGAGCCGTCGGTGGTGGCGAAGCAGCCGAACGGCACGCCCGAGAACGCGGCGCCCGCCGCGAACACGTCGGGGTAGTCGCCCAGCAGGACGTTCGTCATCATGGCGCCGGAGGAGATGCCGGTGGCGAAGACGCGGCCGGTGTCGGCCGCGTACGTACGGACCACCCAGTCGACCATCGACCTGATGCCGACCGGATCGCTGCCCCCGCCTCGCGTGAGCGCCTGCGGCGAGGAGACGTCGAAGCACTTGCTGGCGCGGGTGACCGACGGGTAGACGACGAACCCGTAGCGGTCGGCCAGCGAGGCCCACTCGGTGCCGGAGTACATGGCGGGCCCGGACCCCGTGCAGTAGTGGACGGCCACCACGACCGCGGGGTGCGCGGTGACGCTGTCCGGTACGTAGAGGTACATCTGCAGGTCGCTGGGGTTGCTGCCGAAGCCGGTGACCTCGGTGAGCGCGGCGGCCGAAGCCTCCGGCGCCCGCGGGGCCGGCTCGCGGGCGACGGCCCCGGGTGCGCCGAGGAGCAGGGTGGCGAGCAGGGACGCCAGCACCCCGAACACTCCGAGGAACACGGCAGGCCCCGTACGCGACCGCCTCAGCCCTCCCTTCCGCTTCACCCCTCCCCTGCGCCTCACCTGTCGCTCCCGTCCCGTCTGTCCCCTCGCGGTACTGCTGCCGGTGGCGGACATGTCCGTTCCTTCCCTCTCATGGCTGTGGGCGACACCGTGCCGTGCGACGGGACCGGCGGTAGGGCATGGCATGGAATCGAATCGAGTGGCATGCGCATGACTGTGACGCTGTCGTCCTGCCATGGAAGCGCTCCCACGGTCACGGGATGGAGACCGAAACCGGCCAGCGGGAACGAAAGCTTTCGCGCAACGGCGAGCCGCGGCCATTGCACGGCCCGCACACCACACATTAAGTTACCGGCAAGTAGCCTTTCCGACGAGGAGTCACCATGCCGATGCTCGACCGCCAGGACGACCTCTTCGTGCTCGACCTGGGAGACGGCGAGAACCGCTTCCACCCCGACTGGCTCGCGGCCGTCGGTGCCGCGCTGGACGAGGTCGAGAAGGCGGAGGGTCCGCGCGCCCTGGTGACCACCGCCACCGGCAAGTTCTACTCCAACGGACTGGACCTGGACTGGCTGTTCGCCCACGGCGACCAGTACGAGGACTACGTCGTCAGCGTGCACGAGCTGTTCGCGCGCCTGCTCTCCCTGCCCCTGGTCACCGTGGCCGCCCTGCAGGGGCACACCTTCGCGGCCGGCGCGATGTTCTCCCTGGCGCACGACTTCCGGGTGATGCGCGCCGACCGCGGTTTCTGGTGCCTGCCGGAGGCCGACATCGACATCCCGTTCACCCCGGGCATGTCCGCGCTGATCCGGTCCCGGCTGACCCCGCGCACGGCGCACGAGGCGATGGTCACGGCTCGCCGCTACGGAGGCGACGACGCCCTGGCCGCCGGGCTCGTCGACCGCACGGCGGCCGAGGACTCCGTACGCGCGACGGCGGTGGAGCTCGCCCGGGCCCAGGCGGCGAAGGCGGGTCCCACGCTGGGCACCATCAAGTCCCGCATGTACGCGCCGGTGCTGGCCACCCTGCGCGACCGGGACAACCCGATGGGCTGACCCCTGCGGCGGGTCGAGGCGCGGAAGAACCCGAGCCCGCGTCCAGGTCCGGGCTCAGGCCCGGGCCCGGGCCTGAGCCCGCGTTCGAGCCTGAGCCCGCGTTCGAGCCCGGGCCCGCGTTCGAGTCCACGCCCATGGCCGCCGGAAAAACGTTCCTGTCGGTAGCCGCGCGGCTACCCGGCCGCCTCGCCGGGGGCGGGCGGGACTGCTGCTGCGGGCGGTCTGTGCCGCCGCTCACACCTGCACCGGCGACCCTTGCCGCCACCCTTCGGGCTGTCGATTCTGCCGCCAACGGGGTTCTGGGCCTTGGGGGGCTGCCATGACATGTCCGAAGTGCCGGTCGTCGAACGTGCGGCGACTGCGCGGCTACTGGGAGGACCTTCCCGTGAGATCGCCGAACCGGCGCCGGTTCGCACCGCCGCACGAGCCGAGTGTGCAGCCGGTCGTGGCGCTGCTCGCCGTGATCGTCGGCATCGCGGCGACCGTGTCGGGCGAGACACAGGCCGGCCCGGCCATCACGGCGGCCGGGCTGGTGTGGGCCGCGGTGCTGCAACGGCGGGTGGCGACGTACCAGCGGTCGCTGGCCGAGTACGACCTGTCCGAGATCTGCCTGGCGGAGTACTACGTGTTCGTATAGCCGACGGCAGTGGGCGCCCCCGATCCGGACCACGGACCGGGGGCGCCCTTCTGTCGCGGGCACCCGTGCGCCGAGGAGCCATCACCCCGCCGCACAAACCCTTCGAAACATTCGAAGCTCCGATCCCCTCCTTCTGATCTACCCCGGTCGGACGGCGACCGCATGGCAATCCCGATCCCGCAAAGGTGCCCACCACCAGCAAAAAGACCCTCCATCCACACCCCCATCCATGACGAATGTTTCGTAATCATGAACGAAACTATTGACGCTTGTCGGGTCCCGGTCAACACTGTTCGACCAAACCCACCCCGTGGAAGACGGAGGGAACCCGCACATGAACCTCACCCCCGCACAGCCGAACCGCAGGCAGGCCTGCGCCCTGCTGCTGGGTGCAGCGACCGCGCTGGCCCTGCCCGGCACGGCCCATGCCGACACGGTCGTCACCACGAACCAGACCGGCACGAACAACGGTTACTACTACTCGTTCTGGACCGACGCCCAGGGCACGGTCTCCATGAACCTGGGCTCCGGCGGCACCTACGGCACCACCTGGCGGAACACCGGGAACTTCGTCGCCGGCAAGGGCTGGAGCAACGGCAGCCGCAGGACCGTGACCTACTCGGGCGCCTTCAACCCGTCCGGCAACGCCTACCTGACCCTCTACGGGTGGACGGCCGGCCCGCTCGTGGAGTACTACATCGTCGACAACTGGGGCACCTTCCGGCCCACGGGAACGTACAAGGGCACGGTGACCAGCGACGGCGGCACGTACGACATCTACCGGACGACCCGGTACAACGCCCCGTCCGTCGAGGGCACGAAGACCTTCGACCAGTACTGGAGCGTCCGGCAGTCGAGGAGGACCGGCGGCAGCATCACCACCGGCAACCACTTCGACGCCTGGGCCCGGGCGGGAATGCCCCTCGGCACCTTCAAGTACTACATGATCCTCGCGACGGAGGGTTACCAGAGCAGCGGCAACTCCAGCATCACGGTGGCGTCATGAGGGCCCGGGCACGCCTCGCCCCACGCCGTCCGGCGACGCTGCTGGCCGCCGTGGCACTGACCGCCGCGGGCACGCTCGCGGCCGGCGCCGCTCCGGCACAGGCCGCCGCCGGCACCGCCGCCGCCTGCAACGGCTATGTCGGGCTCACCTTCGACGACGGCCCGTCCGGCAGCACACCGGCCCTGCTCGACGCGCTCAAGCGGAACGGGCTGCGGGCCACGATGTTCAACCAGGGCCAGTACGCGGCCGCCAACGCGTCCAAGGTACGGGCCCAGGTCGACGCCGGCATGTGGGTCGGCAACCACAGCTACACCCATCCCCACCTGACCCAGCTCGGCCAGTCGCAGATCGACTCGGAGATCTCCCGGACCCAGCAGGCGATCGCGGCCGGGGGCGGCGGTACGCCGAAACTGTTCCGGCCGCCGTACGGCGAGACCAACGCGACGGTGAAGGCGGTCGCGGCCAAATACGGTCTGACCGAGATCATCTGGGACGTGGACTCGCAGGACTGGAACGGCGTCGGCACGGACGCCATCGTGCAGGCCGCCGGACGGCTCGGCAACGGACAGGTCATCCTCATGCACGACTGGCCCGCCAACACGCTGGCCGCGATCCCGCGCATCGCGCAGAACCTGACCGCCCGGGGCCTGTGCGCCGGCCGGATCTCCCCGCAGACGGGCCGCGCGGTGGCCCCCTGACGCACCGGCCCGACACCACCCGCTCCATCCGCACCACTCGCACCACCCGCACGGCCTGTTCACGACCTGTTCACGGCGACGGCCGACTTCGCCTCGGCCGTCGCCCGGGACACCCGCCGGACCGGTCGACCGGAGGTCAACGGGTCACCGGATCGCCGATTCGCCCGCCCGGCCCCGCCCGCAGCCGCTAATCTCTCCGATCACCTGAAGTGAACGGGGGATTACCGATGGTGAATTCCGACCGGGTGCCGGACTGCTCCGGAGGCCATCGCGGCCTGCCGGTGACCGGCGCCGGGGTCCATCTCCAGGATCAGCTGGAGATCCTCGTCGAGGACTACCGTACGAACGTCGATCCGCCGATGCCGGCCTTCGTCCTGCACGCGCAGGACGGCGCCGACGACGACGCGGTGGCCGGGCTGGTCCGGCAGTTGTACGAGGGTCAGCAGGCGCACGGCACGCGGTGCGCGGTGGCGCAGGACACCTACGACGGCGGCACGGAGGTCCGCCGGGCCGCGGCCATGGTGCGCGCACTGAGCGAGCCGAAGAAGTGGGACGGCCCGAAGGCGCTCTACCGGCGGTACGCGTTCCCGCGGCTGCGGCTGGTGCACGCCATCGACGACGCGGTCGCGGAACTCGGCGACAACTGGCCCGCCACACCCGCTCCCGGCAGCCCCGAAGCCGGGCAGGACCAGCGGCAGCGGCTGCTCGACCAGCTGGCCCGGCAGCGCTGGCGTCCCAGGCGCCGCGGGCGCTGGAGCCCGGGCCTGCACCTGTCCGACATGGCGCACATCCTGCCGGCGAGCATCGTGGCCGGGCTCGCCGCGCTCCTCGCCCGTACCGACTGGTACATGGCGGTGGGCGCGGGCCTCGCCCTGCTCGTCCTGCTGACGGTCTTCAGCTCCGTCCTGCCGGGGCGGGCACCGATCTTCCTGTGGCTGCGCCGGGAGAGCCGCTGGTTCCTGACCACGACCTTCCTGCGGGCGGCGGACCAGGCGGACCCGACCGAGGTCTCCCTGCTGCGCCCGGTGCGGTCCTGGCGGGCCATCGCGGCCCGGGCGTACGACGTGGCCGAGGCGCTCCAGTCGGGCGGCGACTTCCATCTCCAGTTGTGCGTACTGGCGCTGCGGGAGGACCTGCGCGACAACCACCGCCGCTGGAGCTGGGACCTGCGCGGCTTCAAACGGCCCCGCCCGCCCATGCTCTTCCTGCCGCGCGCGGACGTCCACAACGGCGGCATCGAGCTGATCCGGGCGGTCAGCGACGTACGCAGCCGCCGCAGCGAACTCGATCCCCTGGTCGTCGTCGCCTCGGTGCGCGCCGAGGACGTGCCGCTCATCGAGCGCGGCGCGGTCCGTGAGACACCCGCCCAAACACCCCCGCGGCACCGGTTCAGCGACCAGCTGCGCACCCTGTACCGGGAGTGGGCCCGCAACCTGCGCGTCCGGCAGTCGCCCAGCGGCGAACGGGTCGTGCTGCCCTGGGTGATGAAGGTCCCGCTGCCGCACGACCAGCTCGCGCCCGTCGAGGACCGCCACCGGCACCTGCGGGCGTCCACCCGGCCGTCCCCCGCCCGTCTGGTGTGGTCCCTGCACACCCTGGTCCTGGTGCTCGCCGTCCTGGCCGCCGGCACCGTCATGCGGGCCCACACCCTGCACGAGCGGTACTGCTCGGCGACGGTACTGACCGCCAACCGGGACGCCCGGCGCCATACGGAGCCGGACGGCAGCACGGAGTGCATCGGCGTCGCGACGGGCGACATCCGCTTCGCCGACTGGCTGCCCGGGGCCGACCGGAGCGACGATCTCAAACCGCTCGTCGGACGGAGCGAGACCCCGTGGACCGTGGAGCAACTGGAGGACCTCATCGCCGAGCAGAACGCGGACGTCCTCGCCCACCACGCCGACAACCACGTCACCGTGATCTACGCCGGTCCGCTCAGCCACGACCCCGACGGCTCCTCGCTCGTGAAGGGCGCCCAGGAACTCGCGGGCGTGTACCTGGCACAGGCCGTCATCAACAAGGACTCCAGCGTCAGGCTCCGCGTGCTGGTCGCCAACGGCGGCCTCGACCTGGGCCGACAGGCCAAGATGGCGGAAGCCATCGCCTCGTACGCCGCGCACGACCCGACCGTGGTGGGGGTCGTGGGTGTCGGCCGTGACCTGAGGTCGAGTCGGGAGACCGCCCGCATCCTCATGGCGGCCGGCCTGCCGATCGTCTCCGGCACCAACTCCGCCACCTATCTGCCCCGGGAGTACGCCAACTGGTTCAGCCTGGCCGCCCCGGACCAGTGGCAGGTACGACAACTGGGCCTGATCGCCGCCCAGTTGCGCACACCGGGTAAACGGCAGCACGCGCTGGTGCTGGCACGGGACACCACGGAGACCCCGGACATGTACACCCAGGAGCAGGCGCGCTACGGCCAGGACATGCTCAAGGACCACGGTTTCACCGTGCCGCCGAAGCCGCGCCTCTACACACGCGACGGCGGCAGGCCCGAGCTGCGCCGGCATGCCCGTCAGATCTGCCAGGACGGCACCGTCCCGTCCGTGATCTACTTCGCCGGCCGGGTCGAGGACCTCGATCCCCTCATGACCCAGCTGAGCCGCGAGCCCGGTTGCTCGGCGAAGCCCATCGCCATCCTCACCGGCGACGACCTCTCCAAGGCCGACTTCCTCCACGGGCGCAACAGGATCGCGCCCGAGGTCACCCTGTACCACGCGGCACTGGCCGAACTGGAGAAGGCGGCCGTCCAGACGGACTTCTACGCGGACGCCGCCCGGCACCTGCCGGGTGTCACGGGACAGAACCTGGGCCCCGGCACCCCCGCCCTGGCCAGCGGCCAGACCGCGCTGGCACACGACGCGACGCAGACTCTCCACGATGCGGCCAGCCGGGACGACAAGCCCCAGAGCCGCGCCCTGACCTGGGTGAACCTGCGTACCGTCCGGATCCCCGACATGGCCACCGGCACGATCGACCTCACCACGGCCCCGCCCTACGGCGACCGGACCGGCCACAGCATCGTCCTCAAGAAGGTCCGCCGCGACGCCGGCGGCACCGCCGAAACCCACGTACTGTGCAGCCGCCTAGCGGGGGACACGACCCCCCTCACACAGAGGGAGTGCGACATCAAGGACCCCGGGTAAGGGAGATCACGACGCGTACCGCTCCCTCACGAAGCCCCGCCGCGGGCTTTCCGCTCCGCCGTGGACGTCCCGCTCCGCCGTGGACATCCCGCTCCGCCGTGAACATCCGTACGGCCTATCCGGTGTGAGGCGTGCGCACCGCGACCCGGCCGCCCTTGGCGTCCCCACCACGTCCTTCGAGCAGCTCGCGCAGTGTGCCGGCGTCCGTATGGCCGAGGGCGTCGAGTATCCGCAGTGCCTCGTCCCAGGCCTGGCGCGCTTCCCGGGGCGAGGTGGCGGCGAGCGCCTCTCCCCGGTGGATGAGGGTGTCGGCGGTCAGCGAGGCGTCGTTGAGGGCGCGGTAGTGGGCGAGCGCCCGGTCGAAGGCCTCCAGTGCCTCGTCGGGCCGGCCGAGGCGGTGGTGCGCGACGCCCATGGTGTCCCAGGCCGCCGCCTCGATGTTCCTGTTGCCGGACCTCGCGGCGATGCGGACCGCGCGGTGGCAGTCCCCCAGCGCCTCCTCGTACTCGTGCAGGAGGAGGCGGGTCCAGGCGACCTCGTTCGTGACGCTCGCGATGCCGACGTAGGCCCGCGTGCTCGTGTACAGGGCGCAGGCGATCTTGTACTGCGCCAGGGCCTCGCGGTGGTCCTGCCGGGTGTTCGCCAGGAACGCCAGGTAACGGTGTGTCAGCGCGGTGTAGGGGACGTCTCCCATCGCGGTGAACAGTTCCAGCGCCTTCTCCAGGTGCCAGGCACCCCGGACGTGGTCGTTCGTCCGGACGTGGGCGAAGCCGAGGACGCGGTGCATGTGGGCCTCGCCCTGCGTCTCGCCGAGCCGCTGGGCGCCGGCGAGTGCCGCGGT
Source organism: Streptomyces sp. V3I8 (assembly GCF_030817535.1). Lineage (NCBI taxonomy): Bacteria > Bacillati > Actinomycetota > Actinomycetes > Kitasatosporales > Streptomycetaceae > Streptomyces > Streptomyces sp. V3I8. The sequence goes on along the minus strand of NZ_JAUSZL010000002.1, from coordinate 6,203,031 downwards.
GTGGAGTTCGATCTCCTCGCGGCGTCCGCGCCGGTCGAGGACGAGTTCGAGGGTCGCGGCCATGCGCCAGGCGTGCGCTCCCGTTCCGTGACCGCTGTCCCGGGTGATGACCGCCTCCAGTGCCGGCATCTCCCGGGCCAGCCACTTCGCCGCTCCGTCCGTGCCGGTGAACTCGACGACCTGCGTACCGGCCGCCGCCGGGGGCAGCGTGAGCGGTTCCCGGTGCGTGTACAGACGGGTGGCCGCGCCGCGCGCGCTGTGCAGGTAGTGGTCGAAGAGCCGGCGGCGGGCGTCCTCGCGTGCGTCGGGGGCGTCTTCGGCCAGGGAGAGCTCCTGGGCGAAGGTCCGCAGCAGTTCGTGGGAGCTGTAGAGGCCGGGCGCGGGTTCGCTCCACAGGCTGGCCCGGGTGAGCTCGCACAGCACGGGGCCCGTCTCCCTGGCCGTCCGTCCCGTGAGGCTGGCGACCGCCTGTGGCGAGACGCCGTGGGGCGGGCACATCCACAGCAGCCGGAAGGCCCCGGCCGCCGCCGGGGTCAGTGTGCGGTAGGACCAGGAGAAGACGGAGCGCGGGTCGGTGGCCGGGTCCCCGACGGCGAAGACACCGAGGTCGTCGCGGCTCTCCGCGAGCTCCGCGGCGATGTCGGCGAGCGGTACCGCCGCGCGGCTCTCCGTACGCGCGCACACGATGGCCAGGGCGAGGGGCAGCCGGCCGCACTGCTCGGCGATGCCGAGCGCCGCCTGCCCGTCCGCCTCGACGCGTGCGGCCCCCAGCCGCTTCGACATGAACTCGAGGGATTCGGTGACGGTGAGGAGGTCCAGGCGCAAGGAACGCGCCCCGTGGGAGGCGACGAGTCCGGGCATTTGCTCGCGGCTGGTGATCACGGTGAGGCATGTCGGTGTCCCCGGCAGGAGGGGGCGCACCTGTTCGGCGCTGCGGGCGTTGTCCAGGACCACCAGGATCCGGCGTCGTGCCAGCAGGCTGCGGTACAGGACGGTCTGGCCGTCCAGGGTCGGCGGGATGTTCTCGGCCGGCACGCCGAGCGCTTCGAGGAAGCAGCGGATCGCGGCCGACGGAGCGAGTGCGGCTCCTGCCAGGTCGTAACCGCGCAGGTTGACGTACAGCTGTCCGTCGGGAAAGCGGTGGGCGTTGCGGTGCGCCCAGTGCAGGGCGAGCGTGGTCTTCCCCACGCCGGGCGCGCCGACGATCGCGCTGACCACGGCGGCTTCCGGCGGGCCGCCGTCGGCCGGCAGCAGGCCGCGCAACCACTCCAGCTCCGTCCTTCTGCCGGTGAACGCGTGGAGGTCGGCGGGGAGTTGGGCGGGCCGCACCCCTGGGAAGGCTTCGGCGCCGGTGGTCGCGGCGGCCGGGACCACCGCGGCGCCGGAGCGTGCCCCCGTCGTCGGCGCGACGGTGCCGCGCAGCACGCGGATCTGCGCGTCACGCAGTTCCGCGCCGGGGTCGACGCCCAGTTCGCTCGCCAGCCGCGACCGGACGGCCTGGTAGTGCTCCAGCGCCTGTGCCGACTGGCCCTCGGCGGCGAGGACGAGGACGAGCCGTGCCTGGAGGTGCTCGTTCAGCGGGTCGCTCTCCGCCGCCTGCCTGAGAAGCGGGAGCACCCGGTACGTCCGTCCCGCGGCCAGCGCCGCGTCCGCGGCGTCCCCGGCCGCGTGCAGGTACTCGGCGTCGACCCCGGCGAACACCGGATGCGAACGCGCGGTGCGGGGCAGGTCGGCCGCGGTGCGCCCGCGCCACAGGGAGAGCGCCCTGACGAACAGGCCGGTGGCCTGCGCCGGTCTGCCCGCCGTCGCGGCGGTGTGCGCCGCCTCGCGTAATTTCCGGAACTCCAGAAGATCCAGCGCCTCGTCCGCGACGTTCAGCCGGTAGCCACCGCCGGCGCGTACCAGGACACGGGCCGCGGCCCGCTGCGTCAGCTCCGGTTCGAGCAGTCGCCGGAGGGAACCGACATGGCGGTGGACGACGTTGACCGCGTGGTCGGGCGGATCGTCGTCCCACAGGGCGTCCAGTATCTGCTCCAGCGGCACCGGCCGCCCGGCCTGCACGAGGAGCAGCGCCAGCACCGACCGCTGCTTGGGCGGTCCCGGGCTCAGCTCGGTCGCCCGCCGCCAGGCCCGCAGGGGCCCGAGCACCGAGAAGCGCAGTGCGATGCCCGCCGTGGGCTCGTGTTCGGCGCTCACCTCGGGTCCTCCTGTCGTTCCTGTCATTCCTGCCATTCCTGAAACAGTGATCGGCGGTTCATGTGGGGGTACGGGACGGAGTCCCAAGGTCCTCACCCGGTTGCCTCCGCATGGCACGGCGGTGACAGATCGAGGACACTCCGTACGCGATCCCGACATCCGGCGGCCTTCCCGAGCATCCTGCTCACGCCCGGGCGGACGCCAGGCATTCCCATGTGCGGCCAAGTCGCGATGAAACGGAAGCGGTGCCGGTGTGTATCCGTCCCGCGCATGCTGAAGGGCCCCACCGTGAACGGTGGGGCCCTTCAGCATGCGCGGGAGCGGTGGGTCAGTACCCGAGCACCGCGCGCCGGTTGCGCAGGGCGCGCAGTGCCAGGTGCCGGCGTGAGCTCACCGTGCCCGACGGGACGCCCAGGATGCGGGCGGTCTCGTCCACGGTGCACCCGTAGAGGTAGAGGTAGACGAGCACGTTCCGGTGCTCCGCCGAGACACCCTTCAGCAGGGAGACCGCCTCCATGGACGCGTGGGCCGGTCCGGTGTGGTCCTGCTGCGCCCGCTCCTCGGTGTCGGCGGCCACCGACTCGTACCGCGCATGGGCGCTTCGCGACCGGTCGATGATCAAGTTGCGCGCGACCTTGAGCAGCCAACCGCGTACGGAGCCCTCCTGGTTGAGGAGTCTGTCCGCGTGGCGCCACGCCCTGATGAACGTCTCCTGGACGATGTCCTCGGCGAGGTGGTGGTCCGAGAGCAGCTTGTGCGCGTAGGCGAGGACTGCGTCCCTGTGCTGCTCCACGAGGTCGTCCACGTCGCCGGGAGCCGGGACGGAGACCCGACCGGGAGCCGGGAGGGGGGCCGGGACGGGGGCCGGGAGGGACGTGGCCGGAGCGGTGCCCGCAAGTGGCGTCATGGTGGCTGGTTCCTGGTTCTCTGTCGCACCGGTGCTCCGCGTCCGGGCAGGCGGGGGGCTGCCGGCCGCGGAGGCACTCGGGGAGGGATCACGATGATGAACCGACCGTAGGCAGTGGGCGGTGCCGAAAAAGTGACGGCCGGGCCGCCACGGCCGTCACTCTCCGGCACTCGGCGCCCGGCCCGGCACGTGAGGATCTCCTCGCCCTCCGGTCCTCCCCCTCACCCCTTGGCCGCGGGCACGGTCCTTCCGCGGTCGCCGCGGGGGATGTCCGCCTTGATCGCGAACCAGGTCCCTCCCACGCCCTGTCCGTTCGTGTCACCGGGCTTCTCGTCGCCCTCGAAGGTGTACGCGGGCCAGCAGTTGAAGGACTCCTGCTCGCGCCCGTCCGGCGTGGTGAACGTGAACAGGAGGTCGGGGTCGAGCCCCGCGGCCTTCGCGTCCGCCGCCGTGACGAGCCCGCTGGGCGTCCACTTCTCCCGGCACGTCGCGTCGCAGGCCGTCTTCATCGGCCAGGGCGTGTCCTCGGTGAACAGGTACAGCGTCCGGCCGTTCCGGTCCTGGAGCACCCGGCCGAGACCGGGACTGTCCAGGACACCGAGGGCGGGCCGTGCGGTGCCCGTGTGTGTGCCGTCAGGAACGGCGGCCGGGGAACCCAGTGGCACGGCCGGTTCCTCGACCACCTCCAGCGTGAGCTGCGGCGACGGCCCCGCCCCGGCACGCGTCGCGTCACCCGCGTCACCCGCGTCACCCGCGCCGGGCCGTTCCGCTCCGCAGCCGGTCAGCGCGAGGACGAAGGTCAAGGCGCCCGCGGTCGCGGCGAGAACGGCCCTGCGGTCGTACGTGTTCCTCGTCATCCGGCGCCTCACCGGGTGGCGAGGAAGAGGTAGTCGGCGGTGTACGGCACCCGGGCCATGGGATGAGCGTTGACATCGCAGCTGCCGGCAGGAGCGACGCCGCCCTCGGTGTTGAGCCGCAGGACGACCTTCGTTTTGGCGAAGAGCCCCTTGTCCGCGCCCGTCTGCGTGGCCCGCAGGATGAGTTCGGGGATGTTGCCCTTGCCGTTGTCGAACTTGTTGACGACGCTGCCGGTGACGGAGGATCCGTCGGGCGCGATCCACTGCGGCGGGCCCGTGGGGCCGGGCTCGGCGAAGGTGTGGTCGATGTCGCCCTGGAGGGTGGCGTCGACGTTGTCCTGGGTGAACGCGTAGGTGCCGTCGGGCTGCTTGGTGCAGGCGTAGACCTGGGACCCCTTGACGACACTGCGCAGGACCGAGTCCCGTACGGTGTCCGGCAGGTTGACACTGCCGGGCAGGGCGAACGCCTGGCCGCGGACGGCGCCGCCGGGGAACTCGCCGGTGTGCAGGTTGAAGTAGAAGTTCTCCGGATGGGCCTTGATGTCGCGCAGCAGTGCGGCGTCTCGTACCTTCACGGTGCCGTAGACGTGCGAGCTGCCGTCCTTGAGCTTCTCGGTGAAGAAGGGGATCTTCACGTCGCCGTTGACCCCTCGGCCGCCCTGGTGGAGGTGGGCCAGCGTCGGAGTCGCCGTACCGGTCCAGGCCAGCGCGAAGGACACGTCCTGGCCCTGGATCCGCATGAGCGCCAGGGCCTGGCCGTCCTTGTCCCCGACGGCCGGCTTGCCCTCCACGGGCACCTCGTTGTCGCCGGTGAGGGCCGAGGCGAAGAACATCGCTCCGGCCGCGTCCTTGCCGTACCGCCCGATCGCCCCCGCGGCCTGGGCGGCACCGGCGCCCCCGTGCCCGTCGGCGGACGAATGGCCCCCGCTCCCGGTCTCGGCGAGGTCGTCGCCGTTGCAGGCGGTCAGCATCAGCGCACCGGTCATGGTGGATGCGACGATCAAGGCGAATCGCTTGCTGCTGTTCATGAGGTGGTGCCTCCCCGTAGATGCCACCGCGGCTCTCCGCGGCCCGACACCCGAGACACGGGCTGCTCCTGCGCCGAGAGTCACCCGGTGACAGTCCTGAGACGCTCCTGGAACGGACCGGGACCATTGCCGCGGCCGTTCCGGGTGCCCGAGCGCGGTCCGGACAGGCCCTCCTGGGTGGTACGGACATCGCGGAGCAATGACTCGGCCTCCGCGAACCCGCCCGGCCGGAACAGCGCCCGCCCGGCCCTGGAACGGGCGGCAGGACCCTGCGGTCGTCCGCGCCGGGCAGTCGCTCTGCGAGGTCCGCCGCGGTGTCGAGCAGCCGGACGGCCGCCGTGGCACTGTACGCGGCGCGCCCCGGCAGCGGCTCGGCGGCGAACCGGGCCGGCAGCGTGAGCCGGGCAGCCCGTGCGCCTCGAACGTGTCGAGGGTCAACTTCCAGGTCAGGGCGGCCGGATGCCGCGGATCCGCCAGCGAGGTCGTGCCGCACGAGTGCGGCATCCTCCTGGAAGAGGGTGCGTGCGACCGAAAGTGGGAAAGCACCGACCAACTGGCCCTGGTGCCGGACGGGGCCTCAGCGCCAGGCGTGGCGGATCTTCAACCGTCCGAACCCCATGGTCCCGGAGATCCGGATCTTCGGCCCGCCGGGGCGGGAGCGCCGCCGGGTCTTGTAGAGCGTGTCCTTCCACCCGGTGTGAAGATCCTCGACGTCGACGATCGCGTCGCGAGGGACCGTGATCTTTGCCCTGCCGGTTCCGAGCTGCAACTCGAGGTCGACCACCGGGTGTTCGATGATCGCCCGGGACAGGTCCAGGCGGACCCTTCCGAATGCGGACTCGACCTTGAGAACCCGAGGTACCCGCCATACACCGCGCCGTCGGATCCGCCCGCCGGCGGCGGCGATCGTTGACGTGGCGCCCGGATGCTCCTCCGGGAGTGAGGCCAGAACCGACACCAGTTCGCTGTGTGCCTCGGCGTTGAGGACCTGGTGGAGACCTTCGTCCAACTCCTCGTGCGAGATGCTCCCTTTGGTGTACGCATCCTGCAGGCGCCGCACGGCCGCATTTCGGTCGTCTTCGCCGATCATCCGCGGCAGATCTTCTGGTAAGGGGGTCACCGCTTCACCCTACTGCCGTGCCGACGAGCGAACGAGCCAGGTTCGTAGTGGGCAGGGCATCTCGTCCCCGAGGCACGGCCCTCGCCGTCCTCCGTCCCCTCCGGGCAACGTACCCGCTCGCCCGGACGGGTCCTGCGACCCGGCTGTACGACCCGACGCCGTTGGATCCAGGGGCTGTTGGCCGGACCAGGACCTTCTGATCGCGGTCGACCACATAGCATTGCCCTCGCTCCGCATGCACCTGCCCGCCGATGCCCGGACGCTCGGGCACCGCCGCCCGCACGAACCGCCCGAGGAGTCCCAGTGACGAAGTCAAGCTGCCTGCGCGGGCGGGCAGAACACCCGTCGCAGACGGCGGCTGCGGCGCTCAGGGCGGTGAAGGCGGTCGGCCCGACGGCCCGAGACACGCGGCACCGGCACGGACCCGGCCGCCGGGACAAGGTGGCCGACGTCCGCGTAGGCGGTCGGGTCACCTGCTGCGCCGATGGGCTCGGCGCCGAGCATCGGACCCGTGTCGGGCAGCGACTCGCCGATCTCCGCCTGGGGAGAACTGCGGAACGTCTCGCGGACCTGTGTGCCGTTGCCCTTCAGCCGACCGTCCGGAGCCATGGTCCGCGCGGCCTCCAGCACGGTCGCGGCGACGGTGACGGCCCCGCGGACATCGCGGTTGGCCGGCCAGGTCGGCAGCCGGGGTCCGGTGTCCCGTCGGCAGGACCGGCGCGTCCCTGCCGGCCGAGTGCTCGAAGGCCCTCTCCAGAGCGAGGAGGACGCCGGTCAACACGTCCCGCAGCAGGTAGACCATGCGTACTCGGTCGGCCACCAGGCCCGAGCCGTGAGCGGTCGGCAGGGCGGAGAACCTCCCGGAGACGTCCACCGCCCGGCGGACCCCGTCCACCGGCTCCAAGATCTCGGCGAGCGCGGTCGGGATGGACCGACTCGTCGTTGCCGATCTTCTTCGACCACAGGGTTCACCAGCCACACCCAGCCCTCCCGCCCCCACATACACAACTTACGGAGACACCCGATGACCGCCCCGGACGAGCCGACCCCGCCCACCACGTCGACGCAACCGACCACCGCTCTGCTGGAGCGTCTGACCGCCCAGCTCGGCGGTCGGGCCTCGACGGTCGTCTACGGCGAACCCTTCACCACCGCGGGTGTCACCGTCATCCCGGTCGCCGAGGTCGGCCTCGGTTTCGGTGGTACCGCGGGGCCCGAAGCCGTGGCCGATGAGGGCGCGGCCTGCGGAGGAGTTCGGGCACGACCTCGCGGTTTCATCGAGATCAAGAACGGCACGGCCTCCTACAAGCCACTCCGGAATCCCTGGCTGGACGTCGCCGTACCGCTCGCCGCGGCCCTGGTCGGCGCCGCCCTTCCGCTTCTCGCACGCCGTCTCGCCGCACGGCGTACACCGACCGGCTGACCAGCGCCCTACCCGGGCACCGCCGGAGCGAAGTGCTCGGCGTCCTCCGGGAACGTCTCCGGCCAGCGCGGCAGCATGCCCCTCGCGCGGGCCTCCTCCAGGCTGGGCGCCCGTGCGTCCTTCTCCGAGAGCAAGGGAGGCTCGGTGAACCCCCACGGCAGGTCCAGGTCCGGATCGAGCGGGTCTATCTCGAACTGGGTGCCCGGCACATGGACGGTCGACAGGGCGTAGCTGATGCAGGTGTCGTCCGTCAGCGCGAGGAAACCGTGGCCGAGGCCTTCGGTGATGTGAACGGCGACGCCGTTCTCGGCCGTCAGCAGATTGGACGTGTACCGCCCGAACGTCGGTGAACCGACACGCAGATCGACGGCTATGTCGCGGAACGCCCCCCGCACGCAGGTGACGTACTTGGCCTGGCCCGGAGGGATGAGCACGCCGTGCAGACCACGCAGTGTGTTCCGCTTCGACACGGAGTAGTTGACCTGGCGGACCGTGAACGGACGCCCGACCGCCTCGCTGATCAGGTCGGTGCGGAGCGACTCGAAGAAGTCTCCGCGGGGATCGGGGTATTTGTGCGGGGTGATGACGTAGGCGCCGGGAACGGCGGCTGTCTCCTGGATCTCCATCGGCGTCCTCACGCCTTCCTGCATCTCGGTGACCGGCGGATCACGCCGGCTCTCGACAACGAACCATGGCTGAGCGCGAGTTGCCCGGTGCCGGCGTAACCGGGCGCCGTCCGGGCCCGCCTCAGCGGGCGGGCGGAGGCATGTCGCACCCCATGACCGGACCCTCGGCCCTGTCGGTCGACCGCAGAGGGCGCTGCGGTGAGGACGACGGGATCATTGCTCCGCGCTCCTGTTCATCCGGCGCAGGCGCGGCTGGTGGGCTGCGGGCGCGTTCTTCACCGTGTGCGCCAGTTCGGCGATGTCACGGGCTTCGTACACCGCTCGGATCAGCACGTTCACCCCGAGCGTCTTGCCGATTCTGCTGGTGAGCCGGGTCGCCAGCAGGGAGTCGCCCCCCAGGCCGAAGAAGTTGTCGTCCATGCCCACCCGGTCGACGCGGAGCACCTCTGCGATCAGATCGCACAGCTGCCGCTCCTGCACAGTGCGCGGCGCGGCATGGGCGCGGCCCTTGGACACGGGCTCGGGCAGCGCCTTCTGGTCGAGTTTGCCGTTCAGGGTCAGCGGCAGCTCTTCGAGCAGGACGTGGGCGGTCGGGAGCATGTACTCGGGCAACACCGTACGCAACGACTCCCGTACGTCCGTGAGCAGCGCGGCACGGCCCGCCCAGCGCTGCCGGGACACGGTGTCGGTGAGCCCGGGGAGCGGCCGGCCGCTCCGGTCGTCGGCGCGGCGGGCATAGACGTCATGGAGCACCGTGTCGCCCACCGAGCGGTTGCTCCGTTCGCACACGATGTCGTACCCGAGGGTCTTCAGGAGCGTCATGACCTTCTCCAACTGCCCGTTCACGTCATGGAGTTCGATGACGAGCTGCCGGATCATCGCCCAGTCCCGCGGTCGGACTCCCCTGAGCACCTCGTATCCGGCGTGCTTCACGCCGATCCTCAGCAGGTCGATCCGGTCGATCGACTCCTCCGCGATGATCTCCGAAAGAGTCCGCAGACGGCAGGTGAACTCCTCGCTGTCCGGGCGGGCGTCGACGGGTTCGTCCACAGGCCCGCCCTCGGCGGTCGTGACGCTGGAGGAGATGGCGGTGCGGTGACGGGAGAAGGTGAAGGTCTCCTCCCCCGCTTCCGCCGCCAGACCGCAGTCGAACACCTTGGCGTTCAGGCCGTGGAGGGCGACGTTGCGGCGCAGCGGGTCGAGGACGGGCGGGATCGGCTCGAAGGCGTAGATCCGGGCGCCCGGGGAGCGGGTGCCCGCGAACAGTGTGAACAGGCCGATGCCGGCGCCGGCATCGACGACGGTGTCGCCGTCGTCGATGGTGAGGCCGTTCCGCAGGTACCGCAGCTGCGTAAAGATCTCGTCGTAGCGGAATTCGGTCTCGCTCCTGTTCCGCTGGAACACCGTCAAGCCGTTGGGCAGTTCGAAGGTGCGATCGAAGGCTTCGGGGTCGGTGCGTTCCAGGCGCAGCAGTTCCCGTACGACCGGCGCGCGATCCGCGGCCGGTACGAGGTAGGCGACCAGGCGACGGTCCTGCTCGCCCTCGTACGCGCGCACCAGGACGCGGGCGTCCTGGATGCCGGGATGTTCGGCGAGGCGGGCCTCGATCTCGCCGAGTTCGATCCGGAATCCTCGGATCTTCACCTGGTCGTCGTTGCGGCCCAGGTACTCCAGCGAGCCGCCCGGCAGCAGCCGGACCAGGTCCCCCGAGCGGTACATCCGCGCACCGCTCTCCTCCCTGAACGGGTCCTCCAGGAAGCGTTCCGCGGTCAGCTCCGGTCGGTTGAGATAGCCGCGGGTCACACCGGCGCCACCGATGTACAGCTCCCCGACGACTCCGACCGGCACGGGGCGACCGTGCCGGTCGAGGACGTACGTGCACAGGTCCGCGATGCGCTGTCCGATCGGGCTGACGGGCCGGTCGACGTCGGCTTCGGTCAGCGGGTGGAAGGTGACGAAGACCGTGGTCTCGGTGATCCCGTACCCGTTCACCAGCTGAGTGTTCTTGTTCACCGGACGCCGCAGCCACGGCTTGAGCGAGGCGACGTCGAGGGCCTCGCCGCCGAACACCACCACACGCACCGCGTGCGGCTCCGCGTCCTCGGCCTGGACCGCGACCAGCTGGCGGAACGCCGTGGGTGTCTGGTTCAGAACCGTCACGCCCGACGTGCACAGCAGCCGGTAGAAGTCCTGCGGGTTGCGGGTGATCGCCTGGGGCACCACCACGAGTCGGCCGCCGTGCAGCAGCGCGCCCCAGATCTCCCATACGGAGAAGTCGAACGCGAAGGAGTGGAAGAGCGTCCAGACGTCCCGCTCGTCGAAGCGGAACTGGTCGTCGGTCGATGTGAACAGCCGGACGACGTGGTGGTGTTCGACCATGACCCCCTTGGGCACACCGGTCGAACCCGATGTGTAGATGACATAGGCCAGGTCCGAAGGGCCGACTTCGGTGCCGGTCACGTCGTCCTCGGCGAGCGCGGCCCACCGGTCGGCGTCCGCGCGCACGTCCACCACCGGGACCGACGGCACGGCCAGTCCGTCGGGCAGCGCCCCGTCCGTGACGAGGAGCCGCGGTGCGCTGTCGATCAGGATGTGCCCGACCCGGTCCGCCGGAGACGCCGGGTCCACGGGCACGTACGCTCCGCCTGCCTTCAGTACCGCGAGCACGGCCACGACCAGGTGCTCGCTGCGCGAAAGGCACAGCGCCACCAACACGCCCGGACCCACACCCAGTCCGCGCAGGTGCCGCGCCAGACGGTTCGCCCGTACGTTCAGCTCCCCGTACGACAGACGACGGTCCTCGAACTCCACCGCCACCGCTTCGGGCGCCGCGGCCGCGGTCTCCTGAAACCACTCGTGTACGGTCCGCGCCACCGGCGCGGCCGACGGTGTGCGGTTCCACTCCGTCAGGACCTCACGGCACAGGGCGTCGCTCAGGACGGAGAGTTCCAGCGCGGGGAACTGCTCCGCGCTCTCGTCGGTGAGCACGTCGACCAGGCGCGTCATGGCTGTCTCCAGACAGCCGATGACGAGCCCGGGGTCCTGGGACCGGTCGGTCCGCGCGTCGAGCTCGAAGGAGTGCCGCAGGTCGCCGACCGCCATCGCGACGGGATGGGCGGCGGTGTCGTGGACACGGTCGACGAACTCCGGGTCCCGGTAGTCGAGGACCGCGTTGTACAGCGGGGTCCCCGACGGCACGGCGCTGTGACCGTGGGCGACGGCCGACGGGGTCCGCCGGTGGCGGACCAGGTCACGCAGGGTCCGGTCCGTGGTGCGCAGCAGATCCCGCACACCGGCGCCGGCCAGGTCGACCCGTACGGGAAGGATGTTGCCGACCGCGCGCTCGTTGTCGCGGGGCCCGGAAAGTCCGGACACAACGGTGCCGAAGACCACGTCGTTGCGCCCGCTGCACGCCGACACCACCAGGGACCAGGCCGCGTGGAACAGGACGGCCGGACCGACGTCCAAGTCCGCCGCGACGGCCCGGACGCGTTCACCGAGCTCCGGGTCCAGCGTGCGGCGCAGACTCCGGTGACCGTCGCCGTGGACGTGCTGGATCCCGAACATCACGGTGGGCTCGGACACATCGCCGAGACGGGCCCGGAAGAACTGCGCCGGGTCGAGCTCCTGGGTCTCCCCGGCGGCGGGCACCGTGTCCGCGGCGCGAAGATCGTGGTGAGGGACGGGTCCGAGCCCCTCGGGGGCAGCACCGGCCCCTTCGTCCGCCGCCGCGGTGGTGTCCCTTTCGAGGTCCGCCGCGGAGGGCGCCTGCTCGATGACGTGCCCGCGGGCCACGTCGTGGAGCCGGACCTGCGGGTTCGCGGCGATCTCCTTGAGTACCCGTCCGTACAGTGCGGCCATCTCTTCCGCCTGCTCGCGGCCGAACAGGTGCTGCTGGTACTGAAGGTTCAGACGCAGGTGGTCGCCGTCGGGGTAGACGAACACGGTCACGGGGAAGTGGCTCAGGGTGAACAGGTCGATACCGGTGACGGCGATGCCGGCCGCCTCACTCGCCTCCGCGATGGCCTCGCGGTCCAGCGGGAAGGACTCGAAGCCGATGAGGCTGTCGGTCAGGGTCGGGAGCCCGGCGGCCCGCTGGATTCCGACGAGCCCGTAGTGGTGGTGGCCGAGCAAGGCGCCCTGGCGGTCCTGCAGGTCCGTCATCATCTGGGCGAAGGTGCCGTCGGGAGCATAGGGGACGCGCACCGGGACGGTGTTGACGAACGTGCCGACGACGGCCTCCGCACCCGGCAGTGTGGCGGGCCGGCCGGAAACGGCGGCGGCCAGCACCACGTCCTGACGGCCACTCAGGCGGTTGAGGACGACGGCCCAGGCGCTCTGCACCAGGGTGTTCAGGGTGACCCCCGCCTCGGCGGCACGGTGCGGCAGTTCACGGGCCGCCTCGACCCGCAACGGGACGCCGACCCAGCCGACGTCCGCGCTGTCCGCACCGGGGCCGGTCTCGGGCGCGATCAGTGTCGGCCCCTCGATGCCCGCCAGCTCCGCCGCCCATACGCGGGCCGACTCCTGCGGATCCTGTTCGGCCAGCCAGACCAGGTACTCACGGTAGCTGCGGGCCGGGGGCAGCGCAGAAGCGTCGCCCCGGGCGGCGTACAGCTGCAGCAGGTCCCTGACCAGCAGCGGCAGACACCAGCCGTCGACATTGGCGTGATGGGCCGTCAGGACGAGGTCATGACGGTCCGCGGACAGGGTGATCAGCGACATGCGCAGCATCGGAGGTGCGGCCGGGTCGAAATGCATCTTGAGGTCGCCCGCGAGGAACTGCTGGTACGTCGAGTCCCGCATGGTCTCGGCGAGCCCGCTCAGGTCCAGGAACTGCCAGGGCAACGCGACGTCGTCGATCACCAGTTGGACAAGGTCACCGTCCGGACCCGAGGCGTAGGCGGTGCGCAGCACCGGGTGCCGGTCGAGGAGTGCCTGTGCCGCGGTGCGCAGGCGGGCAGGATCAACCGGCCCGGACAGTCGCAGCGTGTACTGGACCTGGTATGTGTCGAGCTCGGCCCCGGCCTCACGCTCCATCAAGGAGTGCACCAGCATGCCCAGTGGCAGGGGCGGTACCGGCCAGATGTCGGACAGACCCGGGTAGCGCTCCCGCCAGTCGTCGATGTCGTCCTGCGTGACGGTCACCAGCGATACGTCCGACGGGCTCAGACCCCCCGCGCCGGGCTCGGCGGTGTGCCGGGCGAGCCCTTCGAGTGCCTGGCGCCAGAGGTCCGCCAGTTCGCGTACCCCAGTGGCCGGCAGAAGTCCCTCAGGGGCGGTGAACAGGGCTTCCAGAACCGGGCCTTCGGCGGTGCGCGTGACGCTCGCGTCGATGACGACCGCGGCGGGCGCGGCCTGCTCCCCGCGCCCGCGCACCGCGGGCGCGGGGAGCAGGCCGAAGCCGTGCGCCTCGGCCGGCAGAACGGCGGCATCGGTGCGGTCCGTGAAGCGGAAGAAGACCTGCCCGGTGCCGAGGCGCTCCAGGACGGCGGCGGTCTCGGGGTTGAGGTGGCGCAGGAGGCCGTAGCCGATGCCGTGGTCGGGCAGGGCCCGCAGCTGTTCCTTGACGGCCTTGACAAGGGTGCCGGCGGCCGGTCCGCCCGCGAACGCATCCTCCAGGTCGACTCCGTCCATGTCGAGACGGACGGGGGTGACACAGGTGAGCGGACCCACGGTGCGGGACAGATCGGCCCCTGGTACGGCTTCCTCCGCACGACGGGATTCCCTGCTGATCAGCGAGGAGGACGCGTGCACGCCCCGTCCGGCCCGCCAGCGCGTCACGGCCATCGCGAGGGCGGCGAGCATGGCGTCGTCGGCCCCGCAGTGGAAGGCGGACGGCAGAGCGGTCAGGAGGGTTTCTGTGACCTCGGCCGGAAGCCGTACGCGGGTTTCGGCGAGTGTGGAGTCCACGTCCACGTCCACGACCGGGTCGAGGCGGCGGGCGCCGAGGTCCGGGTCGGGGCCCTCGACGACGGAGCGCCACAGGTCGAGTTCGGCGACGCGCCCGGGTCGGTGCGCCTCGTCGACCAGGGCATGGGCCCAGCGGCGCACCGACGTACCCACCGGTGCGAGTTCGGGGGTCCTGCCGTCGCGGATCTGCCGCCAGGCCGAGGCCAGGTCGGACAGGAGGATGTGCCAGGACCCGGCGTCCACGACGAACTGGTGCAGGAGCACCAGGAGCCGTCCGCGCCGTGCGGTGCCCGTATCGAACCAGACGAACTGCGCCGTCACGCCTGCCGCCGGGTCCAGGCGGCTCGTGGCGAGGTCGATCTCCGAGCGAAGGAGTCCGTCCCAGGACTCGGCCCCCTCGCCCGTCGTGCCGGCGTCCCACGGGCGGCCGTCCCGGGCGACCCGTCGGATCAAAGCGTCCACGTTCGTCGACCCGGGTGCACCCACGAGGAGACCGCCGCCGTCCGTCTCCACCACACGGGCGCGCAGCGCGTCGTGGTGGTCGATCACGGCTCTCAGCGTGACGACCAGCCCGGTTCGGTCCATGCCCTCGGGAAGTTCCAGGACCATCGCCTGCGCGGACCGCGTGGAACCCGGTCCGCGGGCCCGGAGGAACCGTGTCGCGGGCAGGTGCGGCAGCCACCCCGCCCCGCCGCCGTCCAGTTCGGCGAGCGCCGTCCCGGGGCCCGCCCGGTACGCGGTGACCGCCTCGGCAAGGGCGGACACCGTACGGAACTCGAAGATCTGCCGGGAGCTGACCGCCAGTCCCCGTGCCCGTGCGCCGGAGGCGATCTGCAGGGACTGGATGCTGTCACCGCCGAGCGTGAAAAAGTCGTCGTCCACGCCGACCTGGCTCACCGAGAGCACCTCGGCGAAGATCGCGGCGAGCATCTTCTCGGTGTCCGAGCCCGGGGCCCGGTAGTGGGCCCCGCGGAACTCGGGCCGGGGCAGTGCCGCCTTGTCCGCCTTGCCGTTCGGCGTCAGCGGCACCTCGTCGATGACCATCATCACCCCGGGCACCATGCCGTTCGGGAGCCGTTTGACGAGGAACGCACGCAGTTCCGCCGCGCCGAGCCCCAGTTCCAGCGCAAGGTGCCCGGCGCCACCGCCGCGTCCGGAGCGGGAGGGCTCCTCCTCGGACACCGGCACCACGTAGCCGACCAGCTGCTTGCCCCGGCCGGTCCCGCCGTCATGGGCGACGACGACCGCCTGACGGACCCTGGGGTGCGTCGCGAGTACGGCCTCCACCTCACCGGTCTCGATCCGCTGACCTCGCACCTTGACCTGGCCGTCGCTGCGGCCGAGGTACACGAGCTGTCCCTCGGCGTCCCTGCGTGCCACGTCCCCGGTGCGGTACATCCGCGAGCCCTTCGGACCGAACGGATCCGCCACGAACCGCGCCGCGGTCAGTGCCCGGCGCCCCAGGTACCCGCGCGCCAGGCTCGGACCCGCCAGATACAGTTCACCGGCCTGTCCGTCGGCGACCGGCGCGAGGTGCTCGTCGAGCAGGTGCACCCGCGTGTCCGTCATCGCCGCACCGATGGGTACGGCACCCTCGCTCAGCGACCCGCTGAACGTGGCCCACACGGTGGCCTCCGTCGGCCCGTACGCGTTGATGAACCGCCGCCCCGGCCCCCACTCGGTGACCAGTCCCGGTGTGCACGCCTCACCGCCGATCACCAGGACGCGCAGCCGCTCGAGCGATCCCGAGGTGCCCGGGGGCAGCGTGGCCAGCACGCTGGGCGGCAGGGTCGCATGCGTCACACCCTTTGCCGCCAGGAGATCGGCCAGGTCCTCCCCCACCAGACGCTCCTGCTCGGGCACCACGAGCACGGCTCCGGTGGTCAGCCCCGACACCAGGTCCCACACCGACATGTCGAAGCTCAGCGACGCGAACTGCAGCACTCGCGCGTCCGTCCCCACGCCGAGGTCGCCGAGCCGCACGGCCTCGGCCCGCAGTGCGGCGAGCCCGGAGTGCGTCACCGTCACACCCTTGGGACGGCCGGTCGAGCCCGAGGTGTAGATGACGTACGCGGTGTGCGCCGTGCTCAGCGGCGCGATGCGCTCGGCGTCCAGCGGGTCCGACTGCGGCGCCTCGTCCCAGGCCGCCAGCGTCGACGGCGCGTCCACCGCCACCACGTCCGTGTCCAAAACGTCGGGCAACCGTGCGGACGCGAGCCGCGTGGTCAACACGGCCGCGGGGGCGGAGTCGGTGGCCATGAAGGCGAGCCGTTCCGACGGGTAGCTCAGGTCCCAGGGCAGGTACGCCGCCCCCGCCTTCATGATGCCGAGCAGCACGGCGATCTGCTCGGCCGAGCGTGGCATGGCCACCGCCACCACCCGCTCCGGGCCGATCCCCCGGCCGATCAGCCAGTGCGCGATCCGGTTCGCCCGCGCGTTCAGCTCCTCGTACGTCCAGGACCGATCGGCCGACTCGACGGCCGGCGCGCCCGGCGCTTCCCGGACTCGTGCCTCGAACAGCTCAGGAAAGGTGGCCAGGGCAAGGGTCGCGCCGACGGACGACTCGGCAGCAGACGATCCTTGTAGGTTCTTCACGAATTCTCCTGAGATTCAAGACGGTGAGCGGATCGAGGGGACATCCGTGCGCCGGGCGGGGGCCGGACAGCCGGGCGAGGCGAAGCGCTACCGGGCCGGGCGCAGGGTGACCGGCAGACTGCTGTAACCGTGCAGGAAGTTGGAGTGAATGGGTTTGGCCGGACCGTTCGGCGAGGCCTCGGCGACATGGGTGCTCAGCGCGGTGAGCATGGCGGAGATCTCGGCCCGGCCGAGATAGGCACCGAGGCAGAAGTGCGGCCCGTACCCGAACGACACGTGCTTGTTGGGCGTGCGGCCCAGGTCGAAGGTGCCCGGGTCGTCGAAGACCGATTCGTCGTAGTTGGCCGAGCTGTTCCAGAGCGTGGCGACATCTCCGGCGCGCAGGGTACGCCCGCCGATCTCGACGTCCTCGAGGGCCCTGCGTCCGAAGTGCATGGCCGGACTGACCCAGCGCAGCACCTCTTCGACAGCGCTGTCCACGGAGACCTCACCGGACTTGAGCCGCCGCCACTGCTCAGGGTGCTCGATCAGTTCGCGCATACCGCAGATCATGGAGAGCCTGCTGGTCTCGTCACCGCCGATGATGACGCTGTAGCAGTTGAAAATGATCTCCTGCTCGGTGAGCGGCTCACCGTCGATCGTGCTGGTGGCGAGGACGCTCACCACGTCGTCGCGCGGGTCCTCGCGTCGCTCGGCGGCCAACTCGGAGAAGTAGAAGAGCAGTTCACTGCGCGCGACCAGCGCCTCGTCCGCGGACTGCCCCTCCTCCTCCGTGCTGAGCGCCTCCTTGGTCAGGGTCAGCAGATAGTCACGGTCGCTCGGCGGCACTCCGAGGAGGTCCGCGATGGTGGCCATCGGAATGTGCTCGGCGACATCCTGGGCGAAGTCACAGTCGCCGCTCTCGACGGCCTGCCGCACCAGTTGGTCCGCGCGCTCCCGCACCCCGGCCACGACGGGCTCCAGCACCCGGGGCGAAAACGCCTTCAGGAGCAGATTGCGCAGTTCGCGATGGCGGCGGCCGTCCGTGACGGCCAGCATCTTGCCAGCAGCCGAGTCGCCACCCTCCAGGAGGGTGGTCAGGACGTTGCCCCGCTCGGAGGTGAACCGCTTGTTGTCCCGGTAGACCTGCATGACGTCGTCGTAGCGCGACAGCACCCAGAATCCGGGGACGGCGCGGTCGGACACCTCATGCCAGTGGACGGGGGCGTCCCTCCTGAACCGCCTCCACATCTCGACCAGTTCGGCACTGGGGGCCAGAAAGGTCTGCGGGTCGGTGAGGTCGGTACCGTTCACGGTCGAAGTGGTCATGGTCAGTGCCTCGCCTTTCGCCAGGTCAGAGTGCCCAGCACTGGAGATCCCCCGACGAAGGCCCCCTGGCCGCGCGGGGTCGGAATGCCGCCGAAACGGAACCCTGCGTTCACCGGTGACGCCGAGAGTGGAAGAGTAAGACAGACCGACGTTTGCCATGTGTGTTCACAGTTCCGTAAGGGCCGGCCGCCCTTCACTGCTCCCATTGTTTTCCGGTCTCGATTGCCTGCGCGGAACCGTAACGCAAGCAAGCCGACCCCGTTCACGTCAAGGTTCCGCAAGTGCAGCGTGCGGAAGCTCTGCCGGAGGCAGGAGTTCACTCTTTCTCACCATGTGGTCGAAGATCCTGTCACCGGGCCTGAAACCAACGGTCACAGCGGTATCGGTCCCGTCACACCGTGCACCGCCCACCCCCTGGATCGCGAGTCGTGGTGTCCTGTCGCCGGGACGCGGGCACCGGCCGCCCTCCGGTTCACCAATTACCGATCGGCGGGTATGTTCGGGCGGAGCCAGAGCGCGGCACGGCAACGCGAACCGATAGGAGCCGCGAGCAATTTCCGCCCGTCGATGCGGGCAGGCGATTGAGCTCGGACGACGCCGACGACAAATTGATCAGATTCCATTTTTCGAATGTCGCACGTTTTACCGGAACGGTATTCTGGCGAATTCCCTGGAGCCGACCACCCGCCCAGCAGCCGACTCAGATGTGAGCAGACCAACCATTAGGAGGAGGGGAGCATGGCGCATTCCAGGACCCATCAGCCATACATCTCGTCGAGAGCCGCGGCACTTGAGGGCAACAGTCTGGGCGAGCTCTTCCTGCTGGCGCGTGAGCGCGGCGCCATCGACCTGGCGCTCGGCACACCCGGATTCCCGGAGCCCGCTTCCGACATCATCGACGCGGCCTACGAAGCCATGCGCGGCGGGCGCAACCAGTACGACCACCCCTCCGGCGACGTGCTGTTGCGGGAGCGGATCGCCGACACCCTCAGCACGCCGACCGACCCGCTGACCGAACTGACCGTCACCGTCGGCGCGACCGAGGCACTCTGCGTGGCTCTGCTCACCGTCGTGGAGCCGGGCGACGAAGTGGTCCTGCTCGACCCGGGCTACGAGCAGTTCAAGGCGGCCATCACGCTGGCCGGCGCCGTGCCGCGGTTCGTTCCGCTGCACGCGCCCGACTGGCGCTTCGACCCGGACGAACTGGCCGCCGCCTTCACCCCTCGCACCCGCGCCGTTCTCCTGAACTCGCCGGGCAACCCCACCGGCCGGGTGCTGGACCGCCAGGAGTTGGACCAGATAGCCGGGTTGTGCGAGCAGTGGGACGTCACCGTCATCTGTGACGAGGTGTACAGCAACTTCGTCTTCGACGGCCGGGTCCAGACATCGATCACCGAGGTGCCCGGGCTCGCCGAGCGCGGCATCGTCGTCGGGTCGCTCTCCAAGAGCTACGCGATCAGCGGCTGGCGGCTCGGCTTCCTGCGCGCGGACCCCGTCCGCACCCAGGCGCTGCGTCGCGTGCACGAGCTCACGACGAACGGCGCCGCGACCCCGCTGCAGGTGGCCGTCGGACTGGCCGCCGTCTCGGCAGACCTGAAGACCGCCGCCCGGGAGATGGGCCGCCGTCGCGACCTGGCCCTGGAGATCTTCACGGGAATGGGCATGAAGATCGCCCCCGCCGAAGGCGGCTGCTTCCTTTTCGCGGACGTGAGCCCACTCACCGGGGGCGAAAAGGACAGCAAGGCCTTCGTCCTCGAACTCCTCGACACGGCAGGGGTCCTGATCGTGCCAGGAGGTCCCTCGTTCGCCGATCCCGCCCGGGGCGAGCAGTACGTACGCATCGCGTTCAACCGACAGGCCGAACTGCTGCGCGAGGTCGAGCGCCGGATCCGCGCCGCCCGGCCCGCCGACAAGTAGAGGGGTTTCCCGGATGAGGCAGTCCACGGCCGACCAGTTGGGTCCGCTTCCCGACTTCATGCAGCCCGGTGCCGAAGACGTCGTCCGCATCGTCACGCCGACCGGCGACGACATGTGGCTGGTGCGCAACTACGCGCTGGGCCGCTCGGTCCTGACCGACAAGAGGTTCAGCCGGGTCGCGGCGCTCGCGCCCAAGGCTCCGAGATTCAACGACGCCCAGCCGGCGGCCGACTCCATGATGAGCATGGACGGAAACCCGCACGCCCGGCTGAGGCGTCTGGTCAGCGGTGCGTTCTCCACGGGCCGCATGGCGAGGATGAGCACCTTCGTGGAGGAGCTCACCGACCGGCACCTCGATACCGTCGTCGAACTCGGCCACGGCGCCGACCTGATCGAGAACCTCGCGAGGCCGCTGCCGCTCTCGGTGCTCTGCTCCATGCTCGGCGTTCCCGAGGAGGACAGCCCCCGCTTCCGCGGGTGGGTCGAGGTGCTCTTCGACATCAACGCGAGCAGCCCCCGTGAGAAGGCCCGCTACCGCATCGAACTCATCGAATACATCAGCGAGTTGCTGGACCACAAGCGACGCGATCCGCAGGAGGACATGCTCAGCGACCTGATCGCCGTGCATGACCGGGGCGACCTGTCCATGAACGAGCTCCTCACCTTGGGGCTCACCCTGCTGATGGCCGGCTACGAGACCACCGGCGGCCAGATCGGCCTGGCGACACTCTCGCTGCTGACCGACCGCAAGGTGTACGAGGAGCTGACCGAGCACCCCGACCGGGTCGGGAACGCGGTGGAGGAACTGATCCGGCTGAGCCCCGCCACGCCGCTGGCCTTTCCCCGCGTCGCGACCGAACCGGTGCAGGTCGGCGACGTCCTGGTACAGACGGGCGAGGGCATCATGGTCGCCCTGGTGCACGGCAACCGTGACGCCGCCGTGTTCGCGGACGCGGAGTCGATGAACATCGTCACCGGACACGACGCCTCCCACCTCACCTTCGGCCACGGTGTGCACCGCTGCCTGGGCGCACCGCTGGCGAGGCTCCAGGTGCGCATCGTCCTCGAACGCCTCCTGCACCGCTTCCCGACGCTGCGGCTCGCCGACGGCGACTCTCCGTTCGTCTGGAAGGACGGACTGGCGACCCGGGGGCTCGCACGGCTCCGCGTCGCCTGGTAGCCCACCCGCACGGAGCGCTCACTCCGCGCCCCGGCCCTCCTCTCCCCCGTTCGCCCCACTTCTCCTTGTCCGGCCTCCGCCGGAAGCGCCTGTCGCTGCCCCACGCCCGCCGCGTGGCAACTCCTAGATCTGGAGCGAGAACACGTGTCTGCCGACCGCATGAGCACCGATGCCGGGTCCCTCGGAGTGTCCCTCGCTGTCATCGGCATGTCCTGCCGTCTTCCGGGCGCACCGAACCCGTGGGAACACGGGGACCTGCCGGCTCGGCGACGGGTGGAGACGTCGCGGCCGCAGGCTGCGCCGGCGGGGCGCGGGCGGCGGGTGCTCCTCGCGCTCGGCCGGGAGGCGCTGAAGGCCGCGGGTATCGCACCGGGTGAGCTCCGGGGCGGTGAGCAGGCGTTGTTCCTCGGTCTCCCGGACAGGGACCGCGCCACGGGCCTGCACGGACTCACCCCGACCGTCACCACCGGCGCCGCCGCCGCGCTGCGGGCCGTGCTCCTGGCCTCGCGGAGCCTGGGCGACGGCCTGACCGACGTGGCGCTCGCGGCCGGGGCCGAGGGCGGCGACGACGCCGTCGGCATCGTCCTGGTGCTCAAGACGCTCGCCCGGGCCCGGGCCGACGGCGACCGCGTACGAGCGGTGCTGCACGTCGGTGGCGCCGACTGCGCGGACGGACCGGAGGGCACGGGCCCGGCGTCCGGCGTGGCGGACCTGCACCAGGCCGTGGTGTCCGCCGAGCGCGGCCGGCCCACGCCGAGCCTGACCGGTGGGGGGTGCCGCATCAGCGTGGAGGGGACGGTCGAGGACGCCGCGGAAGCGGACCGCGCCACCCGCCTCCCCGGCTTCCGCACCTCGACGGTCCCCGTGATCGTCTCCGGGACCGTCCAGGACGACGTACGGGCGCGGGCGCGACGTCTGATCGCCCACCACCGGGAGAACCGGCCCGCCCTGCGGGACATCGCCCTGTCCCTCGCGGCCTCGCACACCTCCTCCGACCCCGCCCTCGTACGGCACCGGACTGTCGTGTGGGCCGACAGCGACCGGCAACTGGTCGATGAACTCGCCGCGTTCGCCCGCGGCGACCGGAGCACCGGCCGGGTCACCGGCAGCGCCACGGCGCGGGACCGGGCCGTCTTCGTCTTCCCCGGCCAGGGCTCCCAGTGGATCGGTATGGCGGCCGGGCTCCTCGACGACTCCGACGTGTTCCGGGAGGCCATCGACGAGAGCGCCCGGGCACTCGCCCCCTACATCGACTGGTCTCTGGAGGATGTGCTGCGCGGTGCACCCGGCGCCGCGTCCCTCGACCGTGACGACGTCGTCCAACCTGCCCTGTTCGCGGTGATGGTCGCCCTGGCCGCGCTGTGGAAGTCCTTCGGGGTACGGCCCGCTGCCGTGCTCGGGCACAGCAACGGCGAGATCTCCGCGGCCGTCGTGGCCGGTGGCCTGTCCCTGGCGGACGGGGCGAGGGTGGTCTCCCTGTGGAGCAAGGCTCAGGCTCGGCTCGCGGGCCGGGGCGGGATGATCTCCGTATCGGCGCCGCTGGAGTCCCTGGAGGCGAAGCTCGCCCCGTGGGGGGACCGGATCGCCGTCGCCGCGGTCAACGGGCCGCGGTCGGTGGTCCTCTCCGGCGACCGTGACGTCATCGACCACCTGCTCGAAGAGCTCCCCGCCGAGGGGGTGACGGCCAAGCGGATCCCTGTGGACCTCGCTGCCCACTCCCCGCACATCGAGGAGCTGCGCGAGGAGATGCTCACCGGGCTCGCGCCGATCCGGCCCCGCAGATCGGGCGTGCCGTTCCACTCGACCGTCACCGGCGACTTCCTCGACACCAGCGCCCTGGACGCCGACTACTGGTTCTCCAACCTGCGCGGCACGGTGCGGTTCGAGGCCTCCGTGCGCGCGCTCGAGGCCGATCACCAGGTCTTCATCGAGGTCAGCCCGCACCCGGTCATGACCATGGCGCTCCAGCAGACCCTGGACGACCTGGAGTCGGACGCGGTCGTCGTGGAGTCGCTGCGCCGCAACAAGCCCGGATCCCCCCGGTTCCTCGCCTCGCTGGCGCGCCTGCACACCAGCGGCGCCACGGTGGACTGGCGGCCCGCGTTCGGTCCGGACGCCTCGCTCACCGAACTGCCGGCGCACGAATCTCCGGCGGGCGACGAGGCACCGGCCGACGTCGCACCGGAGACGGCCGGCGACCGCGGGGCGGCGGACGTGGACTCGCTCCTGGAGCTGGTCCGCGCCGAGACCGCCGTGGTCATGGGGTTCGACGCGGACACCGAGTTCGACGGCACGGGGGCGTTCCGGGATCTCGGCCTCGACTCCGTGCGCGCCGTCGAGCTGCGCAACCGCCTGGTCGATGCCACCGGTCTGCGGCTCCCGTTGACGCTGCTCTTCGACCATCCCTCCCCGGAGCGGCTCGCCCGGCACCTTGCCGCGCAGCTCACCGGCACCGCCACTGCGCCCGCGCCCGCAGCACGGCTGCGCGGCGATGCGGACGAGCCCATCGCCATCGTCTCCATGGCCTGCCGCTTCCCGGGCGATGTGGCCTCCCCTGAGGACCTGTTCCAGCTCGTCCTCGACGAGAAGGACGTCATCTCCGGCTTCCCCGTCAACCGGGGCTGGCCCCTCGACTCGCTCTTCGACAGCGACCCGGACCGCGCCGGCCGCTCGTACACCCGCCAGGGCGGGTTCCTCCACGACGCGGACGAGTTCGACGCCGAGTTCTTCGGCATCAGCCCGCGCGAAGCCCTCGGCATGGACCCGCAGCAGCGCCTGATCCTGGAGTCGGTGTGGGAGGCCCTGGAGCGGGCCGGAGTCGATCCGGCCGCACTGCGCGACAGCAGCACCGGGGTCTACCTCGGCGCGCTCGCACAGGATTACGGGCCGCGGCTGCACGAAGCGGACGACAGAGCCGGCGGATATCTGCTCACCGGCAACTTCACCAGCGTGCTCTCGGGCCGCGTCGCGTACACCTTCGGCCTGCGCGGCCCCGCCGTTACCGTGGACACCGCCTGCTCCTCTTCCCTGGTGTCCGTGCATCTGGCCGCGCAGGCCCTGCGCGCGGGTGACTGCGAACTGGCCGTGGCAGGCGGCGTGACGGTGATGTCGAGTCCCGGCATGTTCGTGGAGTTCAGCCGTCAGCGAGGACTTTCGCCGGACGGCCGCTGCAAGGCGTTCGCCGAGGGCGCCGACGGTACGGGCTGGGCCGAGGGTGTGGGTGTGCTGCTCCTGGAGCGGCTCTCCGACGCGCGCCGCAACGGCCACGAGGTCCTGGCGGTCGTCCGCGGCTCGGCGGTCAACCAGGACGGCGCGAGCAACGGGCTCGCCGCGCCCAGCGGTCCGGCTCAGGAGCGGGTCATCCTCGACGCCCTGGCGCACGCCGGGCTCTCCCCCTCGGACGTCGACGCCGTCGAGGCGCACGGCACCGGCACCCGCCTCGGCGACCCCATCGAGGCACAGGCCCTCCTCGCCACCTACGGACAAGGCCGGGATGCCGAACGACCCCTGTACCTGGGCTCGTTGAAGTCCAACATCGGGCACTCCCAGGCGGCAGCCGGGGTCGGCGGAGTGATCAAGATGGTGCTCGCCATGCGGCACGGGACCCTGCCGCGCAGCCTGCACCTGGACGAGCCGACCTCGCACGTCGACTGGAGCGACGGCGCGGTCCAGCTGCTGACCGAGGCGCGGCCCTGGCCCGAGACCGGCCGTCCGCGCCGCGCGGGAGTGTCCTCGTTCGGTATCAGCGGCACCAACGCCCACGTCGTCCTGGAGCAGGCGTCGCAGGAGTCCGGCGCCGGTCCGGCCCCCGCCGAGGACGGCGCACCGGGGCCGTGGCTGCTCTCCGGCCGCACCGAGGAGGCGCTGCGTGGTCAGGCCGAGCGTCTGCGCGCCTTCGTCGACACGGATCCACGGCTTCCCCTGGCCGATGTCGGCCTGACGCTCGCGAGCGCACCCGCGCGCTTCGCCCGCACCGCCGCCCTCGTCGCCCAGGACCGCGAGGGCTTCCTCGACGGCCTGACCGCGCTCGCCGACGGCGTGCCCTCCGCCGCCGTGACGCGGGGCCCGGAGGCCGCGCCGGGCAAACGCCGTACCGCGTTCCTCTTCACCGGACAGGGCAGTCAGCGGCCCGGCATGGGCCGTGAACTGTACGACAGCGAGCCCGTGTTCGCCGCCGCGTTCGACGAGATCTGCGCCCACTTCGACAAGCACCTGCCGGCGCCCCTCAAGGACATCGTGTTCGCGGCGGACCGGGACGGCCCCGAGGCCGCCGCGCTGCACCGGACGGTCTTCACGCAGCCTGCCCTGTTCGCGGTGGAGGTCGCGCTCTTCCGGCTCCTCGAACACCACGGCGTCACCCCCGACCGACTCCTGGGCCACTCCGTCGGCGAAATCGCCGCCGCCCACGCAGCAGGCGTCCTCGACCTCACCGACGCCTGCACCCTCGTGGCCCACCGAGGCCGCCTCATGCAATCCGCCCCCACCGGCGGCACCATGACAGCAATCGAAGCAACCGAAGAAGAAATCCGCCACTCCCTGACCCCCTACACCGGACGCCTCGACCTCGCCGCCGTCAACGGACCCACCGCCACCGTCATCACCGGCGACACCGACGCCGCCACCGAACTCGCCACCACCTGGAAAAACAAAGGCCGCAGAACCACCGACCTCAAAGTCAGC
This sequence comes from Streptomyces sp. V3I8, assembly GCF_030817535.1. NCBI lineage: Bacteria > Bacillati > Actinomycetota > Actinomycetes > Kitasatosporales > Streptomycetaceae > Streptomyces > Streptomyces sp. V3I8. The sequence continues at coordinate 6,177,281 of NZ_JAUSZL010000002.1, read as the reverse complement.
CACGCCTTCCACTCACCCCACATGGACGGCATCCTCAACGACTTCCGCACCATCGCCACCACCCTCACCTACACACCCCCACGCATCCCCCTCATCTCCAACATCACCGGACACACCGCAACCACCGAAGAACTCACCGACCCCGAATACTGGGTCCGCCAACTCCGCACCACCGTCCGCTTCGCCGACGCACTGCACACCCTTCAGGACGACCGGGTCACCACATACGTGGAACTGGGCCCGGCGCCCGTCCTCTCGGCCATGGTCCGGGACTGCCTCGGCGAGGACGGGCCGCAGCCGATCGCCGTCCTGCGGCCCGACCGGTCCGAGGCGCACACCTTCACCACCGCCATCGCGCAGCTCGCACTGCACGGCTTCGCCCTGGACACGCAACGGCTCTTCCCCGGCGCCCGGCGGACCGTGCTTCCCACCTACGCCTTCCAGCGGCGGCGCTACTGGCTGGACACCCCCGTCCCTTCGGGGAACGCCGCGGACCTCGGTCTCGCACCCGCGGGTCACCCGCTGCTCGGCAGTCTGACGAGCCTCGCCGCAGGCGACGGACTGCTGCTCGCCGGCCGGCTCTCGCCGCACACGCATCCTTGGCTCGCCCAGCACGTGATCGGAGGGGCCGCGCTGCTGCCCGGAGCGGCCGTCGTGGAGCTGACCGTCGCCGCGGGCGACCGGGCCGGGCGCGGCAGCCTACGTGAGCTGGTTCTGGAAGAACCGCTGTTGCTGCCGGACGAGGGCATCCGGGTTCAGATCACCGTGGACCCCCCCGATGCGGCGGGCGAATGCTCCGTCGCCATCCACTCGCGCCGGGAGGCTCCGACGGCCCGAGAAGCCTGGGACGAGGGCGAGTGGATTCGGCACGCCTCGGGCGTCCTCGCCCCGACCGGCGCCCAGGCGGCGGCCGACCGGGGCACCTGGCCCCCGTCGGGTGCCCGCCCCCTCACCCATGAGGGCCTGTACAAGCGTCTGGCCGATCTGGGCTATGCCTACGGCCCGGCCTTCCAAGGGCTGCGCGCCGCCTGGCAGTCGGGCACGGACCTGTACGCGGAGGTCGCGCTGCCCGAGGAGCTGCACGGGGAGGCCGCCGACTACGGCATCCATCCCGCGCTCCTGGACGCGGCCCAGCACGCGCTCCTGATCGGGCTGCTGCCCGCGGGCGGCGAAGACACCGGTGACCTGCGTCTGCCGTTCTCGTACCGCGGCGTCACCCTGCACGCCTCGGGGGCCACCCGGCTGCGGGTACGCCTGGCCCGTGGCGAGGGTGAGAGCGTCGCCCTGACCGCCACCGACCCGGCCGGGCAGCCCGTGCTGTCCGTCGACTCCCTGACACTGCGCCGGGTGCCGGCCGACCGGATCGCCACACGCAGCGCGGCCCTCGACGGGCTGCACCGCCTGGCGTGGCAGCCGGTGTCGGCCTCGATGCCCGCCACCGGCGCCCGCCCCACCGGCCTCTGGGCCGTACTCGGTGCCCGTGTCGCAGGGCTCCCCGCCGTTCCGTATCGGAACCTCGACGCCCTGGACGAGGCCCTCTCCGCCGGTGAACCGGTCCCCGATGTCCTGGTACTGCCCTGCCGCACCCCGGACGAGCGCCTCCATGAGGTGTCGGCGACCCGCACCGTGGTCCGCGAGATGCTCACCGTCGTACGACGGTGCCTCGCCGACGTGCGCCTGCGGTCGACGACCTTCCTGCTCCTCACCCGTGCGGCGGTCGCGGTGGGCGGCGAGGACGTCCACGATCTGCCCGCCGCCGCCGCGCACGGGCTGCTGCGCACGGCGGCGAGCGAGCACCCGGGCCGCTTCGCGCTTCTGGACACGGACGGCGACGACCCCGCCCAGCTGGCCACGGCAGCCGCCTTCGCCACCACGGGCGCCCTCCAGCTGGCCCTGCGTGACGGCACCCTGCTGACTCCCCGGCTCACCCGCACCCCAGGCCCGCAGCACACCGTGGCCGCGCTCGCCCCGGAGGGCACCGTCCTGATCACCGGCGGCACCGGTGGTCTGGGCAGCCTGGTGGCCCGGCACCTGGCCGACCGGCACGGCGTACGGCACCTGCTGCTGTGCAGTCGTAGCGGCCGGGCGCCCGGCCTGGTGGCGGAACTGGCCGAGGCGGGCGCCACGGCCACGATCGTGGCCTGCGACGTCACCGACCGCGAACGCCTCGCCGAGGTGCTGGCCGCCGTACCGCCGGAGCACCCGCTGACCGCGGTGATGCACACCGCGGGCGTCCTGGCCGACGCCACCTTGGACAATCTCGGCCCCGACGCCGTCGACCGGGTGCTCGGCGCCAAGGCCGACGGCGCTCGTCACCTGCACGAACTCACCACGCACATGCCGTTGGCCGCGTTCGTGGTGTTTTCCTCGATCGCGGGGCTCCTCGGCAACCCCGGCCAGGGCGCCTACGCCGCGGCCAACGCCCACGTCGATGCGCTGGCACAGCATCGCAGGGCCCATGGGCTGCCCGCGACGTCGCTCGCCTGGGGGCTGTGGGACCCCGCGGCAGGCGGCATGGCCGCGGAACTCTCCGGTGCGGACATCGCCCGGTGGGGCCGCAACGGCGTCCTGCCGCTGACCGCGGAACGCGGCATGGAGCTGTTCGACGCGGCTCTGGCCACGGGCGAACCGCTGCTCGTCCCGGTCGAACTCGACCCGGCCGCGCTGCGTGCCCCTGCCGCGACCGTGCCCGCACTGCTGCGCTCGCTCGCATCTCCGGTCCGACGCCGGGCCCACACCACGACCGCCGAGGGCGGCACCGACTCCTGGGCAGCGCGGACCTCCGAACTTCCGGAGGCCGAGCGCCGGCGTGCGGTGACGGAACTGATCCGTACGACGGTGTCCACCGTACTCGCGCTGCCGGACGCCTCGGTCCTCGCCGCGGACGCGGCCTTCCGCGACCTCGGTCTCGACTCCCTGACCGGCCTGGAACTGCGCGGCCGTCTCGGCGCGGCCACGGGGGTCGGGCTGTCCGCCACGGTGGTCTTCGACCATCCCACCCCGGCGGCCCTGACCGACCACCTCATGGCGCAGCTCGACCGGACGACCTCCTCCGGGCCGTACACACCCCGGGGAACGACGGCACCCGTCCCCGCGGTGGCGGACGATCCCATCGTGATCGTGGGAATGGCCTGCCGCTACCCGGGCGACGTCCGTTCCCCGGACGACCTGTGGCAGCTCGTCGCCGACGGCACCGACGCCATCGGCCCCTTCCCGGAGAACCGCGGCTGGGACGTCGAGAACCTCTACGACCCGGATCCCGACAAGGCCGGGAAGTCGTACACACGGCACGGCGGCTTCCTCTACGACGCGGACCGCTTCGACGCCGAGTTCTTCGGCATCAGCCCCCGTGAGGCCGCGGGAATGGACCCGCAGCAGCGGCTCCTGCTGGAGACCAGCTGGGAGGCCGTGGAAAGCGCGGGCATCGCGCCCACGGCCCTGCACGGCACCCGCACCGGCGTGTTCTGCGGCGTCATGTACAGCGACTACACCTCGCGGCTTCCGGCCACCCCGCAGGGCCTGGAGGCCTACGGGTTCACGGGCAACTCGCCGAGCGTGGTCTCCGGTCGCGTCTCGTACACGCTGGGTCTCAGGGGCCCCGCGATCACGGTGGACACGGCGTGCTCCTCCTCGCTCGTCGCCACCCACCTGGCCGCGCAGGCGCTGCGCAACGGCGAGTGCGAGCTGGCTCTGGCCGGCGGCGTCACGGTCATGTCCGCGCCCAGCACGTTCATTGAGTTCAGCCGCCAGCGCGGCCTCGCCACGGACGGCCGCTGCAAGGCGTTCTCGGACTCCGCGGACGGCACCGCCTGGAGCGAAGGTGTGGGTGTGCTGCTCCTGGAGCGGCTCTCCGACGCGCGCCGCAACGGCCACGAGGTCCTGGCGGTCGTCCGCGGCTCGGCGGTCAACCAGGACGGCGCGAGCAACGGGCTCACCGCGCCCAACGGCCCCTCGCAGGAGCGGGTCATCCTCGACGCCCTCGCGCACGCCGGGCTCTCCCCCTCGGACGTCGACGCCGTCGAGGCGCACGGCACCGGCACCCGCCTCGGCGACCCCATCGAGGCACAGGCCCTCCTCGCCACCTACGGACAAGGCCGGGATGCCGAACGACCCCTGTACCTGGGCTCGTTGAAGTCCAACATCGGGCACTCCCAGGCGGCAGCCGGGGTCGGCGGCATCGTCAAGATGGTCCAGTCGATGCGGCACGGCATCCTGCCGCGCACTCTGCACATCGGCGAGCCGACCTCCCACGTCGACTGGGACGAGGGTGCGGTGGAACTCCTGACGGAGGCCAGGCCCTGGCCCTCGGGCGGGGGACCGCGGCGCGCGGGAGTGTCGTCGTTCGGTGTCAGCGGCACCAACGCCCATGTCGTCCTGGAGCAGGCGCCGGAGATTCCCACCGCCCCCGGGGAGACCGGTCTCCCCGGCCTGCTGCCCTGGGTGATCTCCGCGCGCGGCCCGCAGGCGCTGCGCGCCCAGGCCGCGCGGTTGCGTCCCCTTGCCGCCGGCTCGGGCGAGTCCGGCGACGCCACCGCCCTCGGCCGGTCGGACCTCGACATCGGCCACTCCCTGGCCGCGTCCCGCTCCACCCTGCCGGACCGGGCCGTGGTCCTCGCGGCGGACCGCCCCGAACTGCTCGCCGGACTGGACGCGCTGCGACGCGGCGAACACGCGCCGCACGTGGTGACCGGCAGCGCGACAGCACCGGCCCGTACCGCGTTCCTCTTCACCGGACAGGGCAGCCAGCGGCCCGGCATGGGCCGTGAACTGTACGGGCGTTTCCCGGTGTTCGCGAAGGTCTTCGACGAGATATGCGACCGCATGGAGTCCGTCGCTGACATCTCCCTCAAGGAGCTGGTCTTCGCCGATGAGGGCAGCCCGGAAGCGGCGCTGCTCGACGAGACCCGGTACACGCAGCCTGCCCTGTTCGCGGTGGAGGTCGCGCTCTTCCGGCTCCTCGAACACCACGGCGTCACCCCCGACCGACTCCTGGGCCACTCCGTCGGCGAAATCGCCGCCGCCCACGCAGCAGGCGTCCTCGACCTCACCGACGCCTGCACCCTCGTGGCCCACCGAGGCCGCCTCATGCAATCCGCCCCCACCGGCGGCACCATGACAGCAATCGAAGCAACCGAAGAAGAAATCCGCCACTCCCTGACCCCCTACACCGGACGCCTCGACCTCGCCGCCGTCAACGGACCCACCGCCACCGTCATCACCGGCGACACCGACGCCGCCACCGAACTCGCCACCACCTGGAAAAACAAAGGCCGCAGAACCACCGACCTCAAAGTCAGCCACGCCTTCCACTCACCCCACATGGACGGCATCCTCAACGACTTCCGCACCATCGCCACCACCCTCACCTACACACCCCCACGCATCCCCCTCATCTCCAACATCACCGGACACACCGCAACCACCGAAGAACTCACCGACCCCGAATACTGGGTCCGCCAACTCCGCACCACCGTCCGCTTCGCCGACGCACTGCACACCCTCACGCAGGACGGCGTCACCGGCTTCGTCGAACTCGGCCCGGACGCCGTCCTCACCGCCCTCGTGCCGGCCGGCGGGGGCGACGGCATCACCGCGACGCCACTGCTGCGCCGGGGCCGCGACGAAGTACGCACCTTCACGACCGCACTGGCGCGGAGCTACGCGGACGGTGCCGAGGTCGACTGGAGCGGATTCTTCCGCGGCGGCCGCACCGTGCCCCTGCCCACCTACCCCTACCAGCGCGAGCGGTACTGGCTGAGCGCGCCGGCCACGCCCGCGGCCCACGTCGCCGAACGCGCCCACCCGGTGCTCGACGAGGGTGTCGAACTGGCCGGCGGACGGGGCCTGCTGTACACCGGGACCCTCGATGTACGGGCACAGCCCTGGCTCTTGGACCACGCGGTCGCCGGTGCCGTGACGCTGCCCGGCGCGGGCGTCGCGGAACTCGCACTGCATGCCGCGCGGCGCACCGGTGCGGGCCACGTGGCCGAGCTCGTCCTGGAACAGCCCCTGACGCTCGAACAGACCTGCGCGGTCCAGCTCATGGTCGACGCCCCGGCCGCCGACGGCAGCCGCTCCCTCACTCTTCACTCCCGCCCCGGCACCGGGCCGGCAGGCGAGTGGACCCGTCACGCGACCGGCACTCTGGGGGCCGCGGGCACCGGGGAGCCGGCGCACCTCTCCTCGTGGCCGCCCCGGGAGGCGTCTGCGGTCCCGCTCGACGGCCTGTACTCCCGCCTGTCGGAGCGGGGCTACCACTACGGGCCCGCCTTCCGGGGACTGCGCGCCCTGTGGCGCCACGGAGCCGATCTGTACGCGGAGGTCGTGCCGCCCGAGGAGGCGGGCGGTGAAGGTTTCCTGCCGCATCCGGCCGCCCTGGACGCCGCCCTGCACGCCTTGCTCGGTGGCGCCGGGGACGACCCCCGGCTCCTCGTGCCCTTCGCGTGGAGCGGCCTGACGCTGCACAGCGGCGCCGACGGCAGCGGACCGCTGCGCGTGCGCCTGCGGCGCGGCGACGGCGACACCTATTCCCTGCTCGTCGCCGACGGGAGCGGGGTGCCGATGCTCGGCTCCGACGAGCTCGCGCTGCGTGAGCTGACTCCCTCCACCGGCGGGCCGGTCGAGGCCACCTCGCTGTTCGCCCTGCACTGGCCCGGCCGGACGCTCGACACCGCCGCTCCGACGGCTCCGTGGGCCGTGGTCGGCCCGGACGGCGACGAGCTCCGCAACGCCGTCCGGGTGGACGGGGTGACCGTGCGTGCCCACGCCCGTCTCGACGAGCTGAGCCACTCCCTCGACGACGGCGGGGAAGCCCCCGCCGTCGTCCTCCTCACACTCGGTGGGTCCGCCGCACACAGCGGACCCACCGCGACCGGCACGCCCGCCGCCTTCGGCGGTACGGGCGGAGCCACTGGGCCTGCGGCACACCGCACAGCCCACTCCCCCGGTGGGCCCACCGAACCCGATGGGCCCACCGGGACGAACACCCAGGACGTCCTCGGCGTCGTGCAGCGCTGGCTGGCCGACGAGCGGTTCTCCGCAAGCCGGCTCGTGGTGCTCACCCGGGACGCGGTCGTCACGGCCGAAGGCGAGCGCCCGGACCCGGCACGTGCCGCGGTGTGGGGCCTGGTCCGTGCCGCCCAGTCGGAGCACCCGGGACGATTCACCCTGATCGACACCGACAGCCGACCGGAGTCCGTCCGCGGCCTCGTAGCCGCCGCCGCATCGGATGAACCACAACTCGCCATCCGCAACGGCACCTTCCTGGTTCCTCGGCTGGGCGCACACACGCCACGTCCCACCGGCGCCACCCCGTTCGACCGGCACAGCCGCGTCCTGATCACCGGCGGTCTCGGCTCCCTGGGGCGCCTGACGGCCCGGCACCTGGCGGAGCGGTACGGCGTTCGGCAACTGGTGCTCACCGGGCGGCGCGGGCTGAGCACCCCGGGCGCCGCAGAGTTCGTCGGTCAGCTCGAGTCGAAGGGTGTCCAGGTGACCGTCACCGCCTGTGACACCGCCGACCGTGCCGCGCTGGCCGCCGTCCTGGACGGGCTCACGCAGCCGCCCACCGCGGTGGTGCACGCGGCGGGCGTCCTCGACGACACCGTCGTCGAGGGACTGACCCCCGGGCGCCTGGACGCCGTCCTGCGGCCCAAGGCCGATGCCGCCGTCCATCTGCACGAACTGACCCGGCATCTGGAGCTGTCCGCGTTCGTTCTGTTCTCCTCCCTCGCGGGCATCCTCGGCACCGCGGGTCAGGGCAACTACGCGGCGGGCAACGCCTTCCTCGACGCCCTGGCCCACCGGCGCCGTGCCGAAGGGCTGCCCGCCGTGTCGTTGGCATGGGGGCTGTGGGCCGACGAGGCCGCGGCGGTCCCCGGGGGCGGTCTGGGCGGTGACCTCGGCGCCGGGGACCTGCGGCGCCTGTCCCGCTCCGGTGTCGCCGCGCTGCCCGTCGACGAGGGCCTCGCCCTGTTCGACGCCGCCATCGCGGACGCCGCCCCCGTCCTGGTGCCCGCCCGGCTCGATGTGAGCGGACTCGACGCAAAGTCGGCTCCGGCCGTCCTGCGGGCCCTCGCCCCGGCTGCGGTCCCGCGCACGGCGGCGAGTGCGCGGCCCGCCGCAGACCGGGCGGCCACGCTGCGCGACCGCCTGGCCGAAGCTGCTCCCAGCGAACGGCGGCACATCGTCCTCGAAGCCGTACAGGCCGAGGCGGCGGCCGTTCTCGGGCACGCCGCCCAGAACCGGGTCGCGGCGGGCAGCCGCTTCCAGGACCTGGGCTTCGACTCCCTGACCTCCCTCGAACTGCGCAACCGCCTCAGCTCGGTGACGGGTGTACGACTGCCGCCCACACTCGTCTTCGACCATCCCAGCCCCGGCGCCCTCGCCGACCGCCTCACCGCCACCCTGGCCGACGAGGTGGACGAGGCCGACGAGACGGACGCCACCGGGGACACCGGTGCCGATGGCCCGGAAGGCGCCGGCGGACCGGGCGAGGACAACCTCCTGGACACGATGACCACCGATGAACTGGTCCGCCTGGCGCTGGGCGCAGGCCGCATCGATCAGACCCGGCACGGAAGCGATGGAGAGACACGATGACGGCCACGTCCCATGAGCAAGTCGTCGACGCACTGCGGACCGCGTTGAAGGACAACGAGCAACTGCGGGCGTCGGCCGAGCGGCAGGCCGAGCGCGAGCACGGGCCGATCGCCATCGTCGGCATGGCCTGCCGCTACCCCGGCGGTGTCTCGTCCCCGCAGGACCTGTGGCACCTGGTCGACGACGAGGTCGACGCCATCGGCCCGTTCCCCACCGACCGGGGCTGGGACCTCTCCTCCCTGTACGACCCGGACCCGGAGCGGCCCGGGACGTCGTACGTCAAGGAGGGGGGATTCCTCCACGACGCCGGCGAGTTCGACGCCGAGTTCTTCGAGGTCTCGCCGCGTGAGGCACACGCGATGGACCCGCAGCAGCGGCTGCTCCTCGAAACCGCGTGGGAGGCCTTCGAGACCGCCGGGCTCGACCCGGCGGCGCTGCGCGGCAGCCGCACCGGCGTCTTCGTGGGCACCATGTACGACGACTACGCCTCTCGTCTCTCCCCCGCGCCGGCCGAGTACGAGGGCTACCTGGGCCTCGGCAGCGCCGGCAGCGTGGCCTCGGGGCGGCTCTCCTACACCTTCGGGTTCGCGGGGCCCGCGCTGACCGTGGACACGGCCTGCTCGTCGTCCCTCGTGGCGCTGCACCTGGCGAGCACCGCGCTGCGCCGGGGCGAGTGCACCCTGGCCCTGGCCGGGGGCGCCACGGTCATGGCGACACCCATGCCGTACGTGGAGTTCAGCCGCCAGCGCGGGCTCTCCTCCGACGGGCGCTGCAGGTCGTTCGCCGCCTCCGCGGACGGCACCGGCTGGTCCGAGGGCGCCGGGCTGCTTCTGCTGGAGCGGCTCGAGGACGCCCGCCGTCTGGGCCACCCCGTGCTGGCCGTGGTCAGGGGCTCCGCGATGAATCAGAGCGGCGACAGCAACGGCCTGACCGCGCCCAGCGGCCACGCCCAGGAACTCGTCATCAAGCAGGCCCTCGCCGCCGCCGGCGTCTCCCCGGCCGAGGTCGACGCCGTCGAGGCGCACGGCACCGGCACCGCGCTCGGCGACCCCATCGAGGCGAGCGCGCTCCTCGCCGCCTACGGCACGGACCGTCCGTCGGACCGCCCCCTGTATCTGGGCTCCCTCAAGTCGAACATCGGCCACACCCAGAGCGCCGCCGGGGTCGGCGGCGTCATCAAGATGACGATGGCACTGCAGAACGGCCTGCTGCCCAGGACGTTGCACGCGGATGAGGCCACGCCCCATGTGGACTGGTCCCAAGGGGTGTTGGAGCTGCTGACCGAGGCGAAGCAGTGGCCCGCGTACGGGCGTCCCCGGCGGGCTGCGGTGTCCTCGTTCGGTATCAGCGGCAGCAACGCCCACGTCATTCTGGAGCAGGCCCCCGAGCCCGCCACCGAAGCGGCGCCGGTGCCGTCCACCGAGGCGGTGCCGGTACCGCTGCCCGTCGTCCCGGTCGCCCTGTCGGCGCACAGCCCAGCCGCACTGCGCGCCCAGGCGGCCCGCGTGCTCGACCTTCTGACCGCGGAGCCCACCACTCCCGTGGGCGTCCTCGACCTGGGCTTCTCCCTTGCCACCACCCGCGGTCACCTCACCCACCGCACGGTCCTGCTCCCGGAGGGGCGCGAGAGCCTGCTCGACGGCCTGCGCAGCATCGCGGAGGACTCCGGCACCAGCACCGCCGTACGGGGGAAGGCCGCCGAGGGACGCAACGCCTTCCTCTTCGCCGGGCAGGGCGCCCAGCGGTCCGGCATGGGTCAGGAGCTGTACCGCACCTTCCCGGCGTTCACAGCCGCTTTCGACGCGGCCTGCCGCGAACTCGACCGGCGTCTCGACCGCCCGTTGCGCGAGGTCGTCTTCGCCGCCGAAGGTTCCGCCGAGGCCGCGCTGCTGCACCGCACCGAGTACACCCAGCCTGCGCTCTTCGCCTACGAAGTCGCCCTTTTCCGTCTCTTCGAGTCCTGGGGGATCACACCCGGCGCCGTGATCGGGCACTCCGTCGGGGCGCTCGCCGCGGTGCACGCCGCGGGCGTGCTCTCCCTCGCGGACGCGGCCGAACTGGCCGTGGTCCGTGGCCGGATCATGCAGCGCCTTCCGGAGGGCGGCGCCATGGTGGCGCTGCGTACGGACGAGGACACGGCCACCGCCCTGATCGCCGGACGCACGGACCGGGTCTCCCTCGCCGCCGTGAACGGTCCGGCCGCCACCGTGCTCTCCGGCGACCGGGACGAACTCGTCTCCCTGACAGCCGAGTTCGAGAGCTCCGGCGGCAAGGCCACATGGCTGAAGGTCAGCCACGCCTTCCACTCCCCCCTCATGAAGCCGGTTCTCGACGAACTGCGCACGGCCGTCGAGGGCCTGACCTTCCGGAAGCCGAAACTGACGGTGATCTCGGATCTCACGGGTCAGCCGGCGCAGCCGGACGCGTTCGCGGATCCGGAGTACTGGGTGCGTCACGCCGCCGAAGCGGTCCGCTTCAAGGACGGCGTCCAGTCCCTCGCGGACCTCGGGTACGACCGGTTCCTGGAGGTGGGCCCGGCGGGCGACCTCACCGCGATGGCCGCGGACTGCCTCACCGACGGGCCCGCCCCGGAGCTGATCCCGGCCCAGCGCCGCCGACAGCCGGAGGCCACCGCCCTGCTGACCGCGGTGGCCCGGCTGCACGCCGTGGGCGCCGACGTCGACTGGGCCGCCGTGTTCGAGGGCCGTGGCGCCCGCAGCGTCGCGCTGCCCACCTACCCCTTCCAGCGCCGCCGCTACTGGCTCGATCTGCCCGAGCGCACCGGTGACGTGCGCGCTGCCGGACTGACCGCGTTCGACCACCCGGTGCTCACCGCCATGGCCGACCTTCCGGAGCCCGAAGGTGTCCTGTTCACCGGACGCCTCTCGCACACGGCGCTGCCCTGGCTGGCCGACCATCAGGTGGCGGGCCAGGTGCTGCTGCCCGGCGCCGCCCTGCTCGACCTGGTGGTGAGCGCCGCCCGTGCGGTGGGCTGCGACCTGGTGGAGCAACTCGTCGCGGAAGCCTCCCTGGCCGTACCGGAGGGCGCGGAGGTCGAACTGCGGGTCTTCCTTGCCGGGCCCGGCACCGACGACAGCCGGGCCGTCACCGTGCACGCCCGCCGCTCTGACGCCACCGGCCCGTCCGCATGGACCCGCCACGCCCACGGCTCCGTCTCCCGGCGGGGGCCGGACGGGGACACCGGCCCGCAGGACGGCCTGCCCGGGGACGCCGTCCCGGTGGACGTACGGCCCGAAGACCTCTACACCGCGCTGGCGGCCGCAGGGCTGCGCTACGGACCGGCGTTCCGCGGCGTCCGGGCGATGTGGCGGCACGGCACGCAGACGTACGCCGATGTGACACTGCCCGACGGGATCGGGTCCGGCCCGCACGCGCTGCATCCCGCGCTCCTGGACGCCGCGCTGCATCCGCTGGCGGCCGAGGGCGTCGACGGCTCTGCTGGCGTGCTCCCCTCCGTCTGGACCGACGTGCGCGTCCATGCCGTCGCCGTCGGCCGGATCCAGGTCCGCCTGACCCCCACAGGGGCGAACACGGTCTCCGTCGCGGTCACCGGCCCCGACGGCGGGCCGGTGGCCTCGATCGGCTCGCTCGCCCTGCGGCCGGTTCCGGTCGCGGACGCCGGTCCCGGCGACGAGGACGCCTCCGACGGCCTGTTCCTGCCGCGCTGGACGCCGCTGTCCGAGCTGCCCGCCGTCGCACCGGCCGAGCGCCGGGTGGAGTTCGGGCCGGACGACAGCCAGTACGGCCGGGTCGCCCTCGCCGCGGCCCTCGCCGCGGGAGATCCCGCCCCCCGGACGATTCTGCTGTCCTGCCCGGCTCCCACGGGCCACACGGCGGCGGCCGTACGGGAATCGCTGAACGACGTCCTGAGCACGGTCCACTTCTTCCTCGAGAGCGAGCAGCTGACGGGCACCCGCCTCGTGATCGCCACGCGCGGAGCCGTCTCCGTCGACGGTGAGAGCTCACCGCCCGCGCAGCCCGCGCACCGTGCCGTGTGGGGCCTGCTGCGCTCCGCCCAGGCCGAGCATCCGGGCCGTTTCGTGCTGCTCGACGAGGACGGCACCACCGCCTCCCGCGAGGCCCTCGGTGCTGCCCTGGCCACCGGCGAGCCGGAGCTCGCGCTGCGCGGCGGCACCGCGTACCGGCTCGTCCTGGACCCCCACGCACCGGCGGCTTCGCTCCAGCCGCCCGCCGGGCAGAACTGGCGACTCGGCCACCTCGCCGAGAAGTCCTTCGCCGACCTCTCGATGGAGCCCTGGCCCGAGGCGGAGCAGCCGCCGGGGCCGGGCCGGATCCGGGTACGGATGCGTGCGGCCGGGCTCGACTTCCGCGAGATGCCCCTCGCGCCGGACGTCGTACAGGGCACAGCAGGACCGGACGCCGCCGGCCCGGGCGCCGAGGGTGCCGGTGTCGTTGTCGATGTGGGTGACGGCGTCACCGACCTGCGACCCGGTGACCGGGTCCTCGGCCTGTTCCCCGGCGTGGGGCCGATCACGGTGACCGACCGCCGCCTGGTGTGCCCGATACCCGACGGCTGGTCCTTCCGCCGGGCAGCCGCGGTTCCCGTGGCCTATCTGACCGCCTACTACGGCCTGGTGGAGCTCGCGAAGCTGCGCGCGGGCGAGACGGTGCTCGTGCACGAGGGGACGGGCGGGGTCGGCACCGCCGCTCTCCAACTCGCCCGCCACCTGGGTGCCGTGGCCCACGCCACCGCGAGTCCCGTCGAGTGGGACGCTCTGCGCGCGGCCGGACTGCCCGACGAGCGCATCGCCTCCTCCCGGACGCCCGCGTTCGAGCAGCGGTTCCTGGACCACACCGGCGGCGCGGGCTTCGACGTCGTCCTCAACTGCCTCGCCGGGGAGTACGCCGACGCGTCCCTGCGCCTCCTGCCGCGGGGTGGCCGGTTCCTCGAGAGGGGCAAGGCCGATCCTCGCGACCCGCACGAGGTGGCGGCGGCGTACCCAGGTGTCGACTACCGGGCCCTCGACATCGAGGAACCGGACCCCGATCGCATCCAGGAGATGCTCCGCACCCTCGTCGGCCTGTTCGAGGAGGGCGTCCTGCAGCCACCACGGGTGCCGGCCTGGGACATCCGCAGCGCGCCCGAGGCCTTCCGGTACCTCGCCGACGCCCGGCACACCGGCAAGGTGGTCCTCGACCTGCCGGTCCCCGACGAGGCCTGGGACACCACGAGGGCGGTGCTGATCACCGGTGGCCTCGGCTGGCTCGGCCGGATCACCGCCCGGCACCTGGTGGAGCGGCACGGTGTGCGGCAGCTGGTGCTCATGGGCCGCGGCGCCCCCGGACCCGACGCGGCCCAGGCCGTCGCGGAGATACGCGGCCTGGGCGCCGATGTCCGCACGGTGGCCTGCGACGCCGCCGATCGCGACGCGCTGGCCGCCGCACTCGACACACTCGCCCGTGAGGGCGTGCGGATCGGCGGTCTCGTCCACGCCGCGGGGGTGCTCGAGGGCGGAGTCCTGACCGATCTGACCGCCGACAGCTTCGAACTGCCGTTGCGTCCGAAGGTCGACGCGGCGCTCAACCTGCACGAGCTGACCGCGGATCTGGACCTGTCCATGTTCGTCGTCTTCTCCTCCGTGGCGAGCACCCTGAACTCCGCGGGGCAGGGCGTCTACGCCGCCGCGAACGCGTTCCTGGAAGGGCTGATGGAGCAACGGCACGCCACGGGCAGGCCCAGCGTGTCCGTGGTGTGGAGCCAGTGGGACGTGGCGGGCGGTATGGGCAGCACCCTCACCGACGCCCAGGTCGCCCGAATGGCCCGGCTCGGCATCCTGCTGATGTCCATCGACCAGGGCCTGGCCTTCTTCGACGCGGCGGTCCGCCGGAACCGGCCGGTGGCCGTGGCGGGGCGCTGGGACGTCGACGCCCTGGCCGCTCAGCACCGCGACGGCACCCTGCCGCCACTCCTGGAATCCCTGTTGCCCAGCGGGCTGGAGCGGCTCGCGGAGCACGCGGACGATTCCGCGACGCCGTACGCGCAGGACACCGAGTCCTCGGGAGACGACGAGGACGTCCTCCTCGGGCGGCTCGTCGAAGAGCTTGCCGGGGTGCTCGGCCACGCGTCCGCCGCCGCCCTCGACCCGGACCTCGCCTTCGACCACGCGGGCGTGGACTCGCTGGCCGCGGTGGAGTTCCGCAACCGGCTCACGGCCGCCACCGGACTCCGGCTGCCGGCGACCTTCATCTTCGACTGGCCGACCCCGCGCGAACTCGCCGCTCACCTGGCGGAGGAACTGGCGCCGTCCCAGGACTCCGGCACTCCGTCGCCGCTGCTGGCGGACCTCGCCGGCTTCGAGGCCGCGTTCGCCGAACGGACCCGGACCCTCGCGGGTGCCGAACGTGACGCCGTACGGGAGCGCCTGGGCCGTCTGCTCGACCGGCTGGCCACCACGACCGAGAACGGAACCTCCACGTCATGACGGAGCGCAACGCCACCTCGTCGCCCGCCCCGGCAGAGGGCGACGAGGCGCGCTGGATACGGGTCTTCCACCGCAAGCAGCACAGCTCCGCCCGGCTGGTGTGCTTCCCGCACGGGGCCGGCACCGCGCACGCCTTCACCGGCCTGTCGGGGGCGCTGCCCGAGGACGTCGAACTGCTCGCCGTGCAGTATCCCGGCCGGGAGAACCGCAGGTCCGAACCCTTCGCCGCCGACATCGCCGCACTGGCCGCAGGAGTGGCCGACGCTCTTGCCCCGTACGCCGACCGCCCCCTGTTCCTCCTCGGACACAGCATGGGCGCGCTCGCGGCCTTCGAGACGGCCCGCCTCCTGGAGCAACACGCCAGCGTGGCCCGGCTGTTCGTCTCCGCCGCCCGTCCGCCGTCGCAGGACTGGGAGGAGCCCGACCTCGACGCGAGCGGTGACGAGGTGCTCGTGGACGGTCTTCGCACTCTGGGCGGAGTGCCCGAAGCGCTGCTCCAGGACCCGGACTTCCTCGATGAGATCCTGCGCATGCTGCGCGCGGACCACCGGCTGCTGCGCCACTACCGGTGTTCCGAGGACACCACCCTCACGACCCCGCTCACCGTGCTGCTCGCCTCCGCGGACCCGAAGAACAGTCTCGAACAGGTGCAGGGCTGGACCCGCCACACCACGGCCGGACGCTCCGTGGAGATCCACTCCGGTGGCCACTTCGCGCTGACGGAACGCGTCTGCGAGGTGGCGAAGCTGCTCACCCGGTACATCCACGACGACCTGGCAGCACACACCGCGGGCGTCCCGGCCGACCTGGTGCGGGAGATCTACCTGGCGGGCCCTGACGCCCGCGCGGACCAGCTCACCACCGACCTGCTGGGTCTGGAGGAGGAGGCCCGCAGGGCACTGCCATCGGCCGTGTACAGCTATGTGGCGGGCAACGCCGGAACTGGGGCGACGGGTCGCGCCAACCGCGAGGCCTTCGACCGGTGGCGACTGGTGCCGAGAGTGCTGCGTGGAGTCACCCACCGTGACTTCTCGGTTCCCCTCCTGGGCCGGCGGCTGTCCGCTCCCGTCCTGCTGGCGCCGGTCTCCGCCCAGACCGTCGTCCACCCCGAGGGCGAACTCGCCGCCGTACGCGGCGCGGCCGACGCGGGCCTGCCCTTCATCCTGTCGTCCTTCTCCTCCCACAGTCTGGAGGAGGTCGCGGCGGCCGCGGGCCCCGGACCTCGCTGGTTCCAGCTCTACTGGCCTTCGGACGACCTCCTGGCCACGTCCTTGGTCCGCCGGGCCGAGGCGAGCGGCTACTCGGCTCTGGTCCTCACCGTCGACAACCCCGCCTTCGGCTACCGGCCCGCGGACCTCGACCACGGCTTCCTGCCGTTCGTGAACGGCACCGGTCTCGCCAACTTCACCAGCGACCCCGTGTTCCGGGCGGCGCTGCCCCCCGGCGCCGACACGGCGGCGGTCGTCGGACACTGGGCGAGCATCTCCGGCAACCCGTCCCTCACCTGGGACCGGCTCCCCTGGCTGCGCGAACTGACCGGCCTGCCCATCCTCGTCAAGGGAATCCTGCACCCGGACGACGCCCGCCTCGCGCTGGCACACGGCGCGGACGGGATCGTCGTCTCCAACCACGGCGGACGTCAGCTGGACGGCACGATGGCCGCTCTCGACTGCCTGCCCGCGGTGCGGGCTGCCGTCGGGGACTCCGTCCCCGTGCTGATGGATTCCGGCGTGCGCACCGGCAGCGACATCGTCAAGGCACTGGCCCTCGGCGCCGACGCCGTCCTGTACGGCAGGCCCTACCAGTACGGCCTGGCGCTCGGCGGGCGCCGCGGTGTGCACCACGTACTGCGGTGTCTGCTCGCCGAGTTCGACCTGGCGCTGACGCTGACGGGCCGGGGCGACGCCACGGCCATCTCCCCGGATCTGATCGCCCCGGCAGGTCCCCTCGCCGCGTCGGTGACGTCCCACGGCTCTGCGGCACATCGCGGTTGACCGGAACAGACACGAGCACACGTCGACCGGCCGCCTTCGAAGGCGGCCGGTCGGATTCCGGCTATCGGCTATCGGCTATCGGCTATCGGCTATCGGCTATCGGCTGCGGTAGCGGTCCGCGAGCAGTTCCAGTTCCCGGACCACTTCACCGGGTGCCGGCTGCGCGAGCAGCTCTTCACGCAGCCGCCCGGCACCCTCCCGGAACGCCGGATCGTCCAGGAGCCGCACGAGGTGCTCCCGGATGCGCGCCCCGCTCGTCTCCTCCGGCTCGTCCGCCGGGATCCACACCCCGGCTCCGGCCTCCTCCAGACGCGGGCCGCGCTCGCCCACGTCAGGGACGACACGGCTGATCATCAGCTGCGGCACCCCGAGGGCGATCGAGACGAGGAAGGCGGGCACCCCTCCGTGATGGATGACCGCCGAGCACGACGGGATGACGGAGTGCAGTGCGACGAACTCCACCATTCTCGTGTTGTCGGGAACGCGCTCCAGTTCCTTCTGCAGTTGCGCGGACAGGGTCAGCACCAGCTCGATGTCGAGGTCGGCGACGGAGTCCAGCATCCCCTGCAACTGCTCGACGGACAGGGCCTGCCCCGCCGCGTCCTTCTCCTGACTCACGCCGAAGGTGGCCAGGACGCGCGGCTTCGACGGCTCGTGGCGGGCCCAGCCCGGCACGGCGGAGGGCCCGTTGTACGGAAGGTAGCGGACGGGGACATGAGGGACGTCCGATTCCACCCGCATCGAACCCAGCATCTGCTCGATGGTGAAATGCCCGGTCACCATCTCCTCGGAGAACGGCTTGCCGTACTTCCGGGCCCAGTCTCCGAGCCACTCCCCCAGGGCGTCCTCGCGGTCCTGGGGGGCCTGCTCCCCGCGGACCCGCAGAAAGTGCCGCCGCATCCGGATCTCCACGTCGAGCTCGATCGGCATGCGCGCGTGGGCGGCCCCCACCGCGGTGGCAGCGATCGAACCGGCGTGGCTCAGGGAGTCCCAGACGATCAGGTCGGGCTTCCACCAGTGGCAGTACTCCACCAGTTCCTCGACCATCGAGTCGTTCATGGCCTTGAAGGTTCCGGTGAGGTAGCGGTACAGCCAGCGCAGGCGTTCCCAGGTGAGCTCCTCCTCCCGGTTCTCGGACACATCGCTCAGGAGGTCGTCCGGCGCCCCGTGCTCCTCGGCGATCCGCCGGAACATGTCGGCCTGCGACCGCTCCAACTTCGCGAGGACGGGCTCGTCGCAGCCGACAGGGACCGCTGTCAGGCCCGATCTGGTGACGACCTCGGTCAGTTCCGGACCACTGGCGACACGCACCTCGTGCCCGGCCGTCTGCAGGGCCCAGGCCAACGGCACGGAGGCCTGGAAGTGGGTCCGCCAGGGGAATGTGACAAACAGGACACGCATAGCGGTTGTCTCCTCCGTGGGCCGCGTCCTCGAAAATTCTCGCCGCTCCGTCTTCTCCGGCCCGTGGCCGGACAGGCAGCCGTACCCGCCGTGGAACCGGAGCGCTTGATCAGCGCGGGAAACCCGCGTCCGTGGGGTCCCTCGTACGGCCTCCTGTCCGGCCGTCGTGGCAAAGATGGTGATCAGCTCCGTTCAGCTCCTCCGGGGCGCGCCGGGTTCCGGGTCGGGATCCGCGGCCTGCGCGTCGAACCCGCCGAGGTGGAGTCCGTGCCGGCCGGCCGTCCGGCGATGGTCAGGACGGGTCCAGAGAGAGCGCGTGCCGGAAGACGTTCCGGGGGTCGTACGTGTTCTTCACCTGCTGAAGCCTGGAGTGATTGCCCTTCCAGATGATCTCGTACCACGGCACGCCGCTCCGGTTCTGGTGCGGATCACGCAGATCCACGTCCGCGTAGTTGATGTACCCGCCGTCCTGCTGGCCGTTGGGCACCGGGAATCCGCCGGTCGCCGCGTGGACGTTCCTGCGCAGCGTGCGCAGCCACTCGACCTCGGCCTCGTCGTGTGCCGGGTCGACCCAGACGGACGTGTACCACAGCTTCATGATGGAGTCGCGCTGGGGGATCGCCCTGGCGGAGGGCTCGACGGTGTTGATCGCGCAGCCGTAGGCGGCCAGGTACACCAGGCCGATGTTGAGGTGGTCCGGATCGGTCAGGGACCGGTACATCGCGGCTATCTGGCTTGGGGTGAACACCTCGCGCATGTGCCCGCCGGTGGTCTTCTGCCGCGTGTAACCCGGGTGGACGGCGGTCGGTTCGAGGGTGATGTCCAGCCAGCTGCCCTCGGTGACGTCAACCATCGGCTCGGCGCCGACACCCTCGGAGACCGCGGCGATGTAGTCGTCGTGCAGCTGGTCCGTCTCGGCCAGGGTGGCGTCCATGCGGATCTCCAGTTGCACCCAGCCGGCGGTCGTGGAGTACAGGTTCAGCGAGCTGTGCATCACGGAGTACGGCGAGCCGGGGTCGCTGTGCGCCGCGTGCCAGGCGTTGTGGTTGGTCACCAGACGGGTGAAGCCCGCCTCGGTCAGCCCGGACCAGGGCCAGGACACGACGGTGTCCCGCATCCGTGAGGGCGGTGCGGGCAGCAGCGAGGACGGGCCGCCGGTGGCCCGCGGGGTGCGGAACCAGAATTTCGTGACGATACCGAAGGCGCCGCCGCCCCCGCCGGTGTGGGCCCACCACAGGTCGCGGTGCGGATCGTCCGGCTCCCGCGTCGCGACGACGGTCCGTGCGGTGCGACCCCTGCCCGCCACGACGACCTCGACGGCGTACAGATGGTCCACGATGAGGCCATGCCGGCGTGACAGCGGACCGTACCCGCCTCCGCTCACGTGGCCGCCCACGCCCACCTCGGGGCAGATGCCACCCGGCACGGTGACTCCCCAGCCCTCGTGGAGCGCGCGGTAGACATCGCCGAGCCGGGCGCCGGCCTCGACGGCGAAGGCGTTCATCCGTGGGTCGAAGGTGACACCGGTCATCTCCGACACGTCGACGAGGAGACGGAACTGCGGGTCGTCCACCAGGCGATCGAAGCTGTGGCCTCCGCTGCGGACCGTGATGCGCCGGTCGTGGGCGATGGCCTTGTTCACCGCCTGCTCCACCTGGCCGGCGGAGCTCACGAGCCAGATCTCGTCCGGTGTGGCGGCGAAGCGGGTGTTGCAGCCCCGTCCGGCGAGCTCGGTGTAACGGGGGTCGCCGGGCCGTACGATCACACTGCGCCGGCCCTGAGCGGTTGCCGAAGCAGCCGCGGGCAGGAAGCCCGCGGCTGCGCCGGTGGCGGCCGTCGCGGAGCCCAGGAATCTGCGTCGCGAAACCATGCTGATCCAATCTGTGCTGAATTCGGGGCCCTCACGGCACGAAGGCGTACGGGGGCCGGCCCGGCCTTCGTCCAGGTCCGCGCCGGGACACCTCGCCCCACTTCCCCACGGCTGTCAGGTGGTGAGCATCGACAGTTTCGAGACACCCAGTACGTCTTCGAGATCCATGAACTCCGGCGGGCTGTCCGGGTCCGTGCGCAGCTTCGGGAAGCGCTCCAGGAGGACGTTCACGCCGACGCGCCCCTCCAGACGGGCCAGCGGTGCGCCGATGCAGAAGTGGATCCCGCGGCCGAAGCCCAGCTGCGGGTTGGGGTCGCGGTCCGGGTCGAACACGTGGGGACGGGCGAACTGGCGCTCGTCCCGGTTGGCCGCACCGAGCCAGAGCCTGACGAGGCTCCGCGCGGGGACCTTGACCCCCGCCAGTTCCGTGTCGGCGACCGTCGCGCGGACCGAGCCCGCGAGCGGGCTCAGGAACCGCAGGGTCTCCTCGACCACTCCCGGGGCGAGGCCGGGGTCGGCCCGCAGCCGCGCCATCTGCTGCGGGTGGGCGTCCAGGCACAGCAGCATGTTGCCGATCGTCGCACTGGTGGTGAGGTGTCCGGCGACGAGGAGTTCCCTGGCGAAGTTGACGATGGCGCTCTCGCTCAGGTGCTCGCCCTCGATCTCCGCCTCCACGAGCTTGGTGAGCAGGTCGTCCTGCGGCTTCGAGCGGCGCTCGACGACGTGCTGACGCAGGTAGTCCATCAGCTCGGGCACCTGCCCCATGGCCGCCACGACGTCGGCGTCGTCCCGCTGCACGCCCGCGGTCTCCACGGTCACCTCGCCGGCGGCGGTGACGATCTGGTCGACCCAGCGCTTGAAGAGGTACCGGTCGCTGTGCGGCACCCCGAGCATGTCGGCGATCACGATCACCGGCATCGGGTAGGCCAGGTCCTCGACCAGTTCCAGGCCGTCCTTGCCCTCCGCCGCGTCGAGGAGCTCATGGGTGATCCTGGTGATCCGCGGTTCGAGGTCGGCCACCATCTTCGGTGTGAACGCACGGCTGACGATCTTGCGCATCTTCGTGTGCTTGGGCGGGTCCGCCGCGCTCAGCGCACCGTCGCTCAGCGCCTCGCCCTCATCCGCCTCCCCGAGCAACAGCGCTTCCACATTGGACGAGTACGTCTTCGGGTCGCCGTAGACCTGAACGCACTCGGCGTGCCCGTACACATGGACCACACCGCTGTCGTCGATCTCGACGGGCCGCTCCGGCCACCTGTCCCACATCCAGAAATACGCCGGGTTCACTCCCCAGCGGTCAGCGAGTTGCGTCACGCGCTCGTTCCTCTTCTTCTCTTCGGATCCGCAAAGAATCTCGGGTGGGACACGCGGGGACAGGACTAGGCGGTCATGGCTTCGCGCAGGCTCCTGGGCCGCAGGTCGGTCCAGTTCTCCTCGATGTAAGCGAGGCACGTGGCGCGCTCCCCGGCCCCGAAGACGATCCGCCAGCCGTCGGGAACCGCGGCGAACGACGGCCACAGGGAGTGCTGCTCCTCGTCGTTGACCAGGACGTAGAACGTGCCGGTCTCGTCGTCGAACGGGTTCGTGCTCATGGTGTCTCCCTAGTCATGGAGGTGGTGGTTGATGAGGGCGCAGATGTCGGCCGCCGGCCTCGGTGCGGTCAGCCCGAAGTGGGTGGAGTCGATGTCGTACGCGTGCAGTGCGCCCTCGACGTACGGGTCCCAGAGCTCCGGCTGCGCCTGAGGGCTCTGCGTCGCGCTGAAGAACAGCACAGTGCCGCGATAGACGGGCTGGGTGAACTTCTTCACCATGCGCGTGTGTTCGACCATGACGGTCGCCCCGTTCTCGACGACGGTCCGGCGGCTCTCATCGTCCGCGTCACCCGGTAGGTAGCCCTCCAGGAAGTCGCGCGACTCGGACCGGTCCAGGTGCGCCTCGGACTGCTGGGCGAACCAATCGCCCGGGACGGCGTCCAGGAGCGCGACCAGGGGCACCTCGTGCCCGCGGTTCTGGAGTTCGGCGCCGACGGCCTGTGCGAGGGCTCCGCCCAGGGAGTGCCCGACCAGCTGGAAGGGCCCCTCCGGCTGTACGGAGAGGATCTGCTCCGTGTAGTCGACGACCATGGCCGCGAAGCTCTCGGGCAGTGGTGATCCGTCGAAGCCGCGCGCCTGGATGCCGTACACCGGCCGGTCGCCGAGCTGGACGGCCATGCCCAGATAGGACCAGCAGAGGCCGAAGCCCGGGTGGATGAACCACACCGGAGCCCCGCTCCCGCCGGTCCGCAGCGGCAGCACCACACCGAACGGGTCGCTTTCGCCCGTGGGCCCGGAGCTCCCGGTCAGCTGTGCGGCCAGTTCCGCGACGGTGGGCGCCTGGAAGACCAGACGGATCGGCACCTCCACGCTCAGCACCGTGCGGATTCTGCTGATGAGCTTGGTGGCGAGCAGCGAGTGGCCGCCGAGGTCGAAGAAGCTGTCGTCGACACCGACTCGCCCGACGCCCAGGATCTGGGCGAACACAGCGGTCAGGAGCTCTTCCTGGGGAGTGCGCGGCGCGCGGTAGGCGGCGTCGCTGGTGATCTCGGGGAGGGGCAGCGCCTTGCGGTCCACCTTGCCGGTGGCGGCCAGCGGAAACTTTTCCATGGTCACGAACGCGGACGGCACCATGTGTTCAGGCAGCCGCTGCGCGGTGTAGGCCCGCAGCTCGTCGGCGTCCGGCCCGTCCCCTTCGGCGGAGGTGACGTAGGCGAGCAGGCGCATACCGGTACTCCGGTGGTCCCGGGCGATGACGACGGCCTGGGCGACACCCGGGTGCGTGGCCAACTCGGCCTCGATCTCACCGGGTTCGACGCGGAAGCCACGGATCTTGACCTGGTTGTCGGCGCGGCCGTGGAAGAGCAGGTCGCCCTCCTCGGTCCAGCTCACCACGTCACCCGTGCGGTACATGCGCTCGCCGGGCCCGCCGAAGGGGCATGCCACGAAGCGTTGCGCGGTCAGGTCGTAGCGGCCCAGATAACCGCGGGCCAGACGCTCGCCCGCGACGTACAGCTCGCCGGGAACGCCCAGCGGCACCGGGCGCAGGGCAGCGTCGAGCACGTACAGGCGCGTGTTGTCCATGGGATGCCCGATCGGCACCACATCGCCCAACTCCGCCGCGTCCTCCATGGCGTGCATGGAGGTCGCCGCGGTGGTCTCGGTCGGCCCGTAGCCATTGACGACGGACAGGCCCTCGCACGCGGCCAGCACCCGTTTCAGGGCGGCCGGGGTCACTACGTCACCGACGGTCCACACCTGGCGCGCCCCGTCGAACGCCTCGGGCGTCTCCTCCGCGATGGCCATGAACAGTCCCGCCGTCATGGCCAGACCGCTCACCCCGTGTTCAGCGATCATGTGCATGAGACCGGCCGGGTCCAGGCGCCCGGGGGGCGGGATGACGATGGCGCCGCCGCGCAGCAGGGGGACCCACAGCTCATAGGTCGAGGTGTCGAATGCCTGCGTGTTGTGCATCAGGACCCGCTGGTGACGGCCTTGGCCGAAGCACCGGTCCGCCACGAGTACCGCCACCGACCGGTGCGTGATCCCGACCCCCTTGGGCCGGCCCGTGGACCCCGAGGTGTACATCACGTAGGCGAGCTGATCCGCCTGCCCGGCCGAGGCGGCCTCCGGCGGCTGCGCCGAGGACGCGGCGATCTCCTCGGCCACATCGGGCTCGTCGATCACCAGGTGCGCGCAGCCGCCCCGGGGCAGCCCCGCCGAGATCTTCTCGTCCGTCACCAGGACGGTGGGTGCCGCATCGCTCAGCATGAAGTCCAGCCGCTCGGCGGGGTACTCCGGGTCGAGGGGCAGATAAGTGCCTCCCGCCTTCACCACCGCGAGCACAGCCACGACGTACTCCTGCGAGCGCGGCAGCGCCAGCCCGACGACGGACTCCTGGCCCACACCGCGCGCCGCCAGGACCCGCGCGAGCCGGTTGGCCCGGGCGTCCAGCTCCCGGTACGTGAGCGTGATGTCACCGAAGACCACCGCGGCCGCGTCGGGGGTGGCCGCGGCCTGCCTTCCGAACAGCGCGGCGATCGTCGCTTCCGGAACGTCCGTGGCGCAGTCGTTGAAGTCGGTCAGCAGCCGTTCGCGCTCCGCCGGTTCCACCACGTCGACCAGGACCACCGGAGTTCCGGGGTCCGCCGCGATGTGCCGGAGGATCCGCGCCAGGCGGTCCGCGAGGCGCTGCGCGGTACGGGGGTCGAGGGCATGGTCCTGGTAGCCGAGCGTCAGCCGCAGGTCCGGGTCGGCCTCGGCGAGCAGGCCCAGCGGGTAGTGCACGGTCGCTTCGCCGTCGATGCCCGCGACGGTGATCCCGGCCGCGCTCTGCATCTCACCCAGACCGTCCACGTCGGCCGGGTAGGACTCGTAGACGACCACCGAGTCGAAGAGGGTCCCGAGCCCGGTGGCCCGGTGGATCTCGGCCAGCCCGAAGTGGTGGTGGTCCATCAGGGCGGCCTGCCGGTCCTGCAGGTCCTGCAGCAACTCGCCCAGGGTCTGCCCGGGTGTCGGGCTCACGCGCACCGGAAGGGTGTTGACGAACAGCCCCACCATCTCGTCCATACCCGCCACCTGGGGCGGACGCCCTGAGACCGTGGCGCCGAACACCACGTCCTGACGACCGGTCTGGCCCCCCAGGAGCATGCCCCAGGCGCCCTGCACGAGGGTGTTGAGGGTGATCCCGAGCTCCGTCGCGCGGCGCGACAGCAGGCGCGCCGTGTCCTGGTCCACGTCGACACCCACGTGCCGGTGGTTGCCGCTCGTCTCCTGCCGGGTCTGCGGGGCCACGAGCGTGGGCTCGTCCACCCCGGCCAGCTCGGCGGTCCAGGCGCGGGCCGCGACCTCGTGGTCCTGGCGCGACAGCCAGTCGAGGAAGTCGCGATAGGGGCGCACCCGGCCCAGCTGCCCGGCGTCTCCGTGCGTGCTGTACAGGTGCAGCAGGTCCTGCAGCACCAGAGAGCCCGACCAGCCGTCGTACACGATGTGGTGGACGGTGAGGATCAGCTCGTGCCGCTCGGCCGCCCGCTTCACCAGGGTCAGGCGCAGCATCGGCGGGGCGCTCAGGTCGAAGTGGGCTGCCTGGTCCCGGACGAGGAGTTCCCGGTAGGCCGTGTCCTGTTCCGCCTCGGGCAGGTCACTCCAGTCGAGGACCTGCCAGGGCAGTTCGACACGCCCCAGCAGCACCTGTACCTGCTCACCGGCGCTGGTCGCCACGAACGCGGTGCGCAGACTGTCGTAACGGTCGAGCACTGCCTGACCGGCGGCACGCATGCGCTCCGGCTCCACCCGACCGGTCAGGTGGAAGATCAGCTGGACCTGGTAGGCGTCGAAATCGGCGCCGGCCAGCTGGCTCTGGAACAGCAGGCCGGACTGCATCGAGGTGAGCGGCCATACGTCGGCCACGCCCGGGTAACTCTCCTCCCACATTTCCAGGTCCCGCTGACGCAGCCGGACCAGCGGCACGTCCGACGGAGTCAGTCCGCCCGCACCGGACTCCGTGGCGTGCCGGGCCAGACCTTCCAGGGCCGTGCGCCACAGGTCCGCGAACTCCTGCACCTCCTCCCGCCCGAGCAGCCCGGTGGGGAAGGAGATGCCGGCGCTCAGCTGCGGACCCTGCGCCGTCTCGACGACATGGGCGGTGATGTCCACGACGGTCAGGGCGGGCGTGGTCAGTTCGGGGGCGAGCTCGTCCAGGTCGGCGGACATCGTCCAGCCCGCGTCGCCGGCCTCCTGCCCCTGGC
Source organism: Streptomyces sp. V3I8 (assembly GCF_030817535.1). Classification (NCBI taxonomy): domain Bacteria; kingdom Bacillati; phylum Actinomycetota; class Actinomycetes; order Kitasatosporales; family Streptomycetaceae; genus Streptomyces; species Streptomyces sp. V3I8. The sequence continues at coordinate 6,151,172 of NZ_JAUSZL010000002.1, read as the reverse complement.
CGCCCGAGGCGAACCGACCCAGATAGTTGAAGGAGACCTGCCCCTCGTCCAGGTCCTTGAGTGCCTCGGCGGTCTTCGGGTTGAGATGGCGCAGCAGGCCGTAACCGATGCCCTTGTCCGGGATCGCCTGGAGCTGCTCCTTGACCGCCTTGACGGCGTTGCCCGCGGAGCGGCCGCCCGCGACGGCCTCGTCGAGGTCGAGGCCGCCGAGGTCGAGGCGGACAGGGTAGACACTGGTGAACCAGCCCACCGTGTGCGTGATGTCGGTGCCCGGCACGGCGGCCTCCTCACGGCCGTGTCCTTCGAGGCGGATCAGAGCCGAGGACTCCCCGTCGCCCCGTGCCCTGCGCCACTTGGTCATGGCCAGCGCGAGGGCCGTGAGCAGGCCGTCGTCGACCCCGCTGTGGAAGGCGGCGGGCAACGTCGTCAGCAGCGCCTCGGTGATCCGAGAGGTCAGCTTGACCTGGACGGTCTCCATGGTGGCCCGTACGTCGACGGCCGGGTCGAGGGCGCGGGAGCCCAGGAGCGGGTCGGGTCCGTCCAGCACGTGCTTCCAGAGGGCGAGTTCGGCCACCCGCTGGGGCGACGCGGCCGCCTCCACCAAGCCGTGCGACCAACGGCGCATCGTCGTGGACACCGCGGCCAGCTGAGGCGTGCGTCCCTGGCGCACGTGGTCCCAGGCCTGGGCGAGGTCGGGCAGGAGAATGCGCCAGGAGACACCGTCGACCACCAGGTGGTTCAGGACGAGGATCAGTCGTCCGGAGGTGTTGGGGCCTGCGTCGCACCAGATGAAGCGGGCCATCCGGCCGGTCTTCGAGTCCAGTTCGCCGACGGCGGCGTCCACCGCGGCCTTCGTCTCCCGCCGCCAGGCCGGGTCGTGCCAGTCGCCTGTACAGGGCCTGCGGCTGACGAGCGCGGCCACGTCGACGGTGCCGGGCCTGCCCGCGTCCAGCCCGGGCTCTCCCGCGCGGACGCGGAGGCGGGAGCGGAGTATGTCGTGGTGATCGACGACCGCGGACAGGGTGGCGATCAATCCGCTCTCGTCGATGCCCGCCGGCAGGTCCACCACCATCGACATGGCGAATCCGTCGTAGCTTCCGACATGCTCACTCATCTGGCGGACCACGGGCAGCAGCGGCATCCAGCCGGTGCCGCCGCCCGCGGGCTCCCGGCGGGCGGACCGCCCGCTCTGGCCGCCGGCCGCGGCGGCCTCGGCGAGCGCGGCCACCGTGCGGTGCTTGAACATCAGCCGCGGTGTGACCTCGATGCCCTGTGCGCGGGCCCGGGAGACGACCTGGATGGAACGGATGCTGTCGCCACCGAGGGCGAAGAAGTCGTCGTCGAGGCCGATCCGGTCCCGGTCGAGGATCTCGGCGTAGATGGCGGCGAGTGCCTTCTCCGCGTCGGTGCGCGGTGCCTGATAGGCGCCACCGGTCACCTCCGGCTCGGGCAGTGCGGCCTTGTCGAGCTTTCCGTTGGGCGTGAGCGGCAGGCTGTCGAGCAGCATGAACAGCGAGGGCACCATGAAGTCCGGCAGCCGCTCGGAGAGGAACGTGCGCAGTGCGCCGGCGTCGAGGCTGCCGCCTCCGCCCCCCGGCGCCGGAACCGCGTAGCCGACCAGGCGCCGTTCGCCCTCCTTGTTCTCGTGCACGGTCACGACGGCCTGGGCGACGCCCGGGTGGTGTCCGAGTGCCGCGGCGATCTCGCCCGGCTCGATGCGCAAGCCGTTGATCTTGACCTGGTCATCGCTGCGGCCCAGGTAGTCGAGCTGTCCGTCGGCGCCCTGGCGAACGATGTCCCCGGTGCGGTACATACGGGTGCCGGCGGGTCCGTAGGGGTCGGCGACGAAGCGCTCGGCGGTGAGCGCGGAGCGGTTCAGGTAGCCGCGGGCGAGGCTGGGACCTGCTACGTAGAGCTCGCCGGGGGTGCCCGGCGCGACCGGGGCGAGGCGCTCGTCCAGCACACGCACCCGGTTGTCGGCCACGGCGGTGCCGATGGGCGTGTGGTCCGTGGTGAGGGGGGCGCTGATGGCGCCGCAGACGGTGGTCTCGGTGGGTCCGTAGGCGTTGACGAAGCGGCGACCCGGTGCCCAGGCCGCAACCAGGGCGGGCGGGCAGGCCTCGCCGCCGACGGTGACGGTGCGCAGTTCGGTCAGGGCGTGGGAGGCGTCGGCCGGGAGCGCGGTGAGCACACTGGGCGGCAGCATCACGTGGGTGATGCGGCGGTCGGCCAGCGTGCGGGCAAGGTCGTCGCCGACGACACGCTGTTGCGTCGGTATGACGAGGGTGGCGCCGGTGGTGAGGGTCTGCACCAGCTCCCAGAAGGCGGCGTCGAAGCTGGGGGCCGCGACCTGGAGGACACGGGCGTCCCGGGTCAGCGCGAGGCGTTCCTGGGTGGTGCGGCTGAGGGCCGCGATGCCCGCGTGTGTGACGGTGACGCCCTTGGGCAGGCCGGTCGAGCCGGAGGTGAAGATGATGTACGCCGGATGGGCGGGGGTCAGGGTGGTGTCGGGGTCGGTGACCGGACTGTCCTGCCAGGCCGCCCGGACGTCGGGGGTGTCGACGGGGAGCGCCTCGGTGGTCAGCCCGTCGGGCAGCTCGTCGAGGGCGGCCCGGGTGGTGAGCAGGACACCGGGGACGGCGTCGTTGAGCATGAAGAGGATGCGGTCGGCCGGGTAGTCGAGGTTGACGGGCAGGTAGACGGCGCCCGCCTTGAAAACGGCGAGAGCCACGGCGACCTGGTCCGCGCCGCGCGGCATGGCCACGCCGACCGACTGCTCGGGCCCGATACCCCGGGCGATCAGCCAGTGCGCGATCCGGTTCGCCCGTGCGTTCAACTCCTCGTACGACCATGTCTGGTCGACCGACTCCACCGCCGGTGCCTGGGGCGACTGCCGCAGCTGCGCCCGGAAGAGCTCCGGGAAGGTGGCCGCCGCCACGGTCCGCTCGGCGTGTTGCTCGGCCAGCAGCAGTGCGCGGCGTTCCTCGGAGGCGAGCAGTACCACGTCGCCGATGCGCTGCGAGGGGTCGGCGACCGCGGCGGCCAGGAGCCGCTCCCAGCGGGCGATCAGCGTTTCGATCGTCGAGGCGTCGAACAGCTCGGTGGAGTACTCGGCGGCGATGTGGATGCCCGCCGGCGCGGTGCGGTCCTCGAACGTCTCGCTGAGGCTCAGGGTGAGGTCGTAGCGGGACGTCCCGGTGCCCACACCCTCGCTGACCACGCGCAGACCGGGCAGCTCGAAGTCCTTGTCCTCGGTGTTCTGCAGGATCAGGGCGATCTGGAAGAGCGGGTTGACCGAGGCCGAGCGCTCCGGATTGAGCTTCTCCACCAGGGCCTCGAAGGGAATGTCCTGGTGGGTGTACGCGGCCAGGCTCGTCCTGCGGGCCTGGCCGAGCAGTTCGGTGAAGGTCGGGTCGCCGGACGTGTCGGTGCGCATCACCTGCACGTTGACGAAGAGACCGATCAGGTCGTTCAGGTTCTCGTCGACACGGCCCGCGATGCCGCTGCCCAGAGCGATGTCGGTGCCCACACCGAGCCGGGTGAGCAGGGCGGCCATGGTCGCCTGCAGCACCATGAAGGGGGTGGTGCCGGTGGCCCGGGCCAGGCCGGCGACGCCCTCGTGCAGCGCGCCGTCCATAGTGAACTCCAGCACGTCGCCACTGCGGTCGAGTTCCGCGGGGCGGGGCCGGTCGCTGGGGATGGTGACCGTCTCGGGCAGCCGGGCCAGCTGCTGGGACCAGTAGCGGTACTGCTTGCTGAACAGGCTGTCCGGGTCGTCGTCGTCGCCCAGGAGCTCCTGCTGCCACAGCGCGTAGTCCGCGTACTGCAGCGGTAGCGGTGTCCACCGGGGGGCCGCGCCCCGGGCGCGGGCCTCGTAGGCCGTGGCCAGGTCTTTCGCGAGGGGCGTCGCGGACCAGCCGTCGGCCGCGATGTGGTGGATCACAAGGACCAGGACGTGCTCTTCTGGGCCGACGCCGAGCAGAACGGCCTTCAGCGGAATCTCGACGGCGATGTCGAAGGGGTGCCGGGCCGCTGCGTTGATGGCCTCGGCCAGCCCCTCGTCACCCGCCACGTGCCGCAGGGGCAGGCCGATGCGGGCCTTCTCCGCCCCCAGGACGTGCTGGTGCGGCCTGCCCTCGACCTCACGGTAGACGGTGCGCAGGATCTCGTGCCGGGTGACGACGTCGTTGACCGTCTCCTCCAGGGCCCGCACGTTCAGGTCACCGCTGAGCCGCAGGACGAGCGGCATGTTGTACGTCGCCGCGTGGCCCTCGAACTTGTACAGGAACCAGAGGCGCTGCTGGGAGAAGGACAGCGGGAGCCGCTCGGGCCTCTTCACGACGGGAGCCAGCGGCGCCCGGGTGCCCGCGGCGCCGTCCAGGTGCGGGACGAGTCCGGCCACGGTGGGATGTGCGAAGAGGGCCCGCAGCTCCACCTCCGTACGCAGCGAGACGCGGATGCGGTTGACGAGCTTGGTGGCCATGATCGAGTGGCCGCCGAGGTCGAAGAAGTCGTCGTCGATACCGACCCGCTCCACGTGCAGCACCTCGGCGAACAGCTCGCACAGCAGCTCTTCCTGAGCGGTGCGCGGACCTCGGCCCTCGGCCGCTCCGGCGAAGTCCGGCGCGGGCAGCGCCTTGCGGTCCAGCTTCCCGTTGGCGGCCAGCGGCACGGAGTCGATGGCGACAACGGCGGTGGGCACCAGGTGCGCCGGCAGGCGGTCCTGCAGATAGCGGCGCAACGAGCCGACGAGGGCCTCGGCCCCCTGGTCCTGCTCCGGGCGGCCGCCGCCGGCCGGGGCGGGCACCACGTAGGCGACGAGCTGCTTGTCCCCCGTGCCCTGCGCGCTCCGGGCGACGACCACGGACTGGACGACGTCCGGGTGCGTGGCCAGGGCACGCTCGACCTCGGCGGGCTCGACGCGGACACCGCGGATCTTGACCTGGTCGTCGTCACGGCCGACGTAGACGAGTTGCCCGTCGGCGGTCCAGCGGGCCAGGTCGCCCGTACGGTACATGCGCGCGCCGGGCGGACCGTAGAGGTCGGCGACGAAGCGTTCGGCGGTCAGAGCGGCAAGGCCGAGGTAGCCGCGGGTGATGTTCCCCGCGACGTACAGCTCCCCCACCACCCCGGGCGGTACGGGCGCGAGGCCGGGACCGAGGAGGTAGGTGCGCATGTTCCCGAGCGGCGTGCCGATCGGGGTCCGGTCGCCGTCCTGGCGGGTCTGCCCCGCCTCGACGGCGTACGTGGTGGCGTAGAACGACTCGGTCTGTCCGTAGGCGTTGACGATGCGCACCTCGGGCAGGAATCCGCGGATACGGCGCACGAGCGTGTCGGGCAGTGCCTCGCCGGCGAAGACCACGGTCTTCAGACCGGAGATGGCGGCCATGCGGTCGCCCAGCTCGGCGAAGACCGACGGCACCGTGCTGATCACGCTCGCCGACACCGTCTCGCGCTCGGCGAGCACGAGGGCGTCCCTGACCACCTCGACGGTGCCGCCCCGGGCCAGCGTCGTGACGATCTCGAAGACGGACACGTCGAAGTTGACGGAGGAGCCCGCGAACATCCGGGTGTCCGCGTCCACGCCCACCCGCTCGGCGAGTCCCGTCACGCCGTTGACCACGTTGGCGTGGCTGACCACCACGCCCTTCGGTGTGCCGGTGGAACCGGAGGTGTACATCACGTACGCCGCGTGCTGCGGCCGCGCCCTCGACTCCACGGACGTGTCGCCGCTCTCGAGGTCGACGTCACCGAGGAGGAGCGTCGGGACGTCCGTCCCGGGGAGCACCCCGGCCGTGTCCGCGTCGGTGAGGACCAGCTGCGGCCGGGCACTGTCCAGGATGTGGCCGAGCCGGGTGCTCGGGTACGCGGGGTCGATCGGCAGGTACGCGCCGCCCGCCTTCAGGATGCCGAGGAATCCGGTGAGCAGGTCGGCCGAGCGCGGCAGTGCCAGACCGACGATCGTCTCCGGGCCGACCCCACGCCCGGTCAGCGCGCGCGCCAGCCGGTTGGCACGGGCGTCGAGCTCCGCGTAGCTGTAGGTGGTCCCACCGCAGATCACTGCGGTCCTGTCCGGCGTCCCGGCCACCTTTCGCTCGAACAGACCGGGGATGGTCAGTTCGGGAGTCCCGGTGGCGGTGTCGTTCACGTCGTTCAGGAACCGTGCGCGCTCCGCGGGTTCCAGCAGGTCCACCTCGCTGAGCGAAGACCACGGGTCGAGCGCCAGCTGGGTGAGGACGCGCCCGAAGCGGCGGGCGATGGTGGCCGTCTGCTCCAGGTCGAGGAGGTGGTGCTGGTACTGCAGGCTGACCCTCAGATGAGGTTCGGCGAAAGCCGTCACGATCAGCGGGTAGTGGGTGCTGCTGAGCGGGCTGAGTCCGGTCACGGAGATCCCGGCGGCCGAGTACGCCTCGCTCAGGGCCGCGCTGTCGATGGGGTACGACTCGAAGACCACCATCGTGTCGAACAGCGTCCGCAGGCCGGTGGCCCGATGGATCTCCAGCAGGCTGTGGTGATGGTGGTCGAGGAGTGCGCTCTGCCGCTCCTGGAGGTCGCCGAGGACGGTGCCGAGCGACTCGCCGGGGGCGCAGTCCACCCGGACCGGCAGGGTGTTGATGAACATGCCGACCATCTCGTCCACACCCGCCACCTGCGGCGGCCGCCCGGAGACGGTGGCTCCGAACACCACGTCACGACGCCCGGTCAGCCCAGCCAGAAGGATGCCCCACGCCCCCTGGACCAGGGTGTTGAGCGTCAGCCCCAGCTCGCTCGCCCGGCGGGAGAGCTCCCGGGACCGTTCCGGGGTGAGCGGTACGTCGACCTGTCCGACCCCGGAGGACTCGCCCCCCTCGGCGGGGACCGCCGGCAGCAGCAGCGTCGGCTCCTCCACGCCGTCCAGTTCCCGGGCCCACGCCCGGGCGGTCGCCTCGTGGTCCTGGCGGTCGAGCCACACGAGGAAGTCCCGGTAGTCGCGCGCCCTGCCCAGCACGGAGGCGTCACCGGCCGAGCCGTACAGGCGCAGCAGGTCCTGCATCACCAGCGGCACCGACCAGCCGTCGAACAGGACGTGGTGGACGGTGAGTACCAGTTCCCATCGGTCCGCGGTCAGCTTGACCAGCGAGATCCGCAGCAGCGGCGCTCGGGCCGCGTCGAAGCGGGTGCTGTGCTCCTGCGCCAGGAAACGCTTGAGCCGCGTTTCCCGCTCCGCTGCTGGAAGGTCACTGAAGTCGCGCTCGTCCCATGGCAGTTCGACGCTGTTCTGGACGATCTGGACCCGGTCCCCCGCGCTGTCGGTGACGAACGCGGCCCGCAGGTTGGGATAGCGGTCGAGCAGCGCCTGCCCGGCCGCCCGCAGCCGCTGCGGCTCCACCTCGCCGGCGAGGTGGAAGACGAGCTGCATCTGGTAGGCGTCGAAGTCGGCGCCGGCCAGTTCGGTGTGGAAGAGCAGACCGTTCTGCATCGCGGTCAGCGGCCACACGCTGCTCAGGCCGGCGTACGTCTCCTGCCAGGTGTCCAGCTCACTCTGGCTCACCGTGACCAGCGGCACGTCGGAGGGCGTGAGGCCCCCCGCGGCCGGCCCGGCGGCGTACAGCGCGAGGCCTTCCAGGGCGGCGCGCCACAGGTCGGCGAGCTGCTGGACCTCGTCGGCGCTCAGCAGCCCGACGGGGAAGTCCAGGCGGGCGTCCAGGCGCGGGCCCTGCTCGGTGTCGGTGACGTACGCGCCGATCCCCAGGGTGGCCAGGGCGGGCATGGCGCCGTCCAGCCGGGGCACCAGCATGGTCGTGTCCTCGACCTGGGTGAAACCCAGGCCCCGCAGGTCCTCGGGCATGTTGGACGCGCCGGTGTACCGGCCGAGGTAGTTGAACGTGATCTGTCCGGACGCGTACTCCCGCAGGACTGCCGCGGTCCCGGCGTTGAGGTGGCGCAGCAGGCCGTAGCCGATGCCCTTGTCCGGCACGGCGAGCAGTTGCTCCTTGACGGCCTTGACCGCCGTTCCCGCGGACGGACCGCCCGCGATGGCCTCGTCCAGGTCGGCTCCGGCGACGTCGAGGCGGACCGGGTACATGCTGGTGAACCAGCCCATGGTGCGGGAGAGGTCGGCTCCGGGAGCGACGGTCTCCTCGCGGCCGTGACCTTCCAGCCGGATCAGCGCGGACGACTCGTCGATGCCGCGGCCCTTGCGCCACTTGGCGAGGGCGAGAGCCAGCGCCGTGAGCAGACCGTCGTTGACGCCGCCGCGGAAGGCGGCGGGCAGCGTGGTCAGGAGGGCCTGGGTGACCCCGGTCGGCAGTTCCAGGGAGACATGGCCGACGGTGGACATGGTGTCGACGGCCGGGTCGAAGGGACGTGCGCCCAGCTGCGGGTCGGGACCGGACACGATCTCTCGCCACAGGGGAAGTTCCTCGGCCCGCTCGGCGGCGACCTCGTTCAGGGCGTGCGCCCAGCGGCGTACGGAGGTCCCGACCTCGGGCAGCCGCGGAGCATGCCCGTCACGGACCTGCCGCCAGGCGGCGGCGAGATCGGGCAGCAGGATGCGCCACGACACACCGTCCACGGCGAAGTGGTGCAGCAGGATGCTCAAACGTCCGGGGCTCCCGGGGCCGGCGTCGAACCACACGAACTGCGCCATCACTCCGTTCGCCGAGTCCAGCCGGGCCACCGCACGGTCGAGTTCGGCGACCGCCTGCTCCCGCCAGGCCTGACCCCAGCTGCCGTCACCCGCGACGCGGTGGATGAGCGGCGTCACGTCGACGGTGGCGGGCGCGGTGACCTCCAGGCCCGTCCGCTCGCCGGTGACCGTCCTGGAACGCAGGATGTCGTGGCGGTCGAAGACCGCCGAGAGCGTCGCCTCCAGCCCGTCCCGGTCGATCCCGGTCGGCAGCTCGACCGTCATCGCCATGGTGAACCGGTCGATGTCGTCGTGCAGTTCCGCCAGGTAGTGGCCGATGGGCAGCAGGGGCATGAAGCCGGCGCCACCGCCCTCCAGCTCCGCCAGGACCGGATCGGCCTGACCGCCGTGCCGGGCCGCCCGGGCGAGTTCGCCCACGGTGCGGCACTCGAAGATCTGCCGCGGGGTGACCTCGACCCCCCGGGCCCTGGCCCGGGTGACGACCTGGATGGAGCGGATGCTGTCGCCGCCGACGGCGAAGAAGTCGTCGTCGAGCCCGACCCGGTCCAGGCCGACCACCTCAGCGTAGACGGAGGCGAGCACCTCTTCGGCCAGGGTGCCCGGAGCACGGTAGGCGGAACCGGTGGGTTCCGGCTCGGGCAGCGCCTTGTGGTCGAGCTTGCCGTTGGGGGCCAGCGGCATCCGGTCCAGCATCACGAACAGCGACGGCACCATGAACTCCGGCAGCCTGCCGGACACGAACCTGCGCAGTTCGCGCGCGGAGACGGCGGCCGTCAGGTCGAAGTCCAGGTCTCCCAGGCTGTTCACCGCGCCGGGCCCCGAGTCCTCCATGTCCGTCGGCACCACATAGCCGACGAGCTGGGTCCGGTCCTGAATCCGGCGCGTGGCCACCACGGCCTGTGCCACACCCGGGTGTGCGGTGAGTGCCGCTTCCACCTCGCCCGGCTCGATACGGAAGCCGCGCACCTTCACCTGGGCGTCGTCACGGCCGACGTATTCCAGCCGGCCGTCGGCTCTCCATCGGGCCAGGTCACCGGTGCGGTACATCCGCGCTCCGGCCGGACCGTAGGGATCGGCGACGAAGCGCTCGGCGGTCAGCCGGGCCTTTCCGAGGTAGCCGCGCGCCACGTTGCCCGCCACGTACAGCTCGCCCACCACACCCGGCGCGACCGGCTGCAGACCGGAGCCCAGCACATAGGCGCGCATGTTGCCCAGGGGGGCACCGATGGGCGCACCGGCCGCGCCGGTCCAGCCCTCCTCCGCGATGAAGACGGTCGCGTAGAACGACTCCGTCTGACCGTAGGCGTTGATCACCCGTGCGCCGGGGATCACGTCACGGACGCGCTGCACCAGCGAGGCCGGCAGCGTCTCACCGGCGAAGACGATCGCGTCGGCCCTGATCTTCCCGCCCACCTGGTCGAGGAGTTCGGCGAAAACCGAGGGGACCGTACTGATGACGCCTCCGGACCAGCCGCCCCGCTCACCGATGACGAGGACGTCGCGGACGATCTCGAGGGTGCCGCCTGCGGCCAACGTGGTCACGGTCTCGAAGACGGAGACGTCGAAGTTGACCGACGTGCCCGCGAGGACACGTGTCCGCCCACCGATGCCGACCGCGTCGGCCAGCCGGAGCACACCGTTGACCACGTCCCGGTGGGTGATCGTCACGCCCTTCGGCGTGCCGGTGGAGCCCGAGGTGTACATCACGTACGCGGCATTCGCCGGCCGCACCACGGCCCGCTGCGTGTCCGAGCCCTCGGCGTCGAAGTCGATGTCCTCGACGAACAGACTGGGCACGTCGGACACCGGAAGTACATCGACCGTGTCCGCGCTGGTCAGCACGAGGTGCGGGCGCGCGTCGGACAGGATGTGGCCCAGCCGCGTGCTGGGGTACCTGGGGTCGATCGGCAGGTAGGCGGCGCCTGCCCGCCAGATACCGAGCATGCCCACGATCAGGTCCGCCGAGCGCGGCAGGGCCAGGCCCACCAGCGATTCCGCGCCCACTCCGCGTCCGGTCAGCTCCGCCGCGAGGCGTCGCACGCGTGCGTCCAGTTCGGCGTACGAGAGCGTCACGTCGTCATGGACCAGGGCCGTCGCATCCGGGGCCGAGGCGATCTGACGGTCGATCAGGCCGATGATGCTCAGGTCGGGCGTCTCGGCGTCCGTGTCGTTGAACGTGTGCACAACCAGCTCGCGTTCGCCGGGCATCAGGACGTCCGAGAGCGCGACGGCGCGGGTCGGCGCGTCGATCAGCTGCTCGACCAACCGCACGAGGCGGTCCAGGACGGCCTCCGCCGTGGACCGGTCGAACAGGTCGGTCGCGTACTCCAGGTAGATCGCGAGCCCCGGTTCGCCGGGCTCGTTGAAGAAGCTGAATTCCAGGTCGAATTTGGCCATCGACGTCCAGAGCGGGGCGATGCGGGCCTGCAGGCCGCCCGGAAGGCCGAAGTCGAGCCGGGCGCCCGTCGACCAGGTGAACATCACCTGGAACAACGGGTGGTACGCGGTGGAGCGCTCGGGGTTGAGCATCTCCACGAGGCGCTCGAAGGGGGCGTCCTGGTTGTCGTACGCGGCCAGCGCCTTGTGCTGCACCTGCTCCAGGACCTGCTCGAAGGAGGGGGCGCCCGACAGGTCGGTACGCAGAACCCACGTGTTGACGAAGAAGCCCACCAGATCCGCCAGGTCGGCGTCCCGCCGGCCCGCGATGGTGGAGCCGATCGCGACGTCCTGGCCCGCACCGAGCTGCTGCAGGAGGACCGAGAGCGCGGCCTGGAACACCATCGGTGCCGACACCCCGGTGCGCCTGGCGAGCTTCTCGACCTTGTCGAGCACATCCTCGCCGACACCGCCTTCGACGACATCGCCCCGGTGGCTGACCACCGGGGGGCGCGGCCGGTCCGTGGACAGGCGCAGAGGCTGAGGCACACCGGACAGCTCGTCACGCCAGTAGTCGAGCTGAGTCGCCAGAACGCTGCCAGGATCCCGGTCGTCGCCGAGCAGTTCGCGCTGCCACAGTGTGTAGTCGGTGTACTGGACCGGGAGTTCGGGCCAGCCGGGTGCCTCACCCTTGACCCGGGCCGTATAGGCGGCGTCCAGATCGCGCGCGAGCGGGAGGATGGACTCGCCGTCGCTGGCGATGTGGTGGATCAGGAGCAGCAGCTGGTGTTCCTGTGCGCCCGTGCGGAACAGGGTCGCACGGACGGGTATCTCCACCGACAACGTGATCGTGCGGCCGGCGGCCCGCCGTACCGCCTCGTCCACCTCTTCGGGGCCGATCTCGACGAGCGGGATGTCCAGGAGGGCTTCCTCGACCGGGACCACCTGTTGCGCCGGAATCCCTTCGGCGTTCTCCACGATCAGGGTGCGCAGGCTCTCGTGACGGGCCACCACGTCGCGGACCGCCGCCGTGAGCGCCGCGGTGTTCAGTTCCCCGGTGAGCTGTACGAGGAAGGGCACGTTGTAGGTCGCGGAGGGGCCCTCGAACTTGTCGATGAACCACAGACGCCGCTGCGCGAAAGACAGTGGGATCATTACTAGGAACTCCTGTTCATCCTGCGCAGACGCGGCGATTCGCCGATGGTGCGTCCTTCACCGTGTGCGCCGATTCGGCGACGCCATAAGCCTCGTACACACCGCCCGGTTGAACACGCCGCCCCGGGCGTCCTGCCGATCCTGCCGCCGAGGCGGTTCGCCGGCCTGGAATCGCCACCCGGATGCCGACGGTCAGCGGAAAGCGGCAGGGAAAGAGGACGACTCTTCGTTGAGAGTTTTCCGCTCATTCCTGTGGCACAACAGTCTCCGGGAGTACGGGATGCATTACAAAATCCGACCAGCGTCACCGGAAATTGACGGGGAATGACGATACAACAGCCTTCCTGAGCGTCTCGGTCAACGCCAGGACTACCGCACTTCGCCTCTCCCGTAGGCTTCCGCCCCCCTTACGACCCGGCTTCCACCTTGATCGCCCCGCACGGTGCCATCAGGTAAGCACGTCGACCCGGCAGCCTGTCAATGCTCGGCCGGGACCCCTGAATCGACTTCATCCCGTCCGGCAGGGCCGTCCCGTCAACGGGACGTCGAGCGCCCGCTTCGCCCGGTCCACCACGGCCGACCTGAGGTATGTTCGACCCCAGCCGAAGTGAGGTCCGACCGTGCTTCGACACCGATCCCCAAGTCTTCCGGGCCGGCAGGCACTGAACTCCTCGATCGAAGTTCGCGTGACGTCGTCCTGACTTTCATGCATCTGCCGAATTGCGCACGATCACACCGCAGACATTCCAGAAGCAGAAGGATTGCCGTTCCGAATTCACTGGCTTCGGCATGAATTCTCTGCCGTGCAGACGAAGCGCTCTCTCGGGCAGCAGCGTCGCCCGGCCCGGACGAACGTCTTTCCAGGAATTGGGAGTGCACAGCGTGCGATACGAGATTCTGGGGCAGCTCCGCGTCATCGACGGAACGAGCACGAAAACCATCAAGGCGCAGAAGGTGGAAACCCTTCTCGCCGCGCTGGTCGCCCGCTCCGACCAGGTCGTCGGCGCCGACCAGCTCATCAGGGAGATCTGGGGCGACGACCCGCCGCGCAGCGCCACCGCGGGCCTGTACGTGTACATCTCCCAGATCCGCAAAATGCTCGGCCGCCCCGGGGAGGAGACGAGTCCCGTCCTCACCAGACCCCCGGGGTACATGCTGCTGACGCTGGGGTCCGACGAGATCGACCTCCTCGACTTCAAGCGCCTGATGAGGGAGGGCCGGGCCCACCTCAGGAGCGGCGCGTACGAGGCCGCGATGAGCGGCTTCGAGGTCGCGCTGACCCTGTGCCGGGGCCCCTTCCTCTCGGACGGGGTACCGGGACCGATCCTCAAGGGGCTGCGCACCTGGCTCAGCGAAGCCCAGTTGGAGTGCATGGAGAGCCTGATCGAAGCGCGCATGGCCCTCGGGTACCACCGCGAACTCGTCAGCGACCTCTATCTCCTCAGTACGGAGCACCCCTTGCGGGAGGCCTTTCACCGGCAGCTCATGATGGCGCTGCACCGCAGCGAGTGCCGGGGCGACGCCCTGCTCGTGTACCAGCGGGCGCGCCGCACCCTCCGGGACGAGCTGGGCGTCGAGCCCGGCCCCGCACTCCAGGACGTCCAACGGGCGATCCTGATGGACGAGGGGCGTTAGCGGGTACGGAAGCGGTCGGTGAGCGACTCCAGTTCCCGGACCGCTTCGCCGGGTGTCGGCTGGGCGGCCAGTTCCCGGCGCAGTCGCGCGGCACCTTCGCGGAACGCCGGCTCCTCCAGGAGGCGCACCAGGTGTTCCCTGATCCGCGCCCCGCTCAGCTCTTCCGGATCATCGCCCGAAACCCACAGGCCGGCCCCGGCCCTCTGCAGTCGCGGACCACGCTCGCCGATGTCGGGCAGAACCCGGCTGACCATCAGCTGGGGCACCTCATGGGCGATGGAGTCCAGGAAGGGGCCGATGCCACCGTGGTGGAGCACGGCCGAGCACGACGGGATGATGACGTGCAACGGCACGAACTCCACCAGGCGCGTGTTGTCGGGAACGCGCTCCAGTTCCTTCTGCAGTTGCTCGGGCAGGGTCAGCACCAGCTCGATGTCGAGGTCGGCGACGGAGTCCAGCATCCCCTGCAACTGCTCGACGGACAGGGCCTGATGCCGCACCGCCTGCTCCAGGCTCACTCCGAACGTGGCCAGAACTCGCGGCCTGGACGGAGTGCTGCGGGTCCAGTCCGGCACGACGGAGGGACCGTTGTACGGGACGTAGTCGATGGGCAGGTGAGGAACGTCCGACGTCAGCACCATCGACCCCACCATCTGGTCGATGGTGAACTGTCCGGTCGCCATCTCCTCGGAGAACGACTTACCGTACTTCTGCGCCCACTCTCCCAGCCAATCCCCCAACGGGTCCTCGCGGTTCTCCGGGGCCTGCTGCTCCCGCACCCTCAGGTAGTTCGCCCGCATCTGAGCCTCGACGTTCAGCCCGATCGGCATGCGTGCGTGGGCCGCTCCCACCACGGTGGCCGCGATCGGGCCCGCGTAGCTCAGCCAGTCCCAGACGACCAGGTCGGGCTTCCACCAACGGCAGTACTCCACCAGATCCTCGACCATCGAGTCGTTCATGGCCGCATGGGTCTTTCGGTACATCCGGTACGCCCATCGCAGACGCTCCCAGGTGAGCTCCTCCTCGCGGTTCTCCGACATGTCGACCAGGAGGTCGCCGCGCTCCGCGAGTTCCTCGACCTTCTTCAGGACCTCCGCGTCCTGCAGCCGTTCCAGTTTCTCCATGACGGGCTCGTCGGAACCGACCGGGACCGCTGTCAGACCCGAGCTGGTGATGACCTCGGTCAGCTCGGGGCCACTGGCCACACGCACCTCGTGCCCGGCGCTCTGCAGGGCCCAGCCCGTCGGCACGACGAGGTGGAGATGGCTTCGCCAGGGAATGGTGACGAACAAAACGCGCACAGCGGTCAACTCCTCCGTAGACACAGCATCATCGGGACCCGCTTCTCCGCCGGTGCTTCGGGACCCCCGGCGGACACCTGACGATGACGGGCTCAGCGGGAACGCAGGCGCTCCACCATCGCCTCCAGTTCCCGGACCGCTTCGGCGGGCGTCGGCTGGGTGAGCCGCTCTTCCCGCAGCCGCGCCGCGCCTTCGCGGAACGCCGGCTCGTCCAGGAGCCGCACCAGGCTCTCCTTGATCCGCTTCCCGCTCAGTTCCGCGGGCGGGATGCTCAGACCGGCCCCGGCCTCCTCCATGCGCTCACCGCGCTCCTCGACGTCCGGAACGACACGGCCGACGAACAGCTGGGGCACCTCATGGGCGACCGAGTCCAGGAAGGCGGGGACCCCTCCGTGATGGATCACGGCCGAGCACGACGGGATGATGGTGTGCAGCGGCACGAACTCCACCAGGCGCGTGTTGTCGGGAACGCGCTTGAGTTCCTTCTGGAGTTGCTCGGGCAGGGTCACCACGAGCTCGATGTCGAGGTCGGCCAGGGAGTCCAGCATGTCCTGCAACTGCTCGATGGAGAAAGCCTGGTAGTCGCCGCTCTTCTCCTGACTCACTCCGAAGGTCGCGAGCACGCGGCGCTTGGCGGGGTCCCGGCGGATCCAGTCCGGCACGACGGAGGTCCCGTTGTACGGAACATAACGGACCGCGACGTGTGGCACGTTCGTCTCCAGGTGGAGCGAACCGAGCATGTGGTCGATGGTGAACTGTCCGGACACCATCTCCTCGGAGAAGGACTTTCCGTACTTCTCCGCCCAGCCGCCGAGCCAGTCCGCCATCGCGTCCTCGCGGACCTCCGGGGCCTGCTCCTCGCGCACCCGCACGAAGTTGCGCCGGAACCGTGCGTCCACATCGATCTCGGCGTGGATGCGCGCGTGGGCCGCACCGACCGCGGTGGCCGCGATCGAGCCCGCGTAGCTCAGCCAGTCCCAGACGACCAGGTCGGGCTTCCACCAGCGGCTGTACTCCACCAGGTCCTCGACCATCGAGTCGTTCATGCCCTTGAGGATCTCGGCGAGGTAGCGTGTCAGCCACCGCATCCGGTCCCAGGTGAGCATCTCCTCGCGGTTGTCGGCGAATTCGAAGAGGAGGTCGTCCCGCGGGCCGAGCTTCTCCAGGGTGTCGACGATCTCCTGGTGCTCTTCGGTGAAGGTCTCGGTCAGCTTCTGCAGGACGGGCACGTCGGAGCCCACCGGCACCGCCGTCAGGCCGGACTTGGTGATGACATCCGTCAGTTCCGGACCACTGGCGACACGCACCTCGTGCCCCGCCGTCTGCAGCGCCCAGGCCAGCGGCACGGTGGGCTGAAAGTGAGTCTGCCAAGGCCATGTCACGAACAAGACGCGCACAGTCAACTCCTCCATAGAATTCGTTACGTCGAACCGTCGCCGACCCGGCTTAAGCGGACCTTGAACTGTTCTTGACCCGCCTCGAACCGAACCGTGGGCCGTGGCACCGCTGTGATCCCCTCCCCTTCCCCCTCCTCCTTCGGCCTACGGCGCGAAAGACCGGGCCTAGATCGGCTTTAGCCGCGCGCGCCAGACTCGCCGCACCGGTTCGTGTGGAGCACTTACAGAGTGGGAGGGCCGGATGGCAGGGAGCTTTCAGCCTCAGTTCGCACAGGTTCAATGCGTCCAAGTCGACGCCATCGCCACCGCGCTCACTACGGGCACGGCTTACGACAAGGACAGTGCCCGCCCGTGAACCGAGTACTGACCGGCCAGTCGGTCCTCGTACTGGGTGCGACCGGCTACCTGGGCCAGCACATCTGCACGGCGTTCGCCGCGGCGGGCGCCCGGGTGATCCGGGTCAGCCGGGGCGCCCACCGTGACGGTGCGAACGGATCGGGCGGTGTGCCCCGGGACGTCGTGCCCGACACCGTGCACCTCGACCTCACGGCCGCCGGCTCCGCCGAACTCGTCCGCCTGTGCGTCGACTCCGGGGCGCAGGTCGTGGTGAACGCCGTGGGCGCGGTCTGGGAGGGCACCGAGAACGAGATGACCGAGCTCAACACCCGCCTGGTGGAGCGGCTGACGGACGCCGTCGCCACCTTGCCGCATCGGCCCCGTCTCATCCAGCTCGGCAGCACCCACGAGTACGGACCGGCCGGTCCTGACGACTTCATCGACGAGGACTGGCCGCCCGCACCGGCGACCGCCTACGGCCGCACCAAACTGGCAGGCACCCGCACCGTCGTCCGCGCCGTCCGGGAACGGGAGGTCAACGGACTCGTGCTGCGTGTCTCCGTCACGTGCGGACCGGGCGCCCCGCCGGGCAGCCTGCCCGGGACCGTGGCCGCCAACCTGGCGGCGGGGCACGACGTGCTGCGGCTCGCACCCCTGCTCGCCCATCGCGACGTGGTGGATGTGCGGGACGTGGCCGAGGCCGTCGTGGCGGCGGCCCGGATTCCGGCGGCCGCGATCGCCGACGCGGGGGCCGTCGTCAACATCGGGCGGGGCGAAACCGTTCCGATCCGCAAGCTCGTCGACCTGATGATCACGTGCAGTGGCCGCTCCGTCCTCGTACAGGAGGAACAGGCCGCACAGGCGAGCCGCTCGGACACCCTGTGGCAGCGCCTGGACATCTCACGGGCACGTCGACTGCTCGGCTGGGCACCGCGTCGCGTCCTGGCGGACTCCGTCCGCGATCTGCTCGCGACCGCGGGAGTGCCCGCCCCCGAGGTGCCACAAGGACCCAACTCCGCGACGGCCAACGGCCGAGGGAAGGACAGCAATGAGTGATCGGGCCGCGCACATCCTCGATGAGGTCCGCAAGCACCATCTGGACATCCAGGACGACCGGGCCTTCGTTCCCGGCGTCACGGAGATCTGGCCGTCCGGTGCGGTGCTCGACGAGAACGACCGGGCAGCTCTCGTCGAGGCCGCCCTGGACATGCGCATCGCGGCGGGCAAGTCGTCCCGCAAGTTCGAGTCGTCGTTCGCCCGCAGAATGAAGCGGCGCAAGGCGCATCTGACCAACTCCGGCTCCTCGGCGAACCTCCTGGCCATCACCGCCCTGACGTCTCCGCAGCTCGGGGACCGCAGGCTCAGGCCCGGCGATGAGGTGATCACGGTGGCGGCGGGCTTCCCCACCACCGTGAACCCGATCCTGCAGAACGGTCTCGTCCCCGTCTTCGTGGACATCGACCTGCACACGTACAACACCACGGCCGAACGCATCGAGAAGGCGATCGGTCCCCGCACCCGAGCCGTCATCCTCGCGCACGCCCTCGGCAATCCCTTCGAGGTCGCGGAGGTGGCACAGCTCGCCGAGGAACACGACCTCCTGCTGATCGAGGACTCCTGCGACGCCGTCGGCACCACTTACAACGGGCAGCTCGTCGGCACGTTCGGCGACCTCACCACCGTCAGCTTCTATCCGGCCCACCACCTCACCATGGGCGAGGGCGGCTGTGTGCTCACCTCGAACCTGGCACTGGCCCGGATCGTGGAGTCGCTGCGGGACTGGGGCCGGGACTGCTGGTGCGAACCGGGCGAGAACGACACCTGCCGCAAGCGGTTCGGCTACCAGATGGGGACGCTGCCGGCCGGCTACGACCACAAGTACATCTTCTCGCACGTGGGTTACAACCTGAAGGCGACCGACCTCCAGGCCGCGCTCGGTCTGGCCCAGTTGGAGAAACTCGACGACTTCTGCGCGGCGCGGCGGCGCAACTGGAGCCGGCTGCGGGAGGGCCTCGCGGATGTTCCGTGGCTCCTGCTGCCGGAGCCCACTCCGGGCAGCGACCCGAGCTGGTTCGGCTTCGTCATCACCGTCGACCCCGAGGCGCCCTTCCACCGCTCGGAACTCGTGCACTTCCTGGAGAGCCGGAAGATCGGCACGCGCAGGCTGTTCGCCGGGAACCTGACGCGCCACCCGGCTTACTCCGACCGCGAGTTCAGGGTCTCCGGCACGCTCACGAACAGCGACATCGTGACCGAGCACACCTTCTGGGTAGGCGTCTATCCCGGCCTCACCGACGAGATGCTCGACTACATCATCTCCTCCGTGTCCGACTTCGTGGGAAGCCACCGATGACCGCGACGGGGGACACGTCGCCGCGGCCGGCGCTCAGGGCCAGGCAGGATGCCACGCTGCCCGACCGCGTCGCACGGTCCGCTGCCGCGCTGACGGGCGAGTCCGCGGACGAGATCCGCGGTTGGCTCCACCAGCGCCGCAAGGAAGTCCGTTTCACGGTGGACCGCATCCCCTTCGACTCCCTCGACGGCTGGTCGTTCGCCCCGGGGACCGGAAATCTCGTGCACCGCAGCGGTCGCTTCTTCACCGTGGAGGGGCTGCGCGTCGGCGTCGGTGAGGAACCCGGTCGCGCCCAGTGGCATCAACCCATCATCGTCCAGCCCGAGGTCGGCATCCTGGGCATCCTGGCCCGGGAGTTCGACGGGACCCTGCACTTCCTGATGCAGGCCAAGATGGAGCCCGGCAACCCCGAGCTGCTGCAGCTGTCGCCCACGGTGCAGGCGACGTACAGCAATTACACCAAGGTCCACAAGGGCGCGGCCGTCCGTCATCTGGAGTACTTCACCGACCCGTCCCGGGGCCGCGTCCTGTCGGACGTGTTGCAGTCCGAGCACGGTTCCTGGTTCCACCGCAAGCGCAACCGCAACATGGTCGTCGAGGCGATCGGTCCGGTGCCGGAGCACGAGGACTTCCGCTGGCTCACCCTGGGCCAGATCCATGAACTCCTCGGCCACGACAACACGGTGAACATGGACGCCCGCTCGGCCCTGGCCGGCCTGTACGGCCCGAGCGCTTCCCATGCCCTGCACTCCGACACGGAGCTGCTCTCCTGGCTCTCCGCCGTGCGCTCCGTGACCCCGATCCGCGCGGAACGCGTCCCGCTGTCCGGCCTTCCCGGCTGGACGACCGGCACCCACACGGTCGACCACGAGGACGACCGGTACTTCCGTGTCGTGGCCGTGTCCGTGGAGGCGGGCAACCGCGAGGTCAGCCGCTGGACCCAGCCCCTGTTCGAACCCCGTGGACAAGGCATCGTCGCCTTCCTGACCCGCTCCGTCGAGGGCGTGCCGCATGTGCTCGTGCGCGCCTGCGCGGAGGGCGGCTTCCTGGACGCCGAGCTCGGCCCCACCGTCCAGTGCACGCCCGGCAACTACGCGCATCTGCCCGCCGAGGACAGACCGCGCTTCCTCGACCTGGTGACGGCGGCCGACCCGTCCCGGATCCGTTACTCGGCGCTGCACTCCGAGGAGGGCGGACGCTTCCTGGACGCGGTGAGCCGCTACCTCGTCGTGGAGGCCGACGAGAGCGAGGCGCCGCTCGACGCTCCGCCCGGATTCCGCTGGGTCTCGCGCGACCAGCTGGCCGCCCTCGTTCAGTACAGCCACTACGTCAGCGTCCAGGCACGGACGCTCCTGATCTGCCTGAACACGCTGAAGGCCTGAAGCCTGTCGCCGCGTGCACCACGCACTGTGGCCGGGCCCCGTGGACGGGGCCCGGCCACAGTGCGTGGTGCACGCGGCGAGTCGCGGCTACGGGATCTCGATCCGCATCGCCGCCCGCTCGACATCCCCGACGAGCTGAGCCTGGCGCAGGCTCGCCGCCGTCCGGTCGGCCGTGTCCTCCCCCTTGCGGACCGCCGCGGCGAAATACCGGACGACGTTGGAGAACTGGTCATCGGCGCGGAGCGTGATCTCCTCGTGGTGATCCTGCCGATCGATGCGCACCACCGGCTGGAACGTCGGCGACGGCGTGAACGGGCGGTCGAGCCGAAGCCGCCCGCGGGTCCCCGCGAACTCGCAGCTCGTCCGGTAGGAGTGCTCCATTCCGAAGAACAGGTCGGCTGTCACTCCGCCGGGCGTGCACGCGAGGATCCGACCGGACACCACAGCGCCGGTTCGGGCGCGGACCCGCAGCACGGCGTGGACCACCTCGATGTCGGATCCGAGGTGGTGGAGGGCCACGTGGAGCGGGTAGATGCCCATGTCCAGCAGGGCGCCACCGCCGACATCCGGCCGGTGGCGGATGTCGTTCTCGGGCAGCGGCGGAATCGTGAACACACTCGTGAAGTCCCGTACGTCACCGATGGCGCCGTCGGCGATCAGTTTTCCCACCCGGGCATGCTGTGCGTGATGCGGGAAGGCGACGTTCTCCAGGAGCACCAGCCCCAGCGAGTCGGCGAGCCGCAGCAGTTGTCCGGTGCTCTCCGCGTCCCCGGTCAGCGGCTTCTCGGCCAGGACGTGCTTTCCCGCGCGCAACGCCTTCCCGACCCACTTCGCATGCAGCATCGCCGGCAGCGGCAGGTAGACGGCGTCGATGTCGGGGGATGCGAGGAGCGCCTCGTACCCCGACACCGACGCACAGCCGAACGCGGCGGCGAAGCGGGCCGCCTTGTCCAGGTCCCGGCTGGCGACGGCGGCCACCTCGACGTCGGGCGCCGCGACCATGGCCGGGAGGGTACGGCGCCACGCGATGTCCGCGCAGCCCAGGACGCCGAAGCGCAGCGGGCGTGGTGGTGCCACAGATCCTCCTGAGGAACACTGGTTCGATGAGGTCAGCCCTGGTGGGTCCGAGTGGGCCGCTCGGTCATGTCGTGGCGCCGCGGCCGGGCGGTTCCCACCAGGCGCGGTTGTCCCGGTACCAGGCGACCGTCTCGGCGAGACCGGCTTCGAAGTCCCGCCGAGGACGGTAGCCGAGTTCGGTGCGGGCCTTGTTGTCGTCGACCGAGTAGCGCCGGTCGTGGCCCTTGCGGTCCTCCACGTGGCGCACCTGGTCCCAGCTGCTGCCGCACGCCTTGAGCAGCAGTCCGGTCAGTTCGAGGTTGGTCAGCTCGGTGCCGCCGCTGATGTTGTAGATCTCACCGGCGGTGCCGCCGGCGCGCACCAGGTCCACGCCGCGGCAGTGGTCCTCGACGTGCAGCCAGTCGCGTACGTTCTCGCCGTCGCCGTACAGCGGTACCTCGCCGGCGTCGAGCAGGCGCGTGACGAACAGCGGAATGACCTTCTCGGGGAACTGCCGGGGGCCGTAGTTGTTGCAGCAACGGGTGACCCGGACGTCCAGGCCGTGTGTGCGGTGGTAGGAGAGGGCGATGAGATCGGAGGATGCCTTGGACGCCGCATACGGTGAGTTGGGGCTCAGGATGTCCGTCTCGGTGAAGGAGCCGGTCGCGATGGATCCGTAGACCTCGTCGGTGGACACGTGCACGAAACGGTCGACGGCGTGGCGCAGCGCGGCGTCGAGGAGCGTCTGGGTTCCGCTCACGTTGGTGTGTACGAACGCGTCCGCGCCGGCGATGGAACGGTCCACATGGGATTCCGCGGCGAAGTGGACCACCTGGTCGGCCCGGGCCATGACCCGGTCGACGACCTCGGGGTCGCAGATGTCGCCCTGGACGAAGGTCAGCCGGGGGTCGGTGAGGTCGAGGTTGTCGAGCCGGCCGGCGTAGGTGAGCTTGTCGAGCACGGTGACGTGGGAGACGTCTGCCGCCGTCTCCACGCGGTCGGGCGCGAGCAGCATGCGTGCGTACTGGGACCCGATGAAACCGGCGGCGCCGGTGACCAGGAGATGCATCAGTCCTCCAGGAAGTTGGCGAATCCCGGGTTCAGGCGGTACTCGCGGGCGGTCGCCATGACGTACTGGCCGTAGGGCGACGTATCCATCGCGGCGCCGAGTTCGTAGCACTCCTCCGCACTGATGAAGTCCATGAGCATGGCGATCTCCTCGACACAGCCGATGCTCATTCCCTGGTGGTGCTGCATGTCCCGGACGAACCGGCCGGCGTCCAGCAGGGATTCGTGCGTCCCGGTGTCCAGCCAGGTGACGCCCCTGCCCAGCCAGACCAGGTCGGCGCGGCCCTCCGCCAGATACGACGTCAGGACGTCCGTGATCTCCAGTTCGCCGCGTGCGGAGGGCTGCAGGTTCCGCGCGATGTCGTTCACGGTGTGGTCGAAGAAGTAGAGCCCCGGAATCGCGAGGTTCGAGCGCGGGTGCTCCGGCTTCTCCTCGATGGAGATGAGCTGGCCCTTCGCGTCGATCTCGGCGACGCCGAAGTGCTGCGGCTCGGCGACCTGGTGGCCGAAGAGCACACAGCCTCGCAGGTCCCTTGCCGCCTTTCGCAGCATGGTGGGCAGCTTCGCGCCGTGGAAGAGGTTGTCGCCCAGGATGAGGGCGCACTCCTCGCCCTTGATGTGGTCGGCCCCGACCCGGAAGGCATCGGCGATGCCCCGCGGCTGTTCCTGGACCGCATAGTCGATGCGCATACCCAGTCTGTTGCCGTCTCCGAACAGCTTCCGGAACAGATCGATCTCTGTGGGGCGCGCGATGATGAGGACGTCGTCAATTCCCGCGAGCATGAGCATGGACAGCGGGTAATAGATCATGGGTTTGTCGTAGACCGGGGCGAGCTGTTTGGAGCCCACGAGGGTGAGGGGCTGCAGTCGTGTCCCGTTCCCGCCCGCCAGAACTACGCCCTTCACCGGATTGACACCGTACGAGAGGGGCATGCGGCCGTTCGGCGCACCGCCCGGAACATCGGGTGGACCACGTCTCCTCCAATTGTCACAGACCACTGGGATCAGCCAATCTTCGGCCGCCCGTCCAAAGCTGGTCTTGAGTGAGTCAAAACCGGATCACTTCCAGCGGAAAACAGCAGGATTTCGCAACTCTGTGCAACCGACCGGATACCGCCGTGCGGTACTCTCACCGACTGCCACCGAACGGTTTCACCCTGCACGGAGTTCGGCGGCAGACAGTCCCTGCACAGGTGTCCGTCCTTCACCAGGAATCGGTAAAGCGCACACATGTGGCACCCCCTTACCGGTAGGGGGCGCTCTCACTGCTCGGGCGGATCAGCGCTCGGCTACGGCGCCGTCGCCAATTCGCTCCGGACGCGTGCTCCGACGATGGAGTCGGCTATCTCACCGCTGCGCACCGCGATGTTCGAGAGCAGCGACGAGCTGAGTCCGTGCGTGTGCTCGGTGCCGCCCTGGAGATAGATGCCGCAGGGCAGCTCCGGTGTGGTGACGAGTCGGTAGTCGCGCTCCACCTGGTGCCGGCCCGCCGCATCACGCAGGCAGTACCGGTCGAGGTCGCCGAGGAGCCCGCTCGGCTCCATGGCGTCGTAGCCGCTCGCGAAGACGAGCGCGTCCACGTCGAGTTCCTGCGAACCGCTGTCGAGCAGCGACTCCATCGAGACGCGTGTCTCGTGGCCGACCCGCTTGACTTCGTCGACCCTGGTCAGGTTCAGGAAGTGAAGGCGCTTGACGCCGCTCACCTCCTCGTCGTACGCCCGTCGGTGCAGGTCCCTGATGACCTCGTCGTCGACCACGGAGTAGTTCGTGTTCTTGTGATAGTGCCAGAAGGCTTCGCGGGTACGGGCCGTGCCGAAGTAGTAGTCGTCGACGGCACCGGCGTCGAACACCTGGTTGGCGAAGGGAGTGTCGTCGGCGACGGAGTACCCGTAGGACGGGATGATCGCGGAGACCTGGGCATGCGGGAGGCTGTCGTACAGGAACCTGGTGATCTCGGCCGCGCTCTGGCCGGCGCCGACCACCGCCACCCTCCTCAGCTCGTCGGGGGCCATCCGCCGGAACCTCTCCAGGAACTCCGAGCTGTGCCACACGCGTTCATCGCGCTCCACGCCTTCCGGCAGCCTCGGCACGAGCCCTGTCGAGATGGCCACGTTGCGCGCGTTGACCAGCCGGGTGCCTGATCCGTCCCCGTTCTCCACTTCCACCTGTACGTACGGGGATGCCCCGGAAACGCCCTCCGGCGGCAGTCCGATCCGCGTGACCGACGCGTTGTACGAGACGCGGTCCGCGAGACTCGACTCCGCCCACTCGAGGTACTGATGGAATTGGTGCCGTGTCGGGAAGAACGTCTGGGTGTTGACGAATTTCGCCAGCCGACCGGTGGCGTGCAGATACGAGACGAAACTGAACCGGGAAACCGGGTTACGGAAGGTGGCCAGGTCCTTCAGGAAGGACACCTGCATCGTCGTCGACGGCAACAGCATGTTGCGGTGCCAGCCGAACGCGGGCTGGCGCTCGAAGAACGCGGCGGTGACCGGGTGCGCGGAGGAGTTGGCCCGGTGCTCCTCCAGAGCGATGGCGAGTGACAGGTTGGACGGGCCGAAGCCGATGCCGACCACGTCGTATATCTGTTGTGCACTGGTACCCATAGAATTTTTCTCCCGCTAGCCTCGCGCGACAGGGACTTCCACATCTTCGATGGGCAAATTGCGGTAGTCCAGGAAATCCCGACCGGAAATTCTATCTACTCGCGTCGAGATCATTTTTGATCAGGTCTCGAATGCCCGCGGAATATCGCGACCGGCGACCTGAAAGTCACCCGTTCAGTGTTGCACTGGAGACCATCGCGAGGCCAACATAGATGCCCGGGGAAAGCCATTGCAAGAGACCCCACCATAGTGCCTCTGAAGCACCGGCTGTCCTGGCGACAGGACAGGAATAGGCTTTGATGCCGTGCTCGCCGCACACAATCTGCCGGTAGTCTTCGGCGACTTGGATCCGCGTCATGACCACTAAACCAACGAGGGGTGTGATTTCCAAGTGTTCGTTCCCAGCCACTACCGCGAGCCGGACAGCTCGTGGATGGCCGATCTGATCCGCGAAAATCCGTTGGCACTTGCGGTGATCAACGGCAGCGCCGACGACGGGCCCTATGCCACGCATCTTCCTGTCATCCCCGATCCCCAAGCGGCCGACAAATGGCCGGACGACCTGACAGGGGCCACTCTGCTGGGACACATGAACAGAGCCAATCCTCATTGGCGGGCCCTGGAGACCGAAGACGTCATTCTGCTTTCTTTCACCGGACCGCATGCATATGTCTCGCCGGCGGTGTACGAGGTGACGCCGGCCGCGCCGACGTGGAACTTCACGTCGGTACACGTGCGCGGCGTGGTGGAGAAAATCGATTCCCTCGAGGAGACGCTCGACGTCGTACAGGCCACTGCGCTGACCTTCGAGGCACGGTTCGGGGACGGCTGGGACCAATCGGAGTCGGTCGACTACTTCCGCAAGATCGTCCCGGCCGTCGGCGCGTTCCGGGTGACGGTGACCGGGGCCGAGGGCATGTTCAAGCTCAGCCAGGAGCAGCCCACCGAGGTCCGCGACCGCGTGCAGAAGTCGTTCGGCGGGCGCGAGTGCACCCGGCACCGCGAGACCGCGGAGCTGATGAGCCGGCTGCCACACACAGGTCCCTGAGCTTCCCGCCCGCCCCAGACCCGGCAGAACCGCAGGACCCGGACTCCGAAGGGAGACGGGCCCCGCGGTTCTGCGTCACTCCGGCGCATCAGGCACTGACGCTGGCCTGCTCCTGCAGTTCTTCCAGGACCTGTCCAGCCGCGTGGTCGAGCGTGGCGAGAACCCACTGCTCGAGTTCGACCCCGGACTGCGTCGCCGCCTTGTGCCACCACTGAAGACGGTTGTCAGGTACGGCGAGCCGCCTTGTCAGATCGGCCTGCAGTGTCTCCCGCGCCTCTTCCCCGCGCGCGACGCGCATGGCCCGGCGCAACTGCTTGGTGCTCCAGCCCTGCTGCTCGGCCTGATCGAGCCACCGCTCCTGCTCCTCGACCGGCCGGGAAGCCAGCTCGGCGTGGTGTTGAAAACTCAGCGCGGCTCGTCGCCGGTCCATGGGGAACCGACGGGACACCCAGGCGTAATTCCGCAGCGTCTGGTACTGAAGGCCGGCCGCACGAACTCCTCGCTCGTACCGGTCGCTGTAGTGGTCCTTCCCGTACACCAGCCAGTCACCGAGCCACCAGGAGGTCGAGTTGACGATTCCGGAGAGCTGACGTCCCGCCGACTCCCAGTTCTCAAAGGTGAGTCCAGCAGGTAACTGCAGACCTACTTTCGTGGTGAGGACCTGAGCGGGTTGTCCGACTTCATTGACGCCACCGCCCTGCCTCGGGACGGATTCCGCTCTCTTTCGGAACAGCACAGACTTCGTTGCGTCGGTTTTCGACATGACGAATTATCCCCCGTTCACCTCGACTTGATTTCCGCAAGTACGCGGCTGTCGATGCGGTACTTCACGTTGACGAGCACCAGGCGTTGCGACCGCCTGAGCCGTCAGAGTCGAGTAAAACTCAAGGTAATGTCGATATCAAGCGCGTTGCTCTGACTGCACGTACTTGTTGAAGTTCGCAGTACGTACCCCCGCTGGGAACTCCCACACCAAAACAGGAAGATCGCGTTCCGTTCGGACGGAGCTAACGCGGCCCATACAATGAGAAATAACGCCGAATCGTTACGGCGCTCGACAACCTCAGCTATTCCGCAATTTCCCCATCCAGCCATCAAGCCACACCAAACGGACAGTCGGCTTCCGCAGCGCGGCCGAGCACGGCACGAGCGTCCCCGATAGGCCGCTTCACCGGACCGGAACGTCGATAACTCGCAAGTAGGGGGTGCGGTTCCGGTTCGGAGGTGGCAGGATTTCATCGGCTTCGGGGGCCGTCAGAGCCGGTAGTGCTTGACTGATACGCGCCCTCATGGCTTCAGGGATGAAGCACACCCGCCCGACGCGATGCATTTCAGCCAAGTCCTGCTCGTCGGTTGCGTCGCATCACGATTCGTGCTTCGACTCTGGTGACCGTGCACCGATCGGCCGTAAGGGGAATTGCACCATGACCAGGCTCGGCGCAGCCGCGAGTGAACAGCGGACCCTTGCCGACCTCGACTCAGACTTGGTCGCCTTTTCCGACGAAATCTTCAGCGGTATGAGACGGGCCGACCAACGAAGGTGGGCGCGGGCCTACTTGTCGGGACTGCTCATCACGCCGGGGAACAAGTCCGTGCGGCGCCTGGCCCTCTGCGTGTCCACCTCGCCCACTGCCGCCCAGTCGCTTCGCCAGTTCGTCTCCACCAGCCCATGGGACTGGGATTCGGTCATGCGCAACCTCACCCGCTGGGCCGAGGCGTGCAGACCCGCCTCCGCGTGGACGATCCAACGCGTGGTCATACCCAAGTCGGGTGAGCAGTCGGTCGGCGTGCACCGCTACTTCGACCCGATCTCTGAGCGCACCCTCAACTGCCAATTGGGAATTGGCGCGTTCGTCTCCATAGGATCGGTGCAGGTACCCGTCGAGTGGCGGCTGCATCTGCCCGCGATGTGGACGAAGGACGAGCAGCTGCGCCGGCGCGCACGCGTCCCGGAAGCGGTGGAGTACCGCCCGCTGGGAGCTCAGATGCTCGATCTCGTCGACACCTTGGCCGACCGCACGGTTTGCCCTTCCGTTCCTCTCGTGGCCGACATGAGCGGCACTCCCGACGCGGACCCGTTCGTGCGTGGGCTCAGCCGGCGAGAGCGCGATTTCGTCGTCACGCTGCCCCCGCATCTGAGGGTCCATCCCACCGGCGAGGGCGCTCCGCCCACCCGGGTGCTCCTCAGTGCCGCCGAGTGCGTGGCCTCCGCCTCCACCACCCACGACGTGGTGGTCACCTCGGAGGGCGGCCAGCAGCGGCGCGCACAGGTCCGGTCCGCGCTGATCCGCCTGCCCGGTGGCCGAACCGCCGGGCCCGATGTCCCCTTTCGCCTCCTGGCCGAAGTGACCCAGGACCACCGCTCCGGCCCCGTCTGGATCACCAACCTCACCGACCGGCCCCTCGACGAGGTCATGTCCCTGTCCACGCTGAGAACGAGTGTCACCACCTCCATCGGCATCATGAAGCGCGACTTCGGCCTCGGCGACTTCGAGGGCCGCTCCTTTCCCGGCTGGCACCGCCACATGGCCCTTGTCTCCTCCGCTTACGCGTACCGGCGCCTCGATGCTTCTTTCAGCCCTCCGCCGAGCAGTCCGCGGGATCCGTGCGCCGGTGTGCCCACCCCATGCGTGCTGCCCTGAACACCGGCGGGGGAACGCGGGTCCAGGGCAGCGGTACGGATGCCGGCGCGAGGACCGGAGCCGGGTGCGACGGTGACACGGCGCGCACAGCGGGGGGCGAGCCGAGCCGCAGGCGGTGTTCCGGCAGCTCGGCTACGAAGTGGAATTCCGGTACTTGCGCACGGCGAGGGTGCGGCAGACGACGATGATGACGACCGAGTAGATCAGCGAGGCGAGCACCGCGTTCTCCATCGGCCAGGCGTCCGACGTCCGGACACCCGGGTTGCCGAACAGCTCCCGGCCGGCCTGCACGGTGGCGCTGAAGGGGTTCCAGTCAGCCACGTGCCGCAGCCAGGGTGTCATCTGTCCGGGGTCCACGAAGGCGTTGGAGATGAACGTGACCGGAAGGATCCAGAGCATCGGCGCGGAGGACGCGGCTTCGGGGCTACGGACCGACACACCGATCAGCGCGCCGACCCAGGTGAACGCGTACCCGAGCAGAACGACCAGGCCGAAGGCCGCCAGCGCCTTGGGTACGCCTTCGTGGAAGCGCCAGCCGACCAGTGCCCCGACGATCGCCAGCACGATCACGGTGAACGTCATCAGCACCAGGTCGGCGAACGTCCGGCCGCTGAGCACCGCGCCGCGCGCCATCGGCAGCGACCGGAACCGGTCGATGAGTCCCTTGCTCATGTCGTGGGCGATGGCACCACTGGAGGTCACGGTGGCGAAGACGACGGTCTGGGCGAAGATGCCGACCATCAGGAACTCGCGATAGACGCTGGGGGCCGCGGTCCCGCCGACGCTCATGGACCCGCCGAACACGTACGAGAACATCACGACGAAGATGACCGGCTGGATCATCGTGAAGATGACGACCTCGGGGACCCGCGTCAGTCGGAGCAGGTTGGTCTTGGCGATGACGATCGAGTCACGGACGGACTGTCCGAAACCGTCCCTGGCGCGCGGCGGCGCGGGCACCGGGGCGGTCGGGGTGGTCGGGACGGTGGGGGTGGTCACTTCGCCATCTCCTTCGTGGTCAGGTCCTCGGTCCGGGCGTTCTCCCCCGCGTCGGCGGGCCCGGTCGCCTCGGCGACGTGACCGGTGAGCGCCATGAACACGTCGTCCAGAGTCGGGCGGCGCAATCCGATGTCGTCGATCGTGATGTCCAGCTCGTCCAGGCTGCGGATGATGTCGGCAAGCAGCCGGGCACCGCCGGTGATCGGCACGGTGAGCTTGCGCGTGTGCTCCTCGACCGTGACCTCACCGTGGCCGTGGGTCTCGAGGACCGCACTGGCGGCCCCGATGTCCTCCCGCCCGTGCACGACCACCTCGACCCGCTCGTGGCCACTCCGCGCCTTCAGCTGGTCGGCGGTGCCGCGGGCGATCACGAGTCCGTTGTTCACGACGCAGATGTCATGCGCGAGGTGGTCGGCCTCCTCCAGGTACTGCGTGGTCAGCAGCAGTGTCGTGCCGCCCTTGACCAGCTCCTGGATCACATCCCACAGCGCCTGCCGGTTGCGCGGGTCCAGCCCCGTGGTCGGTTCGTCCATGACCATCACGCTCGGCTGGACGATCAGTGCCGCGGCGAGGTCGAGCCTGCGCCGCATGCCGCCCGAGTACGTCTTGGCGGTGCGATCGGCGGCGTCGCCGAGGTCGAACCGCTCCAGGAGCACTCCGGCCCGGGCCTTCGCGTCACGCCTGCTGAGCTGGTAGAGCTGGCCCACCATCTGCAGATTCTCACGGCCGGTCAGGTAGTCGTCGACCGCGGCGAACTGCCCCGACAGGCCGATGTTTCGCCGCACATCGTTCGGATTCCTGACCACGTCGAACCCGGCCACCCTCGCGTGCCCGGCGTCGGGCTTCAGCAGGGTGGTCAGCATGCGAACGACCGTGGTCTTGCCGGCGCCGTTGGGGCCGAGCAGGCCGAGCACGGACCCACTGGGGACAGCTAGGTCGACGCCGTCCACGGCCCGCACGTCGCCAAAGTGCTTCACCAGGCCTTCGGCGTAGATGGCATCTGGCATGAAGGATCTCCCCAAGTACGAGTGGTTTCGGGCATGAGTGGTCGTCGGAATCGCTGACGCCCTTACCCGAAGGGCCGATTGAGCAGCGATGCGAGATTAGGGAAACGCGATACATCGCGTCAAGCCGCGAGAGGGCGGTTTCGGTCAGTTCCCCGTGCGACGTCCGGATCCCATCGTCTCCCCCGCGGTTCCCCGACGTCCCGGGCACGGAAAGCGTCGACCGGATCCTTCCGCCGGGCCGGGCCGGCCGCTCGCCTCACACGCTGCGTCGACCGGCCGCGGAAAGCGGTTCCTCACCGCGGTACGCGAGGGAGAAGGCCGCCAGGTCCCGCGAGATGGTCCGGGCCACCTCAGGCACCTGTGACTGGAGATAGAAGTGACCGCCGTCGAAGAACCTGGTCGTGCACTGCGCCGTCGTGTGTTCGCGCCACTTGAGGAATCCGTCGCGCGGCACGTCCGTGTCCTGCTCCCCGCAGTAACCGCTGATGGGGCAACCGACCTTGTCGCCCGGGAGTCCCTGGTACGTCTCCACTGCCTTGAAGTCGGCGCGCAGGGGCGGGATGACCGTCGCCAGAAGCTCCTTGTCGGCCAGCAGGGCCGGCGGTGTCCCCGCGAGCTCCACCATGCGCTTGGTGATGCCCTCGTCGTCCAGCCGGTGGAGGCCGCGGTCCTGGCGGACGGACGGCGCCGCACGGCCCGAGACGATCAGACCCGACAGGTCGCTGCCCGGTCGCCGTTCCATCCGCAGCGCGACCTCGTAAGCCAGGGCGGATCCCATGCTGTGCCCGAAAAGGGCTACCGGCCTGTCCCGCCAGGGTTCCAGAGCCTCGGTGGCGCGGTCCGCCATCTCCAGCAGATCCTCCAGAGGGGGTTCGTCCAGACGGTCCTGCCTGCCGGGATACTGCACGATCAGCACATCGGCCGTGGCGGACAGCGCCTCCGACAGGGAGAAGTAGGCCGACGCGGATCCTCCGGCGTGCGGAAAGCAGATCACCGTCAGACGACCGTCGTCTCGCGGTTCGTGGAACTGGCGTATCCAGCTGCTGCGCACGGCGTCGTGGCGGCGCATGCTCTTCATCGCTTCTTCCTCCGTGTTCCGGGGCACGATCGCGGAGGGCTCTGCGCGTATTACTCGCCGGCGCGCTCGGTAGGCTGCCGAAATCGCTAAAATATTGGCCTTCGGGAGAACCTTCCGGGTCGACAGAACGACCCGGAAGGTGCGCCTGAAATACGAACGACACAGCAATCACCCGATATATTCGACTGATTGTCCGGTGCCGACCGAATTTCCGACCGGCAAGCACTGACCGCACACGCTCCCGCATTTCCGGTTTCTGATTCCGGCTGCGCCCGAATATACCCTCCGACGGATGTCCGGTGAACCGGAAAGCGCTTTGTGCAGGATCAGCCGGACCAGTCGGCGGGGCCGTCCCGTCAACAGGACAACCGGACGGCCCGGCCACGTTCGGCCGGTGCCCGGAACACGCCTAGCCCCGCAGCTCGAGCGTGCAGCACTTGACGCTGCCGCCCGCCTTCAGGAGCTCGGTCAGGTCGGCCCCGACGGGGTGATAGCCGCGCTCGCGCAACTGCGCCGCGAGACCCACGGCCTGCTGCGGCAGTATCACGTTCCGACCGTCCGACAGGGCGTTCAGGCCGAAGGTGACCGCGTCGGCCCGGTCAGCCAGGATCGCGTCGGGGAAACGCTCGGCCAGAACCGACTGGCTCTCCGGGGAGAACGCCGCCCGGTTGTACATGATCTCCCCGTCCGCGAGCACCGACAACGCCGTGTCGAGGTGGTAGAACCGCGGATCGACCAGTGTCAAGGTCACCACGGGACGGCCGAAGAACTCGCTCACCTCGTCGTGCGACCGCAGGTCGGAGCGGAACCCGCTGCCGGCGAGGATCTCCCCACCCGCGAAGAGGAAGTCGCCTTCGCCCTCATTGACGTACTCGGCCTGCCGAACCTCCGACCAGCCGCCACGGCTGAACCACTCGAGGTAGGCGGCCGACTCGTCGACACGCTGGGAATGCCGGAAGCGGGCGACGAGCACCTTGTTGTCTATGACGATGGCACCGTTCGCGGCGAACACCATGTCGGGCAGTCCCGGCACCGGCTCTATGAGCTGCACCTCGTGGCCGAGTTCGACGAACGTGTCGTGCAGCTCCTCCCACTGGGCCAGCCCGACCTCTGCCGAGGTGGGCTTGCTCGGGTCCATCCACGGGTTGATCGAATACGTGACATCAAAGTGTGTGGGGCGACACATCAGATAACGCCGCGGCGATGCCGCACGAGCACTTTCCGTCGACCGTTCCATATTTATGTCTGCCACCTTGATCCCGTCTCGTCTGCGGAAAATTTTGGAACATTGAAGCAGAATCGGTAAGGAAGTGCGAGCACGATCGGGAATGGGCGCATCCATGCCGGGGTGAAAGTCCTGCACCTGTGGACGGGTTATGCGCGGGTGCCATGGCGATAAAGAAATGAGCGACTCGGCCGGTGGTCGCGCTCTGACCGGATTCCCTTTCGCCGACCGATCCTGCCGTCGCCCCTGGAGGTATCCGGTGTCGTGGCGGTGTCCGGTGTCGACCGCCTTGCCGCCACGGACGAAGGGAGGGCTGGGTGTCCATGCGGCTGAACACGAAGAAGGGCCCCTGCCCGCGGCGCGGAGCCGCGCTACCCGGCGTCTCGGCGCACGGCCTCAGGGCTGCTGGACCTGACCGAAGCCCTCGCAGGCGGCACTGTGCCGCTGCACGCCGTGTGCGCGTGGGGCCGCTCGGCGAAGTCCCCGGGCCGGCGCACCGACAGGAGTTCCGAGGCAGGCCGGAGACCCTTTCGAAGGCAAGGCCGCAGGTGGCGGCAGACGAGTCGGGCTGTACGCCGGGTTCTGTCGCCCGGCTGCCTCGCGGCGGCCGGGGAGACGGCCATCCATCTAGGGCCGGCGTTGCCGCCGGCCTCGTGCGGTCTACCCACGGACTCGGGCGGGCAGCCCTCGAACGTCCGCGCAGAGACACCGGGGTGTCTCCTTTTGACCTTGCTCCGGGTGGGGTTTACCTAGCCGCCTGAGTCACCTCAGGCGCTGGTGGTCTCTTACACCACCGTTTCACCCTTACCGGGGACCGAGGTCCCCGGCGGTCTGTTTTCTGTGGCACTGTCCCGCGGGTCACCCCGGGTGGCCGTTAGCCATCACCCTGCCCTGTGGAGCCCGGACGTTCCTCGGGAAGCGCCCCCGAAGGGGACTCCACGCGGCCGTCCGCCCGGCTCGTCTGCCGTACCGACCATGCTACCGGGCGTTCGCCCCGCCGTCGGCGTCGGTGTCGGCGTCACGACGCGGAGTGGGCGGTGCCTTCGCCGTTCCCGGGGCGGGTCGCGTGCGCCGTAGGCTGGCGGGTGCTCTTCGTGCGTACGTGCCGAGAGCCCCGTACCGAAAGCTCCAGGGAGAACCGCCGTGCTCGTGTTGTTGCCGCCGTCCGAAGGAAAGGCTCCCTCCGGGCGGGGCGCGCCGTTGAAGCCGGAGTCGCTGTCGCTGCCGGGGCTCGCCGGGGCGCGGCAGGCGGTCCTGGACGAGCTGGTCGAGCTGTGCGCGGCCGACGAGGAGAAGGCGCGCGAGGTGCTCGGGCTGAGCGAGGGGCTGCGCGGCGAGGTCGCCAAGAACACGGAGCTGCGGACCGCGGGGGCGCGGCCCGCCGGGGAGATCTACACGGGCGTGCTGTACGACGCCCTTGACCTGGCCTCGCTCGATGCGGCGGCCAAGCGGCGGGCCGCGCGGTCGCTGCTCGTCTTCTCCGGGCTCTGGGGCGCGGTCCGGGTGACGGACCGGATTCCCTCGTACCGCTGCTCGATGGGGGTGCGGCTGCCGGCGCTCGGGGCGCTGGGGTCGCACTGGCGGGCGCCGATGGCCGCGGTGCTGCCGGAGGCGGCCGGGAGCGGGCTCGTACTGGACCTGCGGTCCTCGGCGTACGCGGCGGCGTGGAAGCCGAAGGGTGAGGTCGCGGAGCGGACGGCGAGCGTACGGGTGCTGCACGCGCCGACCCGCAAGGTCGTCAGCCACTTCAACAAGGCGACCAAGGGGCGCATCGTACGCAGCCTCATGGAGTCCGGGGCCGTGCCGTCGGGGCCCGCGGAGTTGATCGAGGCGTTGCGGGATCTCGGGTACGTGGTGGAGGCGGCGGCGCCGGCCGCCGGGGCAGCGGGTGCGGGCAAGGTCCGGATGCTGGATGTGCTGGTGGACGAGGTGCACTGAGTGCGCGGGAGCGCCGGTCTTCCCACTTGTTGCAGCATGTGCAATGGGCTTTGCGGAGCGTGCGTGGCGCGGGCAGGATGTGGGCATGGTCTCGCCTCCGTCCTCGCCCTCAGCTTCTTTGTCGCCGCTTCCGTCCGTTCTCGAGCTCGCGCCCGTCGTGCCCGTGGTCGTCGTCGAGGACGTCTCCGACGCCGTTCCGCTGGCGCGGGCGCTCGTCGCGGGCGGGCTGCCCGCGATCGAGGTGACGCTCCGGACGCCCGTGGCGCTCGACGCGATCCGGGCGATCGCGGACGCCGTGCCGGACGCGGTGGTCGGGGCCGGCACGGTCATCTCGCCTGCTCAGGTCGCTGATTCCGTGGCCGCCGGGGCGCGTTTCCTCGTCAGTCCCGGCTGGACGGACGCGCTGCTCGACGCGATGAAGGGGTCCGGGGTGCCGTTCCTGCCGGGGGTGTCGACGACCTCGGAGGTCGTGGCGCTGCTGGAACGGGGCGTCACCGACATGAAGTTCTTCCCGGCGGAGGCGGCCGGTGGCACGGCGTACCTGAAGTCGCTGGGCGGGCCGCTTCCGCAGGCCCGCTTCTGCCCGACGGGGGGTATCGGCCCCGCGGTCGCGCCGGAGTATCTGGCGCTGCCCAACGTGCTGTGCGTGGGCGGGAGTTGGATGCTCCCCGCCGATGCGATAGCGGACGGGGACTGGGCGCGGGTGGAGAAGCTGGCGCGGGAGGCCGCGGGGCTCGCCCCGTAGCCCCGTAGCCCCGTCCCCGTAAGGGGCGCGGGGAACTGCGCGGCCCGCCCCCCGCCAGTCCGCAGCCGACATCGCCGCGGCTCAGCCCGGCTTCAGCGCAGCGCAGCCGTGTCGTTCAGCGAACGCACGCTCGCGTTGCCGTCCCCGTAGTACGCCACCGACGACAGCGAGGCCGCCGACAGCTCCATGCGGAACAGCGACTCGGGTGGTGCGCCCAGGGCCAGTCGTATGAGGGTCTTGATCGGCGTGACGTGGGAGACGACCAGTACGGTGCGGCCCGCGTGGGCCGCGAGCAGCGTGTCGCGGGCCGCCGCCACGCGGTGGGCGACCGCGTCGAAGCTCTCGCCTCCGCCGGTGGGTTCGGCGTCGGGGGACGCCAGCCAGGCGTTCATGTCGGCGGGGTGGCGGTCGCGGACCTCGGCGAAGGTGAGGCCTTCCCAGGCGCCGAAGTGGGTTTCGCGGAGGTCGGCTTCCGTCTGTACGTCCAGGCCCAGGCGGGCGGCCACGATGTCGGCGGTTTCGCGGCAGCGGGTCAGGGGGGACGTGACGACGGCCTGTACGGTGCCGCGTCCGGCCAGTTCGTCGGCGACGCGTTTCGCCTGGTGGCGGCCCGTCTCCGAGAGCGACGGGTCGCTTCCTCCGCTGCCCGAGAAGCGCTTCTCGGGGGTGAGCGGGGTTTCGCCGTGGCGGAGGAGGACGAAGGTGGTGGGGGTGCCCAGGTCCGGGGGCTGGTCGGTCATGTCGGGGCCGCCGTGGGTGTGAGGGCCGTCTGTCGGCTGACGGCCGGTCGTGGCTGAGCGCGCAGTTCCCCGCGCCCCTGGGTGAGCGGGACCCGCGGTCGTCTGACCACTGACCGTCCGCCGTGGCTCAGCGCGCCGTTCCCCGCGCCCCTGGGTGGATGGGGCGCGGGTGGGGGCCCGGTTACAGGCCCGACTCCGATGTGCGGATCAGGATGCGGCGGCAGTTCTCGCAGCGCAGGACCGTGTCGGGGGCCGCCGCCTTCACCTCGTTGACCTCGGTGATGTTGAGCTCCAGGCGGCAGCCCTCGCAGCGGCGCTGGTAGAGGCGGGCCGCGCCGACGCCGCCCTGCTGCTCGCGGAGCTTCTCGTACAGCTTCAGGAGGTCCGCGGGCACGGAGGCGGCCACGACCTCGCGCTCCTTGGTCAGGGTCGCGCTCTCGCCGTCGAAGGACTCGAAGGCCGCGTCCCGGCGGGCCGTCGCGTCGTCGATCTTCGACTGGACGGACGAGACCCGCTCGGTCAGCTCGGCGACCCGCTCCTGCGCGGACTCACGGCGCTCCATGATCTCCAGGACGACGTCCTCGAGGTCACCCTGCCGCTTGGCCAGCGAGGTGATCTCGCGCTGGAGGTTCTCCAGGTCCTTGGAGGACGTGACGGCACCGGAGTCCAGGCGCTGCTGGTCGCGCGAGGCGCGCTGGCGCACCTGGTCGACGTCCTGCTCCGCCTTGGTCTGCTCGCGGGAGCAGTCGCTCTCCTCGGTCTGTGCGGCCACGAGCAGGTCGCGCAGCTGCGTGAGGTCCTTGGTCAGCGACTCGATCTCGTCGTGCTCCGGCAGCGACCGCCGCTTGTGCGCGAGCTGCTGCAGGCGGGCGTCGAGGGACTGGACGTCGAGAAGTCGGATCTGGTCGGCGGGCGCGGCGTTCAGTTGGGGGCTCCAGGTGAAGGGGAGTGGAAGTTCCACGGGTCGGTGACCGTCTTCGAGACGTGGACCCGCAGGCCCCAGCCGTGACGGTCGGAAATCTCGTCGAGCTGGGCTGCGGCCAGCTCGCACCAGGGCCACTCGGTGGCCCAGTGCGCCGCGTCGAGCAGCGCGAGGGGGCTCTGGGCACGGGCCTCGGACACCGGATGGTGGCGCAGGTCCGCGGTGAGGAAGGCGTCCACGCCCGCGGCGCGTGCGTCGTCGAACAGGCTGTCGCCGGAGCCGCCGCTGACCGCCACGGTCCGCACCGGCGCATCCGGGTCGCCCGCCACCCGGATGCCCTGTGCCGTCGCGGGCAGCCGCTCGGCGGCACGCGCGGCGAACTCGCGGACCGTCAGCGGGCGGTCCGGCTCGCAGACCCGCCCGAGGCCCCGACGGCCCTCGGGGTCGGCGGGGTCCGGCACCAGCGGGCGTACGACCCTCAGGTCCAGCGCGCCGGCGAGGGCGTCGCTCACCCCCGGGTCGGCGCGGTCGGCGTTCGTGTGGGCCACGTGCAGCGCGATGTCGTTCCTGATCAGGGTGTGCACGACGCGGCCCTTGAAGGTCGAGGCCGCCACCGTCGTCGTACCGCGCAGGTAGAGCGGGTGGTGGGTGACCAGCAGGTCCGCGCCCAGCTTCACCGCCTCGTCCACGATCTCCTGGACCGGGTCGACGGCGAACAGGACGCGGGAGACCTCCTGGTCGGGGTCTCCGCAGACCGTCCCGACCGCGTCCCACGCCTCCGCGCTCCCGGGAGGCCAGAGGGCGTCGAGCGCGGCGGTTGCTTCAGACAGACGGGGCACGTACAAAAGGCTACCTGCCTCGCGCCCCCGTCCCACCGGCCGCTCCGGTGATCACTTGGCCCGGGGCACGGGCCCACCCGCGGGCGGGCCGGACCGTGCGCACCCCGCATCACCCTCAGCACACGCGTCCCCGTTCCCACCGGCGAATCGAAAGCCGGCCACTCTTATGTGTGAAGCGGCTGCCTGTGGGTCCCACGACTGTGCGTGCGAAAACTAGTTTCGTCGCCGGAGGTGACCGAACGATGGCGGCCTGTGTGATCGAGCCCGCGGCGGCGTCCGGGAACGGCAACGGGAACGGGAACGACGGCGGAAGCGGGGGCGGGGGCGGCGACGGGAGGGCGAACGGGTCGGCCGCCTCGGCAGGGTGCGTGATCAGCGTCGACGGGGCCTACGCGGCCCGGCTGGCCCGCAGCGGCGAGTCCTGGTTCCCGGAGCGCTGGACGCTGGACGGTCCCGAACCGTACGCGGTGCCCCTGCCCGGCAACCAGCCGGAGGAGCCCGGCACGGAGGTGCTCCCGATGGCGGACGGGCGGGTGCTCATCCACCGGTTCACCGACGGGCGGCACGCGTTCTCCCTGCTGTACCCGACGGGCCCCGGGACGGGCGAGGTCCCGCTCGGCGCCGTGGAGTGCCCCGATCCGGGGACGGAGCTGCGGCTGCTGCCGCCCGCCCCGGACGGCCTGCGCGCGTACGCCCTTGCCGTGGGGCCCCTGTCGACCTCCGTGTGGCTGGTGGCGGGCGGCGCCTTCGGGCCCGAGCACCTCGCGGAGGTCCCGGGCCACTGCTCGGGCGGGGTGTGGCTGGGCGGCGGGGACCGGCTGCTGGCGCTGGACCGGCGGTCGCAGGGCAGGACCAAGACGGTGGTGGTCGATCTGCAGCGCGGGGGCGAGCTGTCGCCGCTGCTGCAGATCGCGGAGGAGAGCAACGACCGGCTGCTGCTCGCGGACGCCGACAGCGGGCTGCTCCTGGTCCGCTCGGACGCGCCCTCGCCGGGGCGGGAGCGGCTCGGCTGGGGTGTGCTGGGGAGCACGCTTCCGGTCCGGTTCCCCGAGTGCCTGCGGCCGGCCGGCTGCACGGTCACGCCGTTCGCGATCCAGCCGGGGCTGATGCTGACGCCGGAGAGCTGCGGGGTCGCGCTGCGGATCGACGGCGCCTCGGGCAGCTGGGTCGGGGTGTGGCGGCCGGCGGAACGCCACCTCCACCAGTTTCCGGCGCCGGAGGGATGGTTGACCGGTTGCGGCCGGTGGACCGGGGACGGGGTGCTCCACCTGCCGTACGCGACGCGGGAGGTGCCGTGCGGGGTGGCACGGGTCGAGGCGTCCATGGAGGCGTGGGACGCCGGTCCGGGGGACGCGGGTCCAGGGCTCACGGGTGCGGGGCACATGGGTGCGGGGAGCCCGGGCGCCGGGGACTCGGCTGCGGGGAGCCCGGATCATACGGTCGGGGTGTCGGGGGAAGCGCCGCGGGAACCGTCGGTCACGGGTCCCCCGGACCCTGCGGTGACCCGTCCGGTGCCGCTCCAGCAGGCCCCCCTGACGGGCCGGGTGATGGCGAACGCGTTCACGGGACGCCGGCTGGCCCAGGCGGGGATGGGCCGGGGGCGGGGTTCCGGGGAGGCCCCGCCCTGGGTCCCCGACGGTTCCGACGGCCCCGACAGTTCCAACGGTTCCGACGGTCCCGGCCGTCGTCCTGACCGCCGTCCCGGTGCCGACACCGACACCCGCACCCGCACGGACACCGGCCCTGTCCCCGCGAACCCCCTGCGCATCGAGCACGTGAGCGACGAGGCGCCGGCGGCCCTCCGCACCCTCTGGGCGACCGCCGGAAGCGCCTCCTCCGCCAGCCCCGCCCCCAGCCCCTCGAAGTGACCCCCGAGTAGCCCCTCCCGCCCCTCCGGGCGGGCAGGGGCGACCGTTAGAATCTCCGGCGCTGTACCGAAGGATCTTGTTGACGGGGTGAATACGGATGAGTGACACGAACACCATGGAAATGACGGCCACCAACCCACGGGGGACGTCGGCGCAAGCCGGCGACGACGACGGCCACGGCCGGCATCGGGGGCCCGTCGCCGCCCAGGAGGACGGGGCGATCCCCCGTGGCCGGCACCGCAGGCCGGCCGAGCAGAACGGCACCGGCGTCTGACCGCACCACAGGCCGCAGCGGACCGCGGAACGGCCCCGCCCGACACCCGTCGGGCGGGGCCGTTCCGCGCATCGGGCACTCACCGGGCGCACCACTGGCGCGGGCGGTCGAAGCCCGCTTCAGCCGTGCTTGAGGCTCAGCACCTCCGCCGCCGCGAACGTCTCTCCCGCCGGCCGGTCCGCGTAGTGGGGCGTGAGCAGCGCGTCCAGCTCGTCGTACGTGAAGACGCCCTGTCGGGTGTCGAACTTCGCCGCCACCCGCGGACGTTCGACGACCGCGACCATCCCGCCGTGCACGACGAGCAGCTGCCCGTTGACGCCCGCGGCCGCCGGAGAGGCCAAGTAGCCGACGAGCGGAGCGACATGCTCGGGAGCGAGTGGATCCAGCCGCCCCGCGCCCCCCTCCGTCCGGGCACCCTGCGACTCCCGGACACCTGCGGGCACGCCCGCGAACACGTCCGCCGTCATACGGGTCCGGGCGCGCGGGCAGATCACGTTCGCCGTGACGCCGTACTTCGCGAGCGCCAGCGCCGTGGAGGTCGTGAGACCGACGATCCCGCCCTTGGCGGCCGCGTAGTTGGGCTGCCCGGCGGAGCCCGCGAGGAACGCCTCCGAGCTGGTGTTCACGATCCGCCCGTACACCGGCGCGCCCGCCGCCTTGGACCGCGACCGCCAGTGCGCGGACGCGAAGCGGGTCGTGTTGAAGTGGCCCTTCAGATGGACCCGGATCACGGAGTCCCATTCGTCCTCGGACATCGAGAAGACCATCCGGTCGCGCAGGATGCCCGCGTTGTTGACGAGGACGTCCAGCTGTCCGAACTCCGCGACCGCCAACTCGACCAGCTGCCAGGCCTGTTCCAGGTCGGCCACGTCCCCGGTGTGTGCGACCGCCCGGCCGCCCGCCGCCCGGATCTCGGCGGCGACCTCCTCGGCGGGCGCGGCCGACGCCTCGCCCGAGCCGTCCCGGCCGGACTGTCCGAAGTCGTTGACGACGACGGCCGCGCCGAGCCGGGCGAGCTCCAGCGCCTCGGCCCGGCCGAGGCCGCGGCCCGCGCCCGTCACGACCGCCGCCCGTCCCTCAAGTGGCAGTGACATCGAAGTCCCTTCAACTCAACTCGGCCGGCAGGAGCGGTGCTTCGCGGTGGCGTCAGATCTCGATGCAGGTCCGCAGCGCCACACCCGTACGCATCTGGTCGAGCGCCTCGTTGATGTCGCTCAGCGGCACCCGGTGCGTGATCAGGCTCTCCAGGTCGATGCGGCCAGCCCGCCACAGGGCGACGGTCCGCTCGTACGACCGCAGGACGTCCCCTCCGCCGTACATGGACGGCAGGATCCGCTTCTCGTCGAAGAACAGCTCGAACATGTTGAGCTGCAGGAAGTCGTCCATGGCTCCCGCGCCGACGACGACCAGCGTGCCGCCGCGGCGGGTGTGGTCGTACGCCGTGCGGGCGGTGGCGGAGCGGCCGACGACCTCGAAGACGTAGTCGAAGCCCTCGCCCGCGGTCACCGACTGCTTGGCGTCGGGGAGTTCCTCGGGTGAGACGGCCCGGGTGGCGCCGAACCTCAGCGCGGCCTCGCGGCGCGAGAGGACGGGGTCGACGGCGACGATCTCCGCGGCCCCCTTGAGCCGGGCGCCCTGGATCGCGCTGATGCCGACGCCTCCGCACCCGATCACGGCGACCGACGAACCGGCCTCCACATCCGCGGTGTTGAGGGCGGCACCGAGCCCGGTGGTGACCCCGCAGCCGATGAGGGCGGCGATGTCGAAGGGCACGTCGTCCGGGATCGGCACCGCGCAGCCCGCGTCGACCACGACCTCCTCGGCGAAGGTCCCGGTGCCCGCGAAGCCGAACAGGTCCGAGGAACCGCCCCCGGCCTGTCCGCCGCGCGCGAAGTTGGGGGTGCCGGCGTTCATGAACCCGGCGAGACACAGCTGCGTCTGCCCGCGTTTGCAGGCGGCGCACTCCCCGCACGCGGGCAGCCAGCAGACGACGACCCGGTCGCCGGGCCGCACACCCGTGACGCCCTCACCGACCTCCAGGACCTCACCGGCGCCCTCGTGTCCGGGGACGAACGGCGCCGGCTGCGGCAGCACGCCCGCCATCGCCGACAGGTCCGAGTGGCACAGGCCGGTGGCCCGTACCCGGATCCGTACCCGGCCGGGGCCGAAGCCCTTCGTCTCGATGTCGTCGAACACCTCCAGCTTGTCCTGGCCGATCTCCTGCAGTACGGCTGCGCGCATGATGCGGCTCCCCTCGGAAACGTACGTACGGCGTTCGGGCGCGCCCGGCTCCCGGGCGGCTCAGCGGTCAGGCGCGCCCGGCTCCCGGGCCCGTCCGGCGCTCAGGCGTGCTCGACGACGGTGTCGGTGAGGACCGGCGCGTCGCCTCGGCCGGCCGCGCCCACCGTCACCCGGACCCTGCCCTCCTCCCGCCACAGGCGGATGCGCAGGGTCTCGCCCGGGTACACCACCCCGGCGAAGCGCGCGGCGTAGGAGCGGACCCGGCCGACGTCACCGCCGAGCACGGTGTCCACGACCGCCTTCAGCGTCATCCCGTACGT
The DNA here is from genome assembly GCF_030817535.1 of Streptomyces sp. V3I8. NCBI lineage: Bacteria > Bacillati > Actinomycetota > Actinomycetes > Kitasatosporales > Streptomycetaceae > Streptomyces > Streptomyces sp. V3I8. The sequence goes on along the minus strand of NZ_JAUSZL010000002.1, from coordinate 6,107,989 downwards.
GCACAGCCCGTGCAGGATCGGACGGTCGAAGCCCGCGAGCTTGGCGAACCCGGGATCGGCGTGCAGCGGGTTCCGGTCGCCGGAGAGCCGGTAGAGGAGCGCCTGGTCCTCGCGGACCGGGCGCTCGATCGTCCGGTCGGGCGCGCCCGTCGGCGGTTCGGCGCGGACCGAGGGGCCGCGGTCGCCGCCGAAGCCGCCCTCGCCGCGTACGAAGATCTGGGCGTCGCTGGTCCACAACGGGCCTTCGTCGTCGGCGACCTCGGTGCGCAGGACGAGGACGGCGGCCTTGCCCTTGTCGTACACGGCGGCGATCCGGGCGGTGGCCACCGCCTCGCCGGTGACCGGGATCGGCCGGTGCAGCGTGACGGTCTGGCCGCCGTGCAGGACGCGCGCGAGGTCGACGTCGACGCCCGGCATGGACAGGCCGCCGATCACCCCCGGGGAGCCCGCGCCCGCGACGGTCGCGAAGCTCGGCAGGACGTGCAGCCGGGACTCCAGCGTGTAGCGCAGTTCGTCGGGGTCGGTCGCCGGCACGCCGGCGCCGAGGCCGAGGTGGTAGAGCTGGACGTCCTTGTGGCCCCAGGCGATCCCGGCCGACCGGGGCTCGGCCGCGAGGGCCTGGGCAACGTCGATGGGCATGGGGCTCCTGACTCCGAACGGACTGCTGAACGGACTGCTGAACCGGCTGCTGAACGGGCTGCTGAACGGAAAGACCCCGGTGCGGCCGTCCGCACCGTCGGTCGCACCGAGGTCGACTCCGGGCCGGGAACCCTTCACCCGTTCTAGAACGCGTTCCAGTCCCGGCGCCTTCTGTATAGCCGAGCCCCGGGCACATGTGAAGCCTCCTGACGCCATGTCAGATAGCGTCGGGCGCGCACCTCGTGGGTCCCGGGCCGTGACATTTGTCCTGCCCGGGTCCGTACATGCGCCTCTGCCGCGCCCCGCCCGCCCCTCCGTAGCGTCGTACCCATGACGAAGACGGGGACGGGAACGGGAACGAGGACGAGGGCAGCGACCGGGGTGGGGGCCGTGTCCCTCACGGGAGCGGTCAGGACGTTCGGCGCCGTACGGGCCGTGGACGGGATCGACCTGGAGATCGCACCCGGCGAGACGGTCGCGCTGCTCGGCCGCAACGGCGCGGGCAAGTCCACCGCGATCGCGCTCCTGCTGGGCCTGGACACACCCGACGAGGGCACCGTCCGCCTCTTCGGCGCCGCTCCGGAGCACGCCGTACGGGCCGGCCGCGTCGGCGCCATGCTGCAGGACGGCCGGCCGGTGCCGCGGGTGACGGTCGGTGAGCTGGTCGGGTTCGTGGCGGGTACGTATCCCGCGCCGATGCCCGTCACGGAGGCGCTGCGGCTGGCGGGCGTCGCGGAACTCGCCGGGCGGCGCGTGGACCGGCTTTCCGGGGGCCAGACGCAGCGGGTGCGGTTCGCGGTCGCGCTCGTCGGGAACCCCTCGCTGATCGTGCTCGACGAGCCGACCGCCGCGCTGGACGTGGAGGCCCGGTACGCCTTCTGGGACTCGATGCGGGCCTACGCGCGCCACGGCCACACCGTCCTCTTCTCCACGCACCACCTGGAGGAGGCGGACGCCAACGCCGACCGGATCGTCGTCGTCGACCACGGGCGGATCGTCGCCGACGGCACCGGCGAGCAGCTGCGGCGCGCGGCCGGCGGCAGCCTCGTCGCCTTCGACCTCGCGGGCGCCGGCACGGCCTGGCTGTCCGCGCTGCCCGGGGTGGTCTCCCTGGAGGTCCGCGGGGACCGGGCCAGGCTGCGGAGCGACGACCCGGACGCGACGGTGGTCGCGCTCGCGGAGCGCGGCGCGGTACGGGACCTGGAGGTCGCCCCGGCCTCACTGGACGACGCGTTCCTGGCCCTGACCGCCACGGCCTCCGGCACGGTGGCCCGGCCCGCTTCCCTGGAGTCGGTGTGATGATCGGCTATCTGCGGCTCGAAGTGCGCCGGACACTGCGCGACGTCGGTTTCATGATCGGCGGTGTCGTGATGCCGGTGGTGATGTACCTGCTGTTCACCAACCTCGGCGGCGGTGCCGACAGCGACTGGAAGACCGCTTCCATGATCGGCATGGCCGCGTACGGGGCGATGGGTTCGGCCCTGAACACCGGCGGCGGGGTCGCCGAGGACCGGTCGACCGGCTGGCTGCGGCAACTGAGGATCACCCCGATGAGCCCGCGCCAGGTGGTGGCGGGGCGCGCGCTGACGGGCGCGGTGACCGTCCTGCCCGCGATCGTGGCGGTCCTCGCGGCGGGCGGCCTGGTCAACGGCGTACGCCTCGACGCCTGGAAGTGGGCGGTGATCGCGCTGTCGCTGTGGCTCGGCTCGGTCCCCTTCACGCTGCTCGGCCTCGGCAACGGCTACCGGCTGACCGCGCAGGGCACGGGCGTGGTGAACATGGTGTGCAACCTGACGCTCGCGGTGGTCGGCGGACTGTGGTTCCCCCTGGTCCTCTTCCCGGGCTGGCTGCGGTCCCTGTCCGCCTACACACCCACGAACCGCTTCGCGCAGCTCGGTACGGCCGTCGCCGACGGGCGGGCGCCCGCCCCGGGAGCGGTGCTGGTGCTGACCGGCTGGCTGCTGGTCTTCGGCTCGTACGCTGTGGTCTCGTACCGCAGGACCGCGCGGACCGTCTGAACGGGGGTTGAGGACATGTCCTGGTTGCGAAGGATCGGTCGTCGGATGTCGGCGCGACGGGAGAACCGGGCCCGGTGCGGGGCCGGCCGGGGCGCGTTCGACGCGGGCCTGGGCGCGTTCGACGCGGGCCTGGGCACGTTCGACGCGGGCCGGGGGTTCGTCGCCGGCCGGCGGAAGGCACGCCGGGCGGGGAAGCTGCCGGAGCACCTGGGCCCGCCGCCCAGCGGTTTCGCGCTCCTGCCCTGGCTCCTCATGGGCATGGGCGCCTTCTCCAACCTCCTCCAGGGCAAGGCCCCGAACCCCTGGGTCGGCGGCATCGGCCTCTTCGTCTTCAACTCCCTCTACATCCACGTGGTGTTCCGCGCCTTCTCGAAGGAGGCCCGCGAATCCCGTTCCACCCGGCGTGCGCTGCTCGCCCTGGGCGTGGTGACCTGTCTGCTCGGCGGCCTGTACGGGGGCAGCTGGCTGCTCTTCTTCCCGCTGCTCGGGCTGGCCGCGGGGGCGGTCGTGCGGGGACCGTGGCTGGGCAGGACCGGTATCGGACTGAGCGTGCTCGCGGGTGTCGTGGCCGGGCTGCGGGACGGGTGGGGCGCGGTGAACGTCGCGTACGGCACGTTCCTGTCCACCATGGTGACCGCAGCGATCCTGTCCCTGTCGGATGCCGTACGTGAACTGCGTTCGGCCCGCGAGGAGTTGGCGCGGCGGGCCGTCGAGGAGGAGCGTCTGCGGTTCTCGCGCGACCTGCACGACCTGCTGGGCCACACGCTGTCCGTCATCGTGGTCAAGTCGGAGGCGGCCCGGCGCCTGGCCCCCCGGGACCTGGACGCGGCGCTCGTCCAGGTCTGCGACATCGAGTCGGTCGGCCGGCAGGCGCTGACGGAGATACGCGAGGCGGTCACGGGGTACCGCGAGGGCAGCCTCGCGGCGGACCTGGACCGGGCGCGGTCGGCGCTGCTGGCGGCGGGGATCGAGCCGGTCGTACGGCAGTCGGGGCCGCCGCTGCCCGCGCGGGCGGAGGCGTTGCTGGGGTGGGTGGTGCGGGAGGCGGTGACCAACGCGGTGCGGCACAGCGGGGCGACGCGGTGCGAGATCGCGGTGGACGGCTCCGCGGAACGCGTCCGGGTCAGCGTCTCGGACGACGGCACCGGCGTCTCCGACACCTCGGGCACCGGTCCCGCCGGCACCGGGCTGAAGGGGCTGGCGGAGCGGCTCGCGGCGGCGGGCGGGGCGCTGGGGGCGGGGGCGGGGACCCGGGGCGGGTTCGTGGTGACGGCGGAGCTACCGGTCCTGGAGCCGGAGCCGGAGCCGACCGCGGCGTGAGGCCTACCGGCCGGGAGGCAGCCCGGGCTGCGGGCCGCGGGTTCCTGGCCGCGGGCCGCAGATCCCAGGCCGCGGGCCCCTGGCCGTATAGGTCCGGGTAGCGGGCCCCGGATCGTGCGGGCCCCGGCCGTATGGGTCCGGGGCGCGGGCCCGGGGCGTAGACCCCGAATCGCGCGGGCCCAGGTCGCGTGGGTCCGGAGCGTAGATCCTGAATCGCGCGGGCCCGGGGCGCATGGGTCCGGGGCGCGGGCCCCGGCTGGCGGCCCCCGAATCGCACAGGCCCGGGGCGTAGACCTCGAATCGCGCGGGCCCAGGCCGCGTGGGCCCGGAGCATAGATCCCAGGTCGCGCGGGCCCGGGCCGCATGGGTCCGGGGCGCGGGCCCCGGCTGGCGGCCCGGATCGCACAGGCCCGGGGCGCAGACCCCGGATCGCGCGGGCCCGAATCGCGCGGGCGCGGGGCGCGTGGGTTCGCGCGGCCTTCAAGGGCAGGTCCGGCCTAGTGTGGGCGTGTGAACGAGATGCCCCGGGAGTATCGGCCTGCCAAGTCCATCCGTGTTCTGCTCGCCGAGGACCAGGGGATGATGCGGGGCGCGCTCGCCCTGCTCCTCGGGATGGAGACCGACATCGAGGTCGTGGCACAGGTCGGGACGGGGGACGCCATCGTGGGGGCGGCCCTGGAGTCGCGGCCCGATGTGGCGCTGCTGGACATCGAACTGCCCGGGATCAGCGGGCTGGACGCCGCCGCACTGCTGCGGGAGGAGACGCCCGACTGCCGGGTGCTGATCCTCACCACCTTCGGCCGCCCCGGTTACCTGCGGCGGGCCATGGAGGCGGGCGCCGCCGGGTTCCTGGTCAAGGACGGGCCCGTGGAGGAGCTGGCCCGGGCGATCCGCCAGGTGCTGACCGGGGAGGTCGTCATCGACCCGGCGCTGGCGGCGGCCGCGCTGGGCGCCGGCCCCAGCCCGCTCACCGCCCGCGAGTGCGACGTGCTGAAGGCCTCGGCGGACGGCGCGACCGTCGCCGACATCGCCGCCAGGCTCCACCTCTCCGAATCGACGGTCCGCAACTACCTCTCCTCGGCCATCGGCAAGACGTCCACCCGAAACCGGATGGAGGCCATGAGGGAAGCCCGCCACCAGGGCTGGCTGTAGTCCCTCCTCCCCCCTCCGGTGAGGGGATTTCGCGTTTCAGGGGCGCGGGGAACCGCTCGACCGGCCACGACGCACCCGCGGCGGACGACGCGCCTTCCCCCGTCCCGTCTCCCGTCCCGTCCCCCGCCCCGTCCCCCGCGGCCCGGCGGAGCCGCGCGGCAGCCACACCAGCATCAGCACCGCCCCGCCGAGCAGCACGAGGCACCCCGTGCGGAACACCAGCGCATACCCCTGCGTGAGCGCCGCGGCCGACCCCTCTCCCCCGCTCCGCGCCGCGGCGATCGTCGCCATCACGGACAACCCGAGCGAACCCCCCATCGTCCGCGAGGTGTTGACGAGCCCGGACACCAGCCCCGCGTCCCCCGCCGCCGCCCCGGACGTGGCAACGGCGGCGAGCGGCGTCGCGGAGAGTCCCGCGCCGAGCATCATCAGGACACCGGGCAGCATGATCGTGGTGACGTACGCCCCGTCCGCGCTCATCGTGGACTGCCATCCGAACCCGGCCGCCGCCACCAGCGCGCCGGTCACCGCGACGTTGCGCGCCCCCACGACCCGCATGAACCCGGGTGCGGCCTTCGAGCCCAGGACCACCGCGAGCGAGCTGGGCACGAGCGCCAGCCCGGCCTCCAGGGGTGTGTAGCCGAGCACGTTCTGCGCGTACAGCGTCATGAAGAACCACATGCAGAACATCGCCGAGCCGCACAGGAACATCGCCACGTTCGCCGAGGACACGGACCGCACCCGGAACAGTCCCAGCGGCATCAGCGGCGCCTGCGTCCGCGCCTCGACGAGCAGGAACAGCCCGATCAGCGCGGCCCCGCCGGCCAGCGGGACCAGGGTCGCGGCGGACGCCCACCCCGCGGCCTCGGTCTGCACGATCCCGTACGCGAGGGTCGCGAGCCCCGACGTCACCAGTACGGCGCCCGGCAGGTCGAGCCGCCGCCCGCCGCCGGCCCGGCTCTCCACGAGCCAGAACAGGGCGCCGGCCAGCACCACGGCGCCGATCGGGACGTTGATCAGCAGGACCCACCGCCAGTTCAGGCCGTCCACCAGGAGCCCGCCGACGAGCCCGCCCGCCGCGCCGCCGCCTCCGCCGACCGCGGTCCAGGTCGCGATGGCGCGCGCACGCGGGGCCCCCTCGGGCACGGCCGACGTGAGGATCGTCAGGGTCGAGGGGGCGAGCACGGCCGCGCCGAGTCCCTGCACGGCCCGCGCGGCCAGCAGCTGCCACTCCGCCTGGGCGAGCCCGCCCGCCAGCGAGGCCAGCGTGAACAGCGCCAGCCCGACCAGGAACATCAGCTTGCGCCCGTACAGGTCGCCGGCCCGGCCGCCGAGCAGCATGAAGCCGGCGAAGGCGATGGTGTACGCGTTGACGACCCACTGCAGTCCCGGGGCGCTCAGTCCCAGGTCGGAACGCATCGACGGCAGCGCCACATTGACGACGGACACGTCGAGGACGACGAGGAACTGGCCCGCGCAGGCCAGGGCGACCACCAGCCAGGCGGGCGGCGCGGGACGACGGGAGCGGGACGCGGGTATCTCTTCGGCGACTCTGAGCGTGGGCATAGAGGTCATGGTCGCAGCGGCCCCCTGCCCCGTACATCGTCTTTTCGCCGCACGGCCGTCGGGCACCGGGCGTAAGCCGTAGGACCTCAGTCCGAGCCCGGGGCCGGGTCCGAGCCCGGAACCGGGTCTCAGCCCGGCCCCGAACCCGGCCCCGAGTCCGGACCCGAGTCCGGATCGGACGTCAGATGTTCGGATGT